>JBKPNC010000032.1:0-15166 GCA_046732435.1 Actinomycetota bacterium
GTCGTAGATCGACCACAGGTCCTTCGGGCTCAGGAGGCCCGGGTTCGGGACGGTGCCGCTCGCCGGCGGCGCAGCGGTGGTCGTCTTCGACGCACCGGTCGCCCAGACGCGCGCCGTGAATGCGCGGTTGAAGTCGTTCAGCCCGAGCACGGTGTCGACCCCGATCGACGCCGGCACCGTCGGCGCGACGGCGTTTGCGTAGAAGGTCTTGCCGGCCCCGGTGTACGCGTTGAGCGGCGTCGCGAAGGCCGCCTCGATCTGGGCGGCGGTGCCGCTCGCGAGCAGGTAGCCCGTCGAGCCCTCGATGGTGCTCACCGTCAGGCCGGCGCCGGAGAGCCACGACTGGGCCGCCTGGAGCGTGGCGGCGGGGACGCCGAACTGCTGGTTGAAGCTGTCGGAGTCGAGGAAGTTGTGGTAGCTCGAGCTCGCAGGGTCGTACAGCGCCCGGACGTACGCGTCCTCGGCCGCCTGGTTGGGGTTCCTGAGCACCACCCCCACCGTGATCGGGCGCGAGTCGGCCACCGGGCCGACGAGCGTGGCGAGGCCGAGATTGCGGACGACGTCCCGATTGAGCGTGACGGTCGCCGCTCCGCCTGCGGTCGACACGCGGCCGCCGGCGAGTGCCAGAGCGGCGACGCCGACGACCAGACCACAGACGACCCCCCGATGGAATCGCATGCGCCTCCCAGGCGATGCCTGCATCGGTTCCCCTCCTTCGGCGACTCTGACACCATCAGTAGTGGTGTCACACTTGACGTGGGCGGCATGATAGACACCACTACAAGGGGTGTCAAGTCTCGGAATCGTCTATACTCCGCGGGCCGCATGAGGACGCTCGTCTTTCGTTGGCAGACCCTGGTGGCGCTGGCGCTGATCGCTGCCGCCGTCGCCGTCCCGCTCGCGCTGGTCGGCCGTGATCACGCACGCTCGAGCCCGGCGGAGCTCCGGCTCGCGCTCCTGCGCGCGGTCGGAGGCGATCCCGATGCCGAGAAGGCAGCCGCTTCCACTATTGCCGGGCACAGCTCCGTCACGGACTTTCCGGCCGGAACGGCCGCGAGCGCGAGCTCGTCCAAGGCCAACAACGCGCCCACGTTCGGGCAGCCGACGATCGCCGGCGTCGCGGGCTGGGGCTTCGAGGCCGACCTACGGCTCGACCCCTCGAACGCGAGCCGCGTCTACATGAGCTCACCCGACTCCGGCGGCTCGAACACGAGCTGGATCTGGCGCTCGCTCGACGGGGGCAAGACGTTCAAGTGGATTCCCGCCGCGGCGCCGCTGACGGGCAAGGTGATCCCGTGCGCCGAGGGCGGTGACACCGAGCTCGCCGTCGACGGGGCCGGACGGCTCTACTTCAACGACCTTTCGCTCGCCAACTTCAGCACGGCGCGATCGGACGACCAGGGCCGGACCTTCACGCCGTGCAGCAACACCGGCGTCCCGGACGCGGGCGTCGACCGTCAGTGGTACGCGCTCGACGGCGACCCGACCGCGGGAGGGTCGCTCTACCTCGCCAACGACGAGGTCGGGACGGGCGCCGTCCAGTGCGGCGCCACCACGGCGAACAACGTCCTCGTCATGTACCGCTCGCCGCCCGCCGGCGTCGGCGCGACGGCAGGTGTCGAGTTCGGCCCGCCGAACCGCATCACGCAGCCGGGCACCTGCGACGAGGGCATCATGGGCAACGACGAGGTAAGCCCCGTCGCGACGGGGACCGGCCAGGTCGTCAACGGGGCGCCGACGACGCTCGCGACCCCGGTGCGGCACGTCTACGTCATCCACGACGACGGCAGCCTCAGCAAAATCCTGATCGCTCGCTGCTTCCCGGTTGCGTTCGGCGCGCCGATCACGAACGTCAGCGATCCGAGCGGCCTGAACTGCGTCGATCTCCCGGTCGCCAACCTCGGCAACCCGGCGACCGTGCGTACGGGCGGGAACTTTCCCTCGCTCGCGATCGACCGCGCCGGAAACCTCTACGCCGTCTGGGAGCAGGCGTCGATGACGAACGGTAAGGCCGGCGATACCGCGCTCATGTACGCCTACTCGACGGACGAGGGCAACACCTGGTCGACGCCGGTGCAGGTACCGACGCCGGGCCTCGCCAACAATGTCTACGCGTGGATCGCCGCCGGCGACGACGGCCGCGTGGACATCGCCTGGTACGGCACGCCCGCCCACGTCGACCTCGTGAACGGGGGGCCGCAGGCGTGCCCCGACGGTGGGCCGGACTCCGTTCCCGGCTCCTGGAGCCTCTACCTGACGCAGACGCTGAACGGCCACGCGAGCTCCGTGAGCTTCACCCCGCCGGTACTCGCGAGCGAGCACGCCGTTCGCCGCGGCGGCATCCAGACGATCATCGGCAACCAGTGCGGCGGCGCCACCAACCTCGGCCTGTCCGGAACGACGCGGACCCTCGGCGACTTCTTCCAGCTTCGCATCGGCAGCAAGGGCGAGGCGCAGATCTCGTATGCGGACTCCGAGAACCAGGACGGCAACCTGTACGGCTCGCACGCCATGTACGTCGCCCAGAACGGCGGCGCCGCCGTCTATGCGAAGGTCCAGCCGAAGGGCGATTCCATCCTGGTCGGCTCCGCCTCGGATCCAGGCGGCGACGCGACCTACGACGCCCTCGGTCAGTCCAGCGCGAGCATGCCGAACCTCGACATCACGTCGTCCAGCGTCAGCTGGCCGTCCACCGGGTCGTGCCACCCGGCGGGCACGGCATGCCTGCGGGTGACGATGAAGGTGGCCAACATGAGCACGGCCGCGCCGGCCTCCCCGGACCCGGACAGCGACCTCGTCTGGCTGACGCAGTGGCTGCGACCGGCCGATCCGGCCTGCACCTCGACGGCGCCTTCCTGTGCGAACGGCGGCCTCAACTTCATGGTCTACGGGGAGTCGACCGGAGGGGGGCCGGTGCAGTGCTGGGTGGGGCAGAACGCGCTCCAGCAGAACGCCGACGGCGTCCAGCTGACCTACCCGGGCACGACCCAGATCACGGCTCCGGGAGCCTGCTCGGTCGTGACGGGATCGAGCGGGAAGATCACGATCGACGTCCCGCTCTCGGACGTCAGCCTCGACCCCGGCGTGCTGGCGTTCGGCACGCGGCTGTACAGCATCACCGCGAGCACGATGACGCTGCAGGCGCAAGCCAACAGCGTGCCCTCGCTCGGCGGCGTCGGCGGGATCCCGTTCAACGTCATCGACGTCGCGCGGGGATACGACGCGCGCCCTTAACCTGAGGCTCGTGCCCGCCGGCTCAGAGAATCTCACCGCGCTCGGTCTCACGACCTACGAGGCGAAGGCCTACCTCGCGCTGATGCGCCGGGACTCGTTTGCCGCCGCCGACGTCGCCCGGCTCGCCGGCATCCCGCGCCAGCGGATCTACGATGTGCTCGCGACGCTCGTGGAGAAAGGTCTCGCCGCACAGCGGCCGGGGTCACCCGCGAAGTACGCCGCGATCGCGCCCGAGCTCGCGATCGAGCGGCTGCTGGACACCAAGCGGCAGGAGCTCGCGCAGCTCGAGGACACGAGCCGTGCGATGATCGACGCGCTCGGGCCCGCCTTCGCCGAGGGCCAGAAGGAGCGCGATCCGCTCGAGTACATCGAGGTTCTCCGCGACCGCGCCGCGATCAACGAGCGGTTCGAGGAACTGCAGGCCGGCATTCAGCGCGAGATCCTCGTGTTCACGAAGCCCCCGTACGCCACGCCCGCGCAGGAGAACGTCGAGGGCCTCACCGTCTCGCACACGCGGACTGCACGCAGCATCTACGAATTCTCCGCCTTCGACGATCCGGCGTTCGCCGAGGGCGTGCGCCGGTTCATTGCCGCCGGAGAGGATGCGCGCTTCGTCGAGGAGCTGCCGCTCAAGCTCGTGATCATCGACGAGACGATCGTGATGTTCGGCATGGAGGACCCCGTCGCCGGACAGGCCGAGCTGACGATCGTCGTCGTCGAGCACCGGGCGCTCGCGAAGGTTCTGAAGATCGCGTTCGACGCCGTCTGGCAGCAGGGGCTGACGTTCGAGGACGTCGAGCGAATGTACGCGGAACCGAAGGTTCAGACCGCCTGACACCGGCCGAACGGCCCCGCTTTCGCGGGGCCGTCGATGCTGCCTGGTCGGGCAGGCGGTTACGTCGTGGTGCCCGCCGGGTCCCGCCGCAGCTGCGGTCGCGGGACGCGCAGTGCTCCGAGCGCGCCGCTGAGGGTGAGCACCAGGAACCCGACGCCGGTCAGGAGCAGGGCCACGCCCATCACGATCGACCACAGGGCCACGCGATCGGCGAAGTACGAGGTGTCGAGCGCGGTGGTCAGCGCCGTCTCGGTCACCCAGATATCGCGCTTCGCGTTGGCGACGGGCTGGTTGCTCCTCGGATCGATGACGGCGTGGGCCGGGTCGTCGGTTCCACCACCCGCGGCGAGGAACTGCGCCGGCGTTCCCGGCTTCGCCTCGTAGCGGCCCATCTGCGCGTAGGTGTACCCGCCGGTGGCCTCGAGGGTATGGATCCGCATGTATCCCGCGAAGGTCTTCGCCTCCGAACCGGTGTCGACTGTCTTGCCGGCGACGCTCGAACTCGGGATATCGAGTGAGTTCACGTCCAACCCGGCCTTCTTGGCCTCCGCGGTGATGGCCGCGGGTGTCATGTCCGGCGTGCCGACGATGTGCTCGCGCGTGATGCTGTTCTGGACGTCATCGCGTCCGTTGAAGCCGACGACGATCGACCCGATCCCGAACGCGATGAGAATGGCGCTCGCCGCGACTCCTCCGTATGCAAAGACCTTCCTCATGTCTCCTCCTTTGTTGCACCGACCAGATGACCCCAGGCTGGCCGAGCTCGAGGCGCGCGGCATCGGCGCAGACGCGGGTTTCTGCTGCGGCCGACTACCGAGTCGGGCGCCGGTGAAACTACCGAGCCACCTCAGCGTTCCGGCCGACGCGGTTTACCCGCGCGCGCGTGAATGCTTTGCCGGATGGTTACCACTCTCGAGAAGCACGTGGAGAAGCGCCGGGAGCGCCTCGCGCAGCTCGTCGTCGCTCGACCGCCGTCTCCGGGTCCCTCGCTTTCGGAACTGCTCGCACGCTGGAGCAGCAGCTGGCAAGCGGCGCTTGCCGCGCTCGACGGGGCCCTCCGCATCGGTGCCTTGAGCCCCGCCGAAGCCGCCGCCCGGAGGCGGGACATCCACGTCGAGCAGGAGCTGATCACGGGCGAGGTTCGAGAGCTCGCCCGTTGTCGCATCGGTGGCGTCCCCGATTCGGGGTCAGGCCTTTCCCGCAGCACGACGAGTGCATCCGCGGATGCAAAGGCCGGCCGCACCGGTCACCGTTCCGGAAACGAGTGCAAGGGGGAGTCGCGCGATGAACAAGCCGCTTTCAGTCCTCGTCGCCGGCGGAGGCGTGGCCGCGATCGAGGCGGTGCTCGCGCTCCAGGCGCTTGCCGAAGGGCTCGTCGACGTGACGCTGCTGGCCCCGACGGCGGAATTCCGCTATCGGCCGCTTGCGGTCACGGAGCCGTTCGACGCGCGCCCGCTGCCGGCATTGCCGCTCGCAACGGTCGCGGCCGACGCGGGCGCGCGGTTGCGCGCCGGCGCACTCGATCACGTCGACGCAGACGGTCGCGAGGCATGGACCGCGAGCGGCGAGTGCCTGCACTACGACGTGCTCCTCGTCGCGACCGGGGCTCACGCGTCCGACAGCGTGCCGGGCGCGACCACGTTCTGGGCCTGGCCCGGCGGTGGCCCGTTCGCGACGCTGCTCGAAGGGCTCCGCTCGGGAGCGGTGCACCGGGTCGTGTTCGCCGTGCCCGGCGGCGCGACGTGGCCGCTGCCGCTGTACGAGGTGGCGTTGCTGACGGCGGCGGACCTGGCCGCCCACGAAGCGGTGGCCGAGCTCATCGTGCTGACGCCGGAAGAGGCCCCGCTCTCGGTCTTCGGAGCCGAGGCGAGCGCCGCAGTCGCCGCGGTGCTGGAGGAGCGGAGCATCCGGGTTCTGACCCGGCGTCGGCCGATCTCCGTGGTCGACGGCGAGCTCGCCGTCGCGCCGGAGGGGAGCCTGGCCGCAGATGCGGTGGTGACGCTGCCGGTGCTCACCGGCCCCGCGCTGGGAGGGCTCCCGCACGACAGGCACGGCTTCGTGCCGACGGACGTCTCGGGCGTCGTGGACGACGTCGCCGCCGTCTTCGCGGCCGGCGATGTGACGACCTTCCCGATCAAGCAGGGCGGGATCGCCACGCAGCAGGCCGACGCGGCGGCACACACGATCGCGGTGCACGCGGGCGCGCGACTTCCCAGCGCGCAGTTCCGGCCGGTTCTTCGAGGTCGGTTGCTGACGGGCGGCCCGACGCTCTACCTGCGCGCGGAGCTTTACGGCGGGGGCGGCGACACGTCGACCGCGTCCACGGAAGCGCTCTGGTGGCCACCGGGGAAGATCTTCGGCCGCTACCTGGGACCGTACCTCGCGTCGCGCGCCGAGGCGCTGACGCCGGTCTGATCCGATGTCGGGCGGCGGCGGAAGCGTCCTCGAGCACCGGTTCGGCGCCACGCCGCCGTTCACCGTCGGCGCCGAGGAGGAGTACATGCTCCTCGAGCCCGACGGCTACGAGCTCGTCCAGCGCGTCGGGCCGATTCTGGCGGCCGAACAGGGCGGTGAGTTCAGCGAGTACGTCTCACCGGAGCTCTTCGAGTCAGTGCTCGAGATTCATACGGCGGTGTGCGCGGACGTCGGCAAGCTGGGCCGGGAGCTTCGCCGCCTCAGGTCGCATGTCGCCGAGGTCGCGGGCTCGGAGGGTCTCGTGTTCGCCTCCGCGGGCACCCATCCGTTCAGCCTCTTCGAGCAGCAGCGGATCACGCCTCGTGACCGGTATCGAACGCTCGTCGAGGAGCTGCAGTACGCGGCCCGGCGCGAGCTCATCTTCGGCCTGCACGTCCACGTCGGCGTCGACGGGCCGAACAAGGCAATCGCCGTGGTGGAGTCGCTGCTGCCGCACCTGCCCGAGCTGATCGCGCTCTCGGCCAGCTCGCCCTTCTGGCGCGGCGAGCGGACGGGGATCGCCTCGTGCCGCCAGCTCGTCTTCGCCACCCTGCCGCGCACCGGGCCGCCGCCGCACTTCGCCGACTACGCGGAATACGCCCGGGTGGTGGGTGCGCTCGAGCAGACCGGCTGCCTCGACGACTACACGCGCATCTGGTGGGACATCCGCCCGCATCCGCGGCTCGGCACCATCGAGGTTCGCGTGATGGACGCAGTCGCACGCGTGGAGGATGCGGTCGCCCTGGCCGCGTACGTCCAGGCGCTCGTCAAGCGTTACTCGGAGGCGTACGACGGCAGGTGCGCCCACCACCACCGGGCGCTGATCCTCGAGAACCGCTGGCGGGCGGCGCGCTTCGGGTTGGATGCCGAGCTGATCGACCTCGAGGGCGGCGCGACCAGACGAGCGCCGGTGCGAGAGCTCGTCCGCCGCACCCTCCGTGCGGTCGAGTCGCACGCCCGCGAGCTCGGGAGCGAGCAAGAGCTCGAGGGGATCGAGCGGATTCTCCGCGACGGAAACGGCGCCGATCGCCAGATGCGCGTCTACGGGACGAACCACGACCTCCTCGAGGTCATTCGGGACATCGCGCAAACGACCGCCGCGGCCATACCAATCGGTGCCGCGTGTTGAAATATGACGCGTGGAGGCCGCAACAGAGCGTGACCGCGTTCGTGCGTTGGTCGACGCAGGGATCGCCCTCAGCTCCGAGCTGTCACTCGATGCGCTTCTCCTCCGAGTCGTCGAGACGGCGGCCGAGCTGACCGGCGCTCGCTACGCCGCACTCGGCGTCATCGGGTCGAACGGGACGGAGCTCGAGCGGTTCGTCTACACGGGCATCGACCCCGACATGGCGAAGCGGATCGGCGAGCTCCCACGCGGCCGGGGGATCCTGGGTGTCCTGATTCGAGACGCGCGCCCGCTCCGGCTGCAGGAGGTCTCGGAGGATCCGCGTTCGGTCGGCTTCCCGCCCGGGCACCCACCGATGCGCTCGTTCCTCGGCGTGCCGGTTCTGCTGCGCGGAGTCGCCTTCGGCAACCTGTACCTGACAGAGAAGCAGGGCGGCGAGTTCACCGAGGAGGACGAGGAGCTGGCCCAGCTCCTCGCTGCGCAGGCCGCCGTCGCGATCGAGAACACGCGGTTGTACGAGGCGGCGACGCGCTGGTCGCAACAGCTCGAGTCGGTGAACCAGGTTGGCAACGCGCTCGCGGGCGAGCTGGATCTGCCACGACTCCTCGCGCTGGTCGCGGAGCAGCTCCGCGCCCTTGTCTCTGCGCGCATCGTGGCGATCGCTCTCCTCCGCGACGGCGCGCTCCGGATCGAGGCCGCGGACGGCCCGCATGCCGACGACTTCAAAGGCGTGGAGTTTTCGCTGAGCGCTTCGAAACCCGGCCGCGTCTTCGAGCGCAAGCGGAGCGAGCGAGTCGATTCGCTCATCGACGATCCCGAGGTCGACCAGGCCATCGCCAGGCGATTCGGGCTTCGCTCGGCGATCTACGTCCCGCTTGTCGCCGGCGACCGAGCCATCGGCGTGATCCTCGCCGGGGACAAGGAGGCGCGCGGGGGCCGCTTCACCGACGACGATCTCCGCGTCGCCGAGATTCTGGCCGCCCGGGCCGCGGTCGCCGCCGACCTGTCGGAGCGTGTGAGCCGCGATGCCGTGCGCCGGATCGTGCAGGCGCAGGAGCTCGAGCGCCGCCGCCTGGCGCGGGAACTCCACGACGAGACGGGCCAGGCGTTGACGTCGATCCTGCTCGGACTGAAGTCGCTCGACGAGGCGGAGAGCGGCGAAGCGTTGCGCGAGGCAACGCAGGAGTTGCGGGATCGCGTCGTGACCACCCTCCAGGACGTGCGCAGGCTCGCCGTTGAGCTTCGCCCGAAGGTGCTCGACGACTTCGGCCTCGTCTCGGCGCTCGAACGCCTCGCGGAGACGTTCGAGGGCGAAACCGGAATTCGCGTCGAGCTGGAGGACGCGACAAAGGGCGATCGCTTCCCGGGCGACGTCGAGACCGCGCTCTTCCGGATCGTCCAGGAGGCGCTCACCAACGTCGTCAAGCACGCGCAGGCGAGCCGGGTGAGCGTGCTGCTGACCCGCCGCCCGGGAGCCGTCGCGGTCGTCGTGGACGACGACGGCCGCGGTTACGACCCCGAGCAGCAACCGTCAGAAGGGATCGGGCTGATCGGGATGCGCGAACGAGTCGAGCTGCTCGGTGGTCGCCTGAGCCTCGAGTCGTCACCGGGGTCGGGCGCCACCGTCGCGGCCGAGGTTCCCCTGTGGTGATGCCGATCCGCGTCGTCAGCGTCGACGACCATGCCGTCGTGCGGTCCGGGCTCAAACTCGTGCTCGAGGCCGAGGATGACATCGAGGTGGTCGCCGAGGCGGGAAACATGCGCGAGGCGGTCTTCGCGGTCCGCCGGGAGAAGCCCGACGTTGTGCTGATGGACCTCGTCATGCCGGGCGGGAGCGGGATCGACGCGACGCCGGCCGTGCTGAAGGAGGCGCCGGACGCCAGGGTGCTCGTGCTCTCCATGCAGGACGACCCGGTGTACGTTCGCGAGGCGTTCGCAGCGGGCGCCAGCGGTTATGTCCTGAAGGAGGCCGCCGACACGGAGCTCGTACAGGCCGTCCGGGAGGTTGCGGCGGGCGGACGCTACGTCCACCCGGCGCTCGGTGCCCGGCTCGCCGTCTCGGAGGCGGAGGAGCGGCGGCGCGCCGAAGAGGATCCGCTCTCCGACCGGGAGCGAGAGGTGCTGCGGCTGCTCGCGCTCGGGCATACGAACCAGGAGATCGCCAAGACGCTGTACCTGTCGGTACGCACCGTCGAGACGCACCGGGCGCACATCATGCGGAAGCTGCACCTCTCGAGCCGCGCCGAGCTCGTCCGCTACGCCCTCGAGCAGGGCCTGCTCGAGTAACGTCGACGGCGGTCTGCGGGTTTTCCGCAGGGCCCGCTCGGAGCGGTACCGATGCGCGTCGGGCCGCGTTCCGGCACGCTGAGCTTCATGATGCGGACGTACGCGGTGACGTGGCAAGAAGGCGACGGGGTGTTGCACTCGGGAAAGGCGGAGCTTCGTGCCCGCTCCCTCAGGCTCGATGCCGGCGGGGCCGACGTCGAGGAGGTGCGATTCGACGATCTCGCCGGCGTCTCGATCGGCAGGACGTCGAAGGAACGCATCGCCAATCGGCCGACGCTCGTCCTGGAGCGGCGTGAGAGGCGCCCCGTCCGCCTCGCCGGCGTCAGTCAGCTCGGCATCATCTCGGAGCTGGCCGAGCGTCTGGCCGATCTCCATACGGGCCACTCACTCGCGCGCAACCGGATCGTCGTCGTGATCCCGCTCCGCGAAGGCGTCCAGGACCAGGTGCGCGCGGTGCTGGACAGCGGCCCGCCGTTCGATCTGGAGCAGTCGGGCTTGCGCCGGCACGAGGTCTTCCTGACCGAGCGCGAGGCGCTCTTCGTCTTCGAAACCGCAGACGAGAGCGCACTCCGCAGCCTCCTTGCCGACCCGGGCGTCTGGGCCGCCGCCACCGTCTGGGGTGAATTCGCCGACGGACCGGCTCGGCTCGGCGAGGAGGCGTTCGCCTGGGCACGGAGCAACGGCAACTAGCCCGGCAGAACAGGAGAGAATTGCCGCGGTGAGCTCGGATGCGGCCGGCCCCGTCGACGTCATTCTCCGAGACGGCACGACGCTGCGGCTGCGGGCGCCGCTCAGCGCGGACGCAGGTGCAGTACTGAGGCTGTTCTCGAGCCTGTCCGAGGAAAGCCTGTACCGCCGGTTCCACGGTCTTCCCGCCGTCGACCCGCGGCTCGTGGAGCCGGTGCTCGACCCCGACTGGCGGGAGCGCGGGGCGCTGATCGGCGCGATCGCCGAGGACGGTGGGGAACGCGTGGTGGGGCTGGCGAGCTATGCGCGCCTCCGCGACCCGACCGCTGCCGAGGTGGCCTTTACCGTCGCCGACGACTTTCAGGGACGCGGGGTGGGGACGCGCCTGCTGGAGCAGCTCGCACGCAGGGCCGGCGAGTCGGGAGTCGAGCGTTTCGTCGCCGAGGTGCTGGCGGAGAACCGTCCGATGCTGGGCGTCTTCGAGGACACGGGGTTCGAGGTCGAGCGAGAACTCGAGAGCGGTGAGGTGGAGGTCACGTTCCCGATCGCGACGACCGAGCGGTACCGCGAGCGCGTCGACGAACGGGATCACGTCGCCGTCGGTGCGTCGCTGCGGCCGTTCTTCGCGCCCGAGCGGGTCGCCGTCATCGGAGCATCGGCGCGGCCCGGCACGATCGGAGGGGAGCTCTTCCGCAACGTCCTTCGCGCCGGCTTCGACGGCGCCGTCTACCCCGTCAACCGCCGGGCCGAGCCCGTCTCCGGCGTCCGCGGCTACGCCTCGGTCGGCGAGATCCCGGATTCCGTCGACCTCGCCGTCCTGTGCCTGCCGGCCGACCGTGTGCTCGGGGCGGCACAGGATGCCCTTGCGCACGGCGTTCGGGCCCTCTGTGTGATCTCGTCGGGATTCGCAGAGGTGGGGGCCGAGGGGGCCCGGCGGCAGGACGAGCTCCTCGCGCTCGTCCGCAGTTACGGCGCGCGGCTGATCGGGCCGAATTGTCTCGGGATCGCGGTCTCGCGCTGCCGCCTCAATGCCACGTTCGGCCCGCGCGCGCTGCCGCCCGGCGGGATCGGCTTTTCGTCGCAGTCGGGAGCGCTCGGCCTGGCGTTAGTCGAGACGGCCGACGAGCGAGCGCTCGGGTTCTCGGCCTTCGTCTCCATCGGCAACAAGGCGGACGTGTCCACAAACGACCTGCTGGAGTACTGGGAGGACGATGACGAGACGGGGCTCGTGCTCCTCTACGTCGAGTCCTTCGGCAATCCACGGAAGTTCTCGCGGCTCGCGCGCCGGGTCGCGCGCAGGAAGCCCGTGCTCGCGATGAAGAGCGGGACCACGCAGGCCGGGCGGCGCGCCGCCGGCTCGCACACGGCGGCGCTGGCGGGATCCGACGCCGCCACGGATGCGCTCTTCCGTCAGGCCGGCGTGATCCGCGCCGCCACGCTCGAGGAGTTGCTGGACGGCGCCGCGCTGCTCTCGACGCAACCGCTTCCGCGCGGGCGCCGCGTC
The DNA here is from genome assembly GCA_046732435.1 of Actinomycetota bacterium. Taxonomy (GTDB): domain Bacteria; phylum Actinomycetota; class Thermoleophilia; order Gaiellales; family Gaiellaceae; genus JALZFG01. The sequence goes on from JBKPNC010000032.1 coordinate 12,127, forward strand.
GCCGTCCTCACCAACGCCGGTGGTCTCGGCATCCTCTGCGCCGATGCGTGTGAGTCGGCCGGCCTCGAGCTTCCCGAGCTTTCCGGCGATACGTGCCGCGCGCTCGGGGCCGTCCTGCCCGCGGAGGCGAGTGTTGCGAACCCCGTCGACATGCTCGGCTCGGCGACGGGAGCGAGCTACGAGGCGGCCCTACCGCTGATCCTCGCCGACCCGCGGGTCGATACAGTCATCGCGCTGTTTGTTCCGCCCGTCGTCGCGACCGCCGACGAGGTCGCGCGGGCGCTCGCACGCGCTGCCGGCACGGACAAGCCGGTGCTCGCCGTGCTCGTCAGCGCGGAGGGCATCCCCGAGGCGCTGCGGGGCGCCGGCCGCATCACGGCGTTTGGATTCCCCGAGTCGGCCGCGCGGGCCCTCGCGCTCGCGGCCGAGCGCGCGGAGTGGCTTCGCGCAGCCGCCGGAACGGTGCCAGCCTTGTCCGGCATCGATCGTGCGACCGCGCGTGCCGTCGTCGACGCCGCGCTCGCCGCATCCGAGAGTGAGTGGCTTCCACCCGGCCAGACGCGCCGTCTGCTCGACGCCTACGGCATTCCCCTCGCCCCCGAGCGTGTGGTCGCCGATCCCGAGGAGGCCGTCTCGGCCGCGCGGGAGCTCGGCTTCCCGGCCGTCGTCAAGACGGCCGCCGCCGGAGCGCACAAGACGGAGACAGGCGGCGTCGCCGTCGACCTCCGCGACGAGCCGGCCGTGCTCGCGGCGGCGGAGCAAATCGGCGGAACGCTCGTCGTCCAGTCGATGGTGCAGGAGGGGGTCGAGCTCCTTGCCGGGCTGGTTCAGGATCCGGTCTTCGGACCGCTGGTTGCGTTCGGCCCGGGCGGCGTCCTCGCCGAGCTGATCGGCCAGGCGGGCTTCCGGCTTGCTCCGCTCACCGATGCCGACGCGAGCGATCTCGTGCGCTCCGGGAAGGCCGGACAGCTCGTCGCCGGCTTCCGCGGCCGACCGCCGGCCGACGCGGCCGCGCTCGCGGACCTGCTGCTGCGCCTGTCTGTGCTCGGCGAGGATTTGCCGGAGGTCGCCGAGCTCGACCTCAACCCCGTCTTCGGGCTTCAGAACGGCTGCGTGGCGGTCGACGCACGCGTGCGCGTGCACCGACCCGAGAGCGGAACACGTACGAAGTCCTGGTAGAGAGAAAGCGCCTCTACAGCGTTCCAAGGGCGACCTGGAGCGCTGCCATCGCGACGAACGCCAACCCGCCCCACGCAGCGATCTCGCGGATCGAGCCGTCGGCACGCGCCTCCGGAAGGAGCTCCGACACGACCATCCAGAGCATCGCTCCGCCGGCGAAGCCGAGGCCGGCTGCGAGCACGCCGGAGAACTGCTCGACGAAGAGGAAGGCCGGGACTGCGACGATCGGCTGGGGCAGGCTGGAGAAGACGCTCCAGGCTGCCGCCGACCGTACGGAGGCCCCGCGAGGCACGAGCACCAGCGAGATCGCAAGGCCCTCCGGAATGTTGTGCACCGCGATCGCGACGGTGATGAAAAGCCCGAGTGCTTCCCCGCCGCCGAACGCGACGCCGACACCCACTCCCTCGGCGAACGAGTGCACGGTCATCACGCCGATGATCAGAAAGGCGCGCAGGGCGTCCGCGCCACGCAACGCCGCCACGTGAATCTTCTCCCGTCCGCGTAGCCATCGCCGCATGACGCCTATCACCACGGCTCCCGCGACGGCGCCGGCTGCCGTCTGACCGATGCTTCCGGATGCCCCTTCGAAGAACAACGCCGCGGTCGCGGCGAGCATGAACCCGGCCGCGGCGGCATTTGCACGCGCGAGCCAGGACCTGCTGGGTCGGCGAGTGGCGAGGAAAGGAAGTGCGCCGAGTCCCGTGGCGAGCGCGGTTCCGAGCGCGAGAAGTCCGACGGTCCAGGCGTTGACCGGCACGTCAACGCCCCGTCCGCGAGATGGCGAAGGGCGCCTCCTGCGGCACAGGGCGCCCTTTCGGCGAGCGGGCCGTCGCGATCAGTCGAGCGGCGGCTGGTCGAGCTCGGCGAGCAGTGTGTTGACCTCTTCCCGTGCCTTCACGAGAAAGCCCCACGAGAGGAGAGTCACCGCGATGGCCGAGAGGAAGAGGATGACGTGTGAGCAGGTTGTCGGCTACCTGCTCGAGGGGGAGGGGCTTGATGTTCTGCGCGAGTCGCTTGCCTGGGTTGTGCAGCAGTTGATGGAGGCGGAGGTGTCCGATCTGGTCGGCGCCGAGCGGGGCGAGTGGGCGCCGGGTGAGCGGCTGACGCACCGCAACGGCTATCGGCCGCGGCCGTGGGCGACGCGCGCCGGTGAGATCGAGTTGGCGATCGCCAAGATTCGCCGGGGCAGCTACTTCCCGAGCTTTCTGGAGCCGCGTCGGCGTAGTGAGCAGGCGCTGGTGAGTGTTGTGCAGGAGGCGTATGTGGCCGGTGTGTCCACGCGCAAGGTCGACCAGGTGGTCGAGTCGCTGGGGCTGCGGATCTCGAAGAGCGAGGTCTCTCGGATCTGCGCCGGTCTGGACGAGCAGGTCGACGCGTTCCGCAACCGGCCGCTCGAGGGTCGCTACCCGTACCTGTGGCTGGACGCCAAGGTGGAGAAGGTTCGCGACGGCGGCCGCGTCGTTAGGAAGGCACTGGTGCTCGCTTACGGTGTGCACGAGTCCGGCTACCGCGAGGTGATCGCGCTCGACGTCGGCGAGGCGGAGACGGAGGCGTTCTGGCGCAGCTTCCTCCGCTCGCTCGTCGAACGGGGCCTGAACGGCGTGCAGCTCGTCGTCTCCGACGCGCACGCCGGCCTGAAGAAGGCGATCGCGCAGGTGCTCGGCTGTCCCTGGCAGCGCTGCAGCGTCCACTTCCTCCGCGAGGCGCTCGGCCACGTCCGCAAGGATCAACAGGGGATGGTCGCCGCGCTGCTCAGGGCGATCTTCAATGCCGACTCGGGCGCGGCCGCCCGCGAGCTCGTCGGCGACGCGCTCGAACGACTGCGAAAGCCGCTGCCGAAAGTGGCCGCGCTGCTCGAGGA
>JBKPNC010000033.1:0-8904 GCA_046732435.1 Actinomycetota bacterium
TCGCTGACGGCTCCCAGATGGAGTGCGAGGCCCGCCCGCCGCGGATGGTCGCGGCCCGTCGCGTCGACGAGCAAGACGTCCGGCGCGCGCCGGAGGCCCCGCACCGCGAGCTCGAGCAGCGGTCCCTCGCGCAGCGCGAGCAGGCCGGGCTCGTACGGCGCGCCGGCGGTTCCCTCCAGAACGCATTCGTCGGCCGGAGAGACGGCCGCCGCCCACGCGGGATCGCCGGCGGCGCCGGCTCCGCTGCCCCCTCGGGCGAAGCAGACGAACACGGCGCCGACCGATATCTGGGCAGCCGGCCTCCAGCGCTCGGGATCCGTTCCCGCGAGCGCCTCCTGGGCGGCGACCAGCTCGGCAGCCGAGGGTGGCCATCCCTCCCGGAACGCCATCGACCAGTAATCTGGCGCCGATGGAATCGACGTACAAGGAGCTCAAGGAGCGCCTGGCGGAGATCGTCGATCTGCGCGTCGCCGCGCGGCTCGCGTCGTGGGATCAGCATGTGATGATGCCGCCGGGCGGGGCCGCCGCCCGAGCCGAGCAGCTGGCGACGCTCAGCAAGATTGCGCACGAGCGGTTCGCCTCCGACGAGATCGGGCGGCTGCTCGAGGCGCTGAGGCCCTACGAGGAGCAGCTGCCGTATGACTCCGACGAGGCGGCGCTGATCCGGATCACACGCCGCGACTGGGAGAAGGAGCGTCGCGTGCCCACCGAGCTGAGCGCCGAGATCACCCGCGCGGGCGCCGTCGCGTACGAGGCCTGGGTGCAGGCGCGCCGGGATTCCGACTTCACCGTGTTCCTGCCGTACCTCCGCAAGAACGTCGAGCTCAAGCACCGGTACGTCGAGTGCTTCGAGCCGACCGACGAGCTCTACGACGTGCTGCTCGACGACTTCGAGCCCGGAATGAAGACCGCGGAAGCCCGGGCCGTGCTGGACGACGTCCGTCGTGAGCTCGTGCCGTTCATCCGCGAGCTCGCCGATCGGGCCGAGGGGGTCGACGACTCGTGCCTCTACGGCGACTTCCCGCTGGCCGACCAGGAGGCGTTCGGCCGCGAGGTGCTCGATCGTTTCGGTTTCAAGCCAGAGAGCTGGCGCATGGATCCGACCGTCCATCCGTTCGCGAGCGGGACGTGTCCGACCGACATCCGAATCACGACGCGGTACTTCCCCGACCGCTACGAGAGCCTGTTCTCGATGATGCACGAGTTCGGGCATGGGCTCTACGAGCACCAGGTCTCGTCGTCGATCGATCGAACGCCACTCCAGCGCGGAGCGTCGATGTCGCTGCACGAGTCGCAGAGCCGGATGTGGGAGAACCTCGTCGGCCGGAGCCTGCCGTTCTGGCGACGGTTCTATCCGGAGCTCCGCTCGCGGTTCGCGCGGCTCGCGGACGTGGAGCTGGAGGAGTTCTACCGAGCGGTGAACAAGGTGCAGCCCTCGCTGATCCGCGTCGAGGCAGACGAGGTCACGTACAACCTCCACATCATCCTTCGCTTCGAGCTCGAGCAGGAGATCATGGCCGGGCAGATCGCGCTGGAGGAGCTTCCCGAGGTCTGGGACGCGCGGATGGAGGAGTATCTCGGGATCGACGTCCCGGACGCCGCCCGCGGGGTGTTGCAGGACGTGCACTGGTCGTTCGGCGGGTTCGGTTACTTCCCGACGTACTCCCTCGGCAACGTGGTCTCCGTGCAGATCTGGGAGAAGGTCAGGGAGGCGATTCCCGATCTCGACGAACAGATCGAGCAGGCGGAGTTCGGTGTGCTCCGCGACTGGCTGCGGGACAACCTCCACAACCACGGACGCAAGTTCCTCCCGCGGGAGATGTTGCAGCGGCTCGTCGGCGGCCCCATGGACGCGGCCCCGTACGTCCGCTATCTCAAGGAAAAGCTGGGCGGCATCTACGGCGTCGCCGAAGCCGTCGCCTCGCGCTAGCGATCTCTGTGGGAGGTTTGGGACCCGCCGCCACGTGGCATCTAGCGTGAGACGTGGAAGAAGCGACCGTCTTCAGGATTGCGAACGACACGATCGCCGAGCGGGCGCGGCAGCTCGGCATCGGCGGCCCCATTCCATTCATCTGCGAGTGCTCGAACGACCGCTGCTTCCGCCTCGTGCATATCACGGCCGACGAATACGAGCACCGTTCCAGATCGGGCCCGCTCACGAGTCGCAGCCATCGCGAGGCGCTCGCCGGCGTCGCCTGAGCGCGGCGGAGGGCAACCCACCGAACGAGGTACAGCGCGGGGACGGACCGTACCCCCATCGACGGGGCGCCGCCTTGTTCCCGCGATGGGCGAGCGATTGGATGTCGGCATGGAACGACTCCGGCGCGTCCTGATCGCAAGCGCCGACGAGAGCGGGCGCGCGGCGATCCGCGCGGCCGCCCGTCGGGCGGGTTTTCGTATCTGCGGCTACGCGAAGACGGCGACGGGCGCGGTTTCCAGGGCGCAACGCACCCAGCCGGACATCTGCCTCCTCGACCTCGATCTCCCCGGCGGCTCCCTGCGGGCGGCAGGGGAGATCGCGGCCGAGATGCCGACGGCGGGCGTGGTCGTCCTCTCGGACTTCCGCAACGCCAGCGCCTCCTGGTGCACCGCGCAGCGCACCAACGGGCTCGTCGTCGTCAACTAGACGCGGCGCGCTCGGCGGCGAGCAGCCGATCCGCGAGTCCCCAGAACGCCCTGCGTGCGCCGGGGGACGTCTGCATCGGAGCGAGGTGGTCCGCGATGAACGACTTCGTGGAGTGGATGAAGTGCAGTCGAATGTTCTGGCCGGGGAAGCCGTTGACCTCGAGCCGCCTGAGCATGAACCTCGCGCCGCGGTTGCCGACCACGGTGTCCTTGTCGCCGACGAGAATGTCCAGCCGCGTGGAGTGGCTGAGCGGCGCGAGGTTGGTGATCCGGCCCTGGTCGCCGACCCCGGTCGGGAACACGCTCATGACCGTTTCGGGCACCGGCGTGCCGCTGTCGCCGGCGGCGGCCGCGTATTCGATGACGAGGCCGCCGCCCCGCGAGTAGCCGATCGCGAACACCGGAAGGCCGTCGGCGTGCACGCGTTCAGTGGCGGCGCGGATGCCGGCGACCGCGTGCACGAGCGGGTTCAGGAGATACGCCATCTCGTAGCGGGGGTAGACGACGATGCTTCCGTGCTGGACGAGATGCTCGATCCACGGGAGGTGGTTGATCGGCGTCGCCTCGTCCGCCCCGCCTTGCCCGTGGAAGAAGATGACGAGGCTCTTCGGCTTTCCGGCCGGCTGGAACAGCCACGCGCCGTCGGCGCCGGAGCCGATCGGTCCCTGCTCGCTTGCCTGCGTCGGGTAGGTCGTCCCGCTCCCGCCGCAGCCGGCCAGCGCCAGCAAGGCGGCGAGCACCACGAGAGCGCGGCCAGGTCTCACTACCTGCTTGCGACGACCGAGACGCGGCGGGGGTTAGCGGGAAGCAGCTCGTCCGCTCGGCCCGCATCCTCGCGCGCGCGGCACGCGGTCGCGCGGCTCAGCCGGCAGGAGCGCCGGTACGGCCATAGCCGACGGCATCAAGGGCGCCACCGATCTCGTCGAGGACTGCCGGATCGTCGATCGTCGCCGGCGTCGTGTAGTCCTCGCCGTCCGCGATCCGGCGCATCGTGCCGCGCAGAATCTTCCCTGAACGCGTCTTCGGCAGCCGATCGACCACCGCAGCGGTCTTGAACGCGGCCACCGGGCCGATCCGCTCCCGCACGAGCTGCACCGCCTCGGCGACGATCTCGTCGTGCGGGCGATCGACGCCGGCCTCGAGGACGAGCAGGCCGACGGGCAGCTGTCCCTTGAGGTCGTCGCGAACGCCGATCACGGCGCATTCCGCCACGTCCGGGTGCGCCGCGAGCACCTCTTCCATCGCGCCGGTCGAGAGGCGGTGCCCCGCGACGTTGATGATGTCGTCCGTTCGGGCCATCACGAAGACGTACCCGTTCTCGTCGACGTAGCCGGCATCGGCGGTCTGGTAGTAGCCGGGGAACGCGGAGAGGTACGTCTCGCGATAGCGCTCGTCCGCGTTCCAGAGCGTCGGCGACGAGCCGGGCGGCAGCGGAAGCTTCACCACGAGCGCTCCGATTTGGCCCGCGGGCCGCTCGGTGCCGTCTTCGTCCATGACGCGCACGTCCCATCCGGGCACGGCTCGCGTCGGCGACCCGGCGACGACCGGCAGCCGCTCGATGCCCAAGCAGTTCGCACACACCGGCCAACCGGTCTCGGTCTGCCAGTAGTGGTCGATCACCGGAACGCCGAGCTTCCCCTCCGCCCAGTGGAGCGTGTCGGGATCGCACCGCTCGCCGGCGAGAAACAGCGTACGAAACCCGGACAGGTCGTACCGCCCGATGTGCTCGCCCTCGGGGTCTTGCTGCCGGATCGCGCGGAAGGCCGTCGGCGCGGTAAACAGCGTAGAGACGCCGTGCTCGGAGATCACGCGCCAGTACGCCCCCGCGTCCGGCGTTCCGACCGGTTTGCCCTCGTAGAGGACGGTCGTGCATCCGTGGAAGAGGGGCCCGTAGACCGTGTACGAGTGCCCGACCGTCCAGCCGATGTCGGACGCCGCCCAGTAGACCTCGCCGGGATCGACGTCGTAGACGTGCTTCATCGTCCACTCGAGTGCGACCGCGTGGCCGCCGTTGTCGCGCACGATCCCCTTCGGCTGGCCCGTCGTCCCCGACGTGTAGAGGATGTACAGCGGATCGGTGGCCTCCACGGCGACGCATTCGACGGGCGAGCCGCTCGCCATCGCCCCGTCCCAGTCGAGGTCGCGCGGCGCCTCGAGGTCGGCCGGCTGCTCGGGTCGCTGGAGCACGATGCATCGCTCGGGCTTGGCCTCGACCATGGAGATCGCGGCATCGAGCAGCGGCTTGTAGGGCACGATTCGGTTCGGCTCGATGCCACACGAGGCCGCGACGATCAGCTTCGGCTTCGCGTCCTCGATCCGGCTCGCGAGCTCGGGAGCGGCAAAGCCGCCGAAGACGACCGAGTGCGCGGCCCCGATGCGTGCGCAGGCGAGCATCGCGATCACGGCCTCGGGGACCATCGGCATGTAGATGACGACGCGGTCGCCGCGCTCCACTCCCTGCGCCGCGAGCGCGCCGGCGAAACGGGCGACCTCGTCGCGGAGCTCCCGGTACGTGTACGTCCGGGTCGTGGCCGTCACGGGCGAGTCGTAGATCAGCGCGGGCTGGTCGGCGCGGCCGCGCTCGACATGACGGTCGAGCGCGTTGTGGCAGCTGTTCATCCGCCCGCCGGTGAACCAGCGGTAGAACGGCGCTCGGGAGTCGTCGAGCACCCGTTTCCACGGCTCCTCCCAGTCGATCGCCGCGGCGGCCTCGCCCCAGAACCGCTCCGGCTCCTCCAGGGAACGCCTGTAGATCTCCTCGAATCGCCCCATTCGCCTCGTCCCCACCGCGGGTCGCCCGATGCTAGCCGCTCGACGGTCGCGCGGAGCTACAGACGGGCGCGTTCGAGCCCAAGGCGGCGCAGTGAGCTTTCGAGCTCAGGCACGCGTGATCGAATGCGCTCGAAGTCCTGACCGGAAAGCGAGAGGAGCCGCATCGGCGTGCGGGCGACGACGGAGGCCGTTCGTTGTCCGGTCAGGAGGAGTGCGATCTCGCCGACCTCCTCGCCTGGCCCGCGGGCATAGGTCGCGCCGTCTTCGGTCTGAACCTCGGCCTCCCCTTGCTCGATGAAGTAGACGGCGGCGCCGTAGTCGTCGAGCGTGATCAGGTTGGTGCCCGCATCCACCTGGATTTCCTTCACCACCGTCGCGAGCTCATCCCGCTCCGCTTCAGGAAGCTTGGCCAGGATCGCAATCGCTTCGAGTCGGCTCGTATCCATCCCCGTGGATCGTTCCACAGCAAGCCTTGTACCCGCAAGAAAGCGTCCCGGAACATCTCGATCCCGGTTCTCGGCTACGGGCGCCGTTGACGCGCTTAGCTCAGCGGCCTTAAATAGCGCGCATAGACTCGCGCGCCCGGGAGGATTCAGGGGCCGCTCACGGCAGCGGTGGAGCGCTCTTTGCGTCGTTTCTCCCGTGGATCGTCTACTGGATCCTGGTCGGGAACGTCGACTTCAGGCTGGCCGTACTGATCGCGTTCGCGATCAGCGCGTGTCGTCTCGTAGAAGGACTCCGGGCCGGGGAGGTGCCAAAGGTTCTCGACCTCGGATCCACTCTGGCCTTCGCCGTGCTCACCGTTGTGAGCTATGCGACGAACGACCACTTCCTCGAGCGATGGATTCAGCCGCTCACGAGCGGCTGCCTCCTCGTCATCGCCGTCACCTCGGTGCTGGTCGGGAGGCCGTTCGCCCGGCAATACGCCCGCGAACAGGTGCCGCCGGACGTGCAGCGGAGTCCCGCCTTTCTCCGGACGACGACCGTTATCACCTGGGTCTGGGTCGGCGTCTTCGCCGTGATGACGGTGTCGTCGCTGATTCCGCCGCTCGTGGATGGGGATGCCACGTTCAGCGACCAGGACGACACGCTGGGGATCCTGTTTTACTGGGTGATCCCGTTCATCGCGCTCGCGCTCGGCGTGTTGTTCACGAAGTGGTATCCCGAGGAAGTCCGTCGGCAGGCTCGGGCGGAAGCAGTCTCGGCCTGACCGCTCCGCGTGGGGCCCGCCAGTAGGGCGCAGCAGCCGGCTCGTGCTCGTTCACTACTCGTTCGCGCGGATCGCGCTCCAGAACGGCGCCCGGGTGACGTGGGTGAAGGAGCAGCTTGGCCACTCAACGATCACGTTGACCGTCGGCAGGTATGGGCAGTGGGAAGTGAAGGCGAAGAAGACGCAGGCGGCCGAGCTCGCGGGCGCCTTCGCCCTCTAGGGCCCGCGGACTCGTCTACCGAAGCGCGCCGCGGCGAGGCCGGCGGCTGCCATCGCGGCTATGCCGAGGCCGATCAGGTTCGTCTGGACACACGTGCGGCAAGCGTTGCAGCACACCGTCGCGGCCGGCGCGTGCTCGCCGTACCTCGCGGCCGCCTGGGCTGCTCGCGCAGTCCAGATCTCCTTCACGGAAGCAGCTTACCGCTGTCCGCGAAGGCCGGTCCGGCGCCGTTTGGGAGTCCCCTGGTACGAACACCGACTACTTCGAGCCGTCCGTCACGAGGACAAAGAGCCGCTGAGCAGGTAATTCGTGAGTGGCCCCGGGAGGAGTCGAACCTCCGCACGCAGATTCGAAGTCTGCTCAGGGAAACTGAAGCTAGACGCGAGAACGCGAAACACCCTGCAAACTGCCGCTTTCTGCTTTGCAACAGACTGCAACGAAGTAGGGGGTGCGGAGCCTGTCCTGTACGCGCAGTGGTACGCGCACCTTGCCCGCGTTCAGGTCGCAGGCGTCGTGGCAGCGCCGTTCGCGCGAGCGAAGTGCAGGAGGAGCCGCTCGTCATGCTCGGCAATCCCGACAACGTGCCCGACCGCGCGCTTCACCCGCATGAGCTCCTCGTCGGAGAGCAGCGCCAAGACGGGGACGCGCGTGGCGTTCTCGTTCCCCTCAAGCATCGTCTACGCCGGGTCGACCGAGCCGAGGAGCGCGCGCGCAACCTCGGCGGGCAGCCGGTACCACAGCTCGGCGGGACGACCTGGAAACGTCCGCGTCAGCGTCTGCACCGGCAGGTGCGCGGCCCGCAGCTCCTCAACGATCCCGGGCGGGCAGCGGTCAGCACGGACGAGCACGTACTTGGACTCGCGTCGGGCTCGCACCACGGGCGAGCGTAGCGCTGGTGGCGGCTAGCTCCTCCGTGGCACGCGGCACCGCCTAGGCCCACTCCGGGGTCGCAGAAGGAACGGAGCGGCGGCGAGCCGTCAAGCGCCGCCGCCGCGTACGTGCCGTGTCTGTCCTGGCATCCGGCGCTGCCGGGCTCGGGAGCGGCTGCCTTCCGGTTCCCGAGCCCGGCACCGCCGAGCCCTTTGGGATGGTGCGGCGAGCCGTGAAGCCCGCCGCCGCTTGATGTCGAAGATCTTGAGACTGGGCTCGCTAGGTAGCGGGTCAGAGGATCGTGAGCGAGACCGTGGCTGTGTTCGACAGTAAGCCGTTGCTCTCGATGTCGGTATAGGTGAACGAGTCCTGGCCCCCGTTGGGGAAGGCGCCACACGAGCAGTACGTGATGGCGCCGTTCGTGGTTACCGTGAGGTGCGCCCCGGAGGGCAGGGTGATTCCTGTTCCCACGTTGGCCGTAGAGCCGTTCACGCTATGTACCGCCAGGCGGTCGCCGGCGGTGCCAGCGGTGTCGTTGAGGAGAAGACAGCCGTAGCCGGGAGGGGTGAAGACGAAGCAGCTCATGGTCTCTCCCCGGCCCAGCTCGTAGTTCTCGCCCCCATCGTCGTTCGCCACCGGCGGCGGCGGGGAGTAGATGTCGTCGGGTGTGTTGTTGTAAACGTTGCCACCGGTTCCGGCAACCGCGCCGTTCAGCGTCCCGCCGTTGTTGTAGATGCCGCCGCCGTGGTAACTGCCCCCGAAGGTACCCGCACTATTGCCGGTGATCGTGCTGCTGCCGGTCAAGGTCACCGCGCCGCCGTCGTTGTAGATGCCGCCGCCGTCCGCAACTGCAGCGTTGTCTCTGATGCTGCTGTCGTTGAGGGTGACCGCGCCGCCGTCGTTGTAGATGCCGCCGCCGCGCCCGCCCGTGCTACCGAACGCATGGTTGTGGCCGACGACGCTGCTGTTCAGCGTTACCGTGCCGCCGTCGTTGTAGATCCCGCCGCCGCGTGGATCGCTGCCCGCGTTGACGGGGTTGCCCCCGATCTCACTGTTCTTCACGGTCAGCCCCGGCGGGCTCGACCTGTCGGACGCACAGTACGAAGGCGACGCTACAGCGGAATCGGCGCCTACCGCGCATCGAAGCAAGCGAGCCGCATGGTCACCTGAGCACTCGCCGACAGGCTCAGCCGTGAGCCGGTCACGG
>JBKPNC010000034.1:0-13600 GCA_046732435.1 Actinomycetota bacterium
CCGAGAACAACACCGGATTATATTCGTCGGCAGCGTCAGATGTGCATAAGAGACAGGCCACGGCCTCCGCGACCGCCTTCGTCCCCTCCGCGAAGCGTGGCCACTCGAAGACCCCCATCGGCCCGTTCCAGAAGATCGTGCGGGCGGCATCGATGCGCTCGGCGAAGGCCGACTGCGTCTCGGGCCCGATGTCGAGGCCCAGCCAGTCGGCGGGCACCGCGTCGGCCGCGGCCACGCGCACCTCCGCGTCGCGGTCGAACGACGACGCGGCGACCACGTCGACCGGCAGCGTGACCTCCATCCCCTCGAGCGGCGGTTGCGAGGCGAGCTCTGCGGCCATCTTCCCGCCGACGAGGACGGCGTCGGCTCGCGCGCCGAGGTTCTTCAGCACGCCGAGCTTGTCTTCGACCTTCGCGCCGCCGAGGACGACAACGAAGGGGCGCTCAGGCTCGTCGAGCAGCTTGCCGAGCTCCCGCAGCTCCCGCTCGACCAGCAACCCGGCGTATGCCGGCAGCAGCTCGGCCACGCCGACAGTCGAAGCGTGCGCGCGGTGCACCGAGCCGAACGCGTCCTCCACGAACAGGTCGCGCTCGTCGGCCAGCTCGCGCGCGAAACGGGGATCGTTCTTCGTCTCACCGGGATCGAAACGGGTGTTCTCGAGCACGGTAAGCCGGCGGTCCGGGACGAGCTCGGCGAGGCGCGACCGGACCGGCTCGATCGCGTAGGCGGGATCGCGGCCCTTCGGCCGGCCGAGATGAGAGCAGACCGCGACGTCGGCCGCGTCGCGGTCGAGCAGCAGCTCCAGCGTCGGCAGCGCCGCGCGGATCCTCGTCTCGTCGGCGATGCGGCCTTCGTCGAGCGGCACGTTGAGATCTGCCCGAACGAGCACCCGCTTCCCTGAGACGTCGGCGTCGCGGACCGAACGCGGGATTCTCACTCGCGCGTGTCTAGACCGGCGCCGGCGCTCGGACCAACCGGTCGGCGAGATCGACGAGCCGGCACGAATAGCCCCATTCGTTGTCGTACCAGCCGATCACCTTGACCGTCCGTCCATGCGCCATCGTCGACAACCCGTCGATGATGCAGGAATTCGAATTCCCGACGATGTCCGAGGAAACGATCGGATCGTCCGTGTACTCCAGAATCCCCGCCCACTCGCCGTTGCCGGCGACGCTCCGGAATGCCTCGTTGACCTCGTCGACGCTGACCTCTCGCTCGAGGACGCAGACCAGATCGGTAAGGCTCCCGTCGGCGACCGGCACGCGCATCGCCATGCCGTCGAGCTTTCCCTTCAGCTCCGGGATCACCTCGCCGATCGCACGGGCGGCCCCGGTCGACGTGGGGACGATGTTCACCGCCGCGGCTCGCATGCGGCGCAGGTCCGCCTTGCCCTTCCGGGTGAGGGCAATTTGATCCTGCAGCTGCTGTTCGGTCGTGTACGCGTGAATCGTGGTCATGAAACCGGTCTCGATGCCGAAGTTGTCGAGCAGGATCTTCGCCATTGGGCCGACGGAGTTGGTCGTGCACGACGCGTTCGAGATCAGCTGGTGCCGGTCAGGGTCGTAGGCCTCGTTGTTGACGCCGAGCACGAGGGTGACGTCCGGATCCGATGCCGGTGCCGAGATGAGGACCTTGCTCGCGCCGCCTTCCAGGTGCTTCTGCGCGCCCTCACGCCCCGTGAACAGGCCCGTCGACTCGATCACGAGCTCGACCCCGAGATCGCGCCACGGCAGCCGCTCCGGCTCCCGCTCCGAGAGCACCTGGAACGATTCGCTGTCGACCCTGATCTCGTCCCCGGCGACGGACACATCGGACTTGAGCACCCGATGCGTCGAGTCGTACTTGAGCATGTGGGCGAGGACGTCCGGCGGCGCCAGGTCGTTGACCGCGACGACTTCGAAGTCGCCGCCCCGATCGAGATATGCGCGGTAGAAGTTGCGTCCGATTCGTCCGAAGCCGTTGATGCCGACGCGAGTGGCCATGTCCCTTCCTCTTTCCTACTCCTCTCGGGTTCCGAGGCGATTCTATCCGCGCCGTCGCCTCGGTCCGGGCACTCTCCGGAGCTCGACCCGGCGCTCTCGCGGCCGCCAACGGCCGAGCGTTTACAGACTCTAAGCGCCCACACCGCCAGTCCAAGCGGGCTCCGGCGCTGTTTGTACCCCGACTTGGTACCCGAGGCAACGAAAAGGACGCCCGCAGGCGCCCTTCTCGCGATCTCCTCCTTCCGTAGCTAGAGTGGCTTCAACGCAGTCCGCGCCTCCTCCTCTGTCTCGTGAGCGCTGACTACCTCCCAATCGTCTGGCGAGGCGAACAGGTTCGTGATGAGATCGTCGGGTTCGGCGGTCTCCCACCAGGTGCCGAGATCCGGATCGTCGTTGACCTCGTGGAGCACGACGTGCTGGCCCTCGCTGGTCACGACTAGCATCCACCGCTCCTTTTGCTGGGTTGTCGTCATTTGGTTTTCACCTCCCTTCTTCGATTGAGGTCGCCACCGGGCTGAGCATCCTCCGCTCCAGCGCCTCCGCCTCCTCGCGGAACACCACGCGGGAGAGGTGGATGTACTGCTTGGTCGTCTTCATGTCGCTGTGGCCAGCCCAGGTCATCAGGCCGATCGGGCTGGCCCCGGCCGCGGCGTTGTTCGTGATCGCCGCGTGCCGAAGGTCGTGAAACGGCCGGACGTAGTCCGGGATTCCGGCGGCGTCGAGCGCGTCCCGGAGGGCGGCCGCGAACGCCTCCGCGCGCAGGTGGGAGCCGCGCTCCGGATGGCAGAACACGTACTCGTCGTCGCCCTGGAAGGCCGTGCGCCGCCGCAGTTGCCACAGCTCCTCCGCCAACCCGGACGGCAAGGCGATCGAGCGGCGTCCGCTCTCGCTCTTCGAGTCGCGGACGCGGAGGATGTTCTCGACGAGGTCGACGTCCCCCCAACGGAGGTTGCGCAGCTCGTGGCGGCGGAGGCCGGTCAGGACGAGGGTCAGGAAGACGACGCGCATCCTTTCGTCACCGAACTCGCGCGCTAGCCGCGCCGCCTCGGACGGGCTGAGGATCCGCCAGCGCCGCCGCCCGACCTTCGGTCGCTCGGTCGCCGCGGCCGGGCTGCTCTCGATCAGCTCCTCCCTTACTGCCGACCGGAGGAGCGCGCCGAGCACCGACAGGTGCAGGTTCACCGTCCCCGGCTTGAGGCGCTCGCTCGCGGCGGCCACGTACTCGGCGACGTGGCGCGGCCGGATCGCAGCCAGAGGCATCGGCCCGAAGCGCTCGACCAGGCTCCGGCGGGCGTGCTCGTACGTCCGGATCGTTCCGGGTTTCCAGGCGCGCCGGCCAGGCCCCTCCTCGAACCAGCGCTCCGCGTAGTCGGCGAAAGTTAGCGAGCGCCGGGGGCGCCGGACGCCCCGCCTCGCCTGCTCCTCCCGCTTGCCCAGCTCGCGGTCGGCCCTCCGCTCCGTCCAGCCGTCGGCCTCGCGGCCGAGCGTCTCCTTGCACTGCCGGCCGTCGGCGTCTCCCACTTGATCCGCCAGACGACACCGCGTGCGCCGTCGTAGCGGATGACGGCGCTACCCCTGGGCATCGTGGCCCTCCTCGCGTTCGAGCAGCGCCAGGGCATCGACGAGCGCGGCCTCGGCGGCGCGTGCGAACGTGAGCGCATGGCGGACGCGGTCGATGAGCGCGTACCGCTCGTGCTCGGTCGTAGAATCGTGATGCACGGGAGCCTCAACCTCCTTGTGCCGGCGGGAGGCCGTTCCGGCGGCGCTCCCGCAATTGGTTGTCGCCTCGAACCATACGCCTATCTACGCCGGATCGGAAACCCGCGGTCGATGACGGCGCCAGGCTGCCCCGCCCTGCTCCTGCTGCTCGAGCCAGGCAACCACGGCCCTCCCGGCGGTAGCGCTTGTACCGCCCCAGCGTGATGTGCGGCAGATGACCGTTCCGGGTGTGCTCGCGTACCCAGCCCTCGGGCACGCTCAGCATCTCGGCGACCTCGGCGGCAGTCATGAGACGGTCTTCGGTCACGCGGCCTGCTCCGGCGTCTTCGCCAGCGCCGCCCCAGTCCGAGCGGGGTTGCCCTGGTCGAACGCGCCTGCCGAGTGAACGTGACCAGCCCCCGCCGGCGGGCATGCCAAACCAGCGCGTCGAATTCGGCGCGACTAAGGTCGAGCGCCCGCCGCAGCTGCGACCAGGTGGGCCCGTGCTCGTTGCGGCGGCGGTAGAGCTCGCACGCGACGATGAGGCGGCGTTCGTCGTGGTGCAGCGGATTCACGAGTCCTCTTCCTCGCGGAATGCCCGCTCAAGCTCGACGAGCCGTGCCCGGTTCGAGCCCGGCAATTCCTTCGCGTAGCCCTCCATGATCAGTCGGTCGATCGCGATCCGGATGTA
The DNA here is from genome assembly GCA_046732435.1 of Actinomycetota bacterium. GTDB lineage: Bacteria > Actinomycetota > Thermoleophilia > Gaiellales > Gaiellaceae > JALZFG01. Next base: position 4,372 of record JBKPNC010000034.1, read on the forward strand.
GCCGCGCTTGCCGAGCACGTCGGACTCGATTTGGTTCCGCGATACCGCCTCAGCCCGGAGCTCGAGGTACCGGCTCACCTTCTCCATCAGGGCAGTCGGCCGGAACTCGCCATCAACGTCACGGCTTTGGTCTGGATCAATCCGCCATGAGCACGCGTCACCGTGACTGACGAGCACGAGCGTTCCTGGGCTCGGCCGTTCGAGATGCCCAGGCCGATCCTTGTGGACGTCGATGCGCGCCTTGCCGGTGCCCCCACGGACGAGGGCTTCGAGCCCCTTCATGCCCAGATGCACCTCGGCCTTGGACTTTTTCCGCTCCGAGCCGATCGCCCAGCCGCCGCGCGCCTCCGGGGACTTGACGACGTTGTCGGTCAGGACAGAGGCGACACCTTGTTTCCTCACCGGGTCGATCAGCCGGTAGAACCGCTCCACGTCGGTGCCTGAGTTGGGGTCGAGCTCGTGCAGGACAAGCAGGGGTTGAACCCGTCGAAGACCGCGAGCCGGCAGGCGCGCGCTCCCACGACCTCGAGAACGTCTCGCGTCCTCGCCTCGTCGAGCGGCTCGTCCGGAGCGATGTACGCAAACCGCTGCGCAATCGCATGGTCGTCGGCATCGAGCAGCCGCAGCCGTTCGAGCACCGCGCCCCGGCCGACGTCGTCGCCGTCCACCCATAACACGCCGCGGCCCCTCGCGAGCTCACCGACGGCAGCGGTGAGCGCCAGCCATGTCTTAAGAGATTCGCTCAACCCCGAGATCAGGTGGTTGCAGCCGATGTAGAAGAGGCCGATTACGTCCGGCGGCTCAGGGGGGTTCGCCGTGCTCGCCACAAGCTCACGCGGTTGCCATGAATGACTCTCTGGGGCGAACCCTGGGGCGAACAGTTCGCCTTCGCCCCTCCCTAGGGGGTCGGGGCGAAGGGGCGAACTACTGTCGGGGCGAACCGGGGGCGAACCTGGGGGCGAACCTGAAACGATGTTGATGTTGAACTCCGTCCGCCCACCGATCACGGCCTCGATCGTCCGCGTCCGGTAGTCCTCTCGCTCCCACTTCGGACGCATGAGCCCGGAGCTGCGGAACAGCCGGTCGATCCGGTCGGCATCGCCACCAGTCCAGAAGGCAAGCATCCCGCACAACGCCAGGTCGGCCTCGGACGCGGACGGGTATCCGGTCGTGTCGCCGTTCCATAACGCCTCGAAGTGGGCGCCGTTGCGGGCGGCGAACGCCTTGTCGAGCAAGTCGCGGTCGTCGAGGTCGACGGGTCGCCTCACGAGCGGGGCGGAGCCGTTCTTCGGCGGGGGAAGGAATAACGCCCGAACCTCGTCGAGCTTGGCCTGTCGTTCCTCGATCGTTTCCGGGGTGCCGCGAACGTGCTCGCCCGTCACCGTGAAGTAGCGATTGCGGTCGTACATCTCGATGCGACCGTTTCGGTTCGCCCCCTCGGGTGGAAGCTGCGCCTCCACCAGCACATGCACGCCGGTTCCGCTCGGCGACGCCTCCGAGTAACTGTCGAGCGCCGCGACGATCCCGCCCGCCTCCGGGGACAGCGAGCCCGTCTCCGGGTCGCGGCAGGCGTCCAAGTCGACGCCGCAATACGGGTCGTCCTCGGCGAAGACGTAGCCGAGCCCGTCGGCGAGCGAAGCGGCCTCCGCGGCAACCTCGAACGGCGCCCACGTCGCCGGGTCGGTTGCGCTCGCCCTCGACGACGGGTCGGACGCCCGGTGGGGAGCCTTCGTCGCCTTCCCGTCGCGCTCCTCGAAGCGCCATAGCACCCACTGGGGGCGCTCGCGGAGTTCGACAGGGATCACGCCAGCCTCCCAGCGAGGGAGGCGGCTAGGTCGTGGTCAGGATCGTCTTCGGCTGGTCGTGGTCTGCCAGGCGAACGTGCCCTGCAACGCGGGCGGCGCGCTGGCGAACCATTACGACTAGCCCGTCCCGGTACGCGGCGCAGCTGCCAGCGGCAAGCGAGCATCTGCCGGGCCTCAGCCCAAGCCCGCGGGTTCTTGAGCCGCCAGATCATCAGCGCTCGCGGGTTCCGCGCCAGCCTAAGGCGAATCAGATCCTCGCGCGTGGAGACCCCGGGACGCGAAAGCGGTGGAGGTGCTACAGACATACGACTCGGCTTGGCGTGATCAGGCAACTTAGCGCCCCTGTCGGATAGCGCCAGGAGGCACGGCCCGCCGCGAAGCGGGCCGCCATCACGCCCCATCGAGTCGATCGTCGAGAAGGGTACCTACGCGGTCGGCTCCCCTACTCGGCCGGGGAGCGCAGCCTCTTTGGATTAGATTCCACCCATCGACGAGATCGCCGTCCTTGAGCAGTTGGTCGGCGAGACGCGGCGCGCCGGTGATGCCGTTCAAGCCACATTAGACGTGCTACGCGGCGTTGAAGCTCGTCAGTCAGCGACCGAACCCGCGCGAGTTCCGCTTCGCGTTCTTCGCGGAGGTGGCGAGCCCGGTCACGCTCAGCCTGGGCCTCAGTTGAGAGTCGTTCCGCCTCTCTGAGAACCGCCGGGCCGATCCGCTCGACGTCGCTCACTTCTTTACGCTCCGCAGCCGCCGGAGCCTCTGCCCAGGCGACTCCACAAGCCCCGGCTGCATCACTGCGCTCGGCTCCGGGCCGCGATGCCGACGGATAAGCGGCTGTCTAAGACGGTCGCAGAGAAGTTCGCTGTCTCGAATCGCCGCCAGGAGCGGATGCGGACGCATCTGGCCCATGCTTCCGTTCGACAGCACCGGGCGGCCCAACTTCTGCCACTCGTCCCGGACGAGCCGAGCACGCTCAAGAGCGGCTTCATACGCCTCGACAGCGTCCTGAAAAGGGTCAGCCGGCAGTTGCATCAACCGAACCGAAAAAATCGAAAACCGAAACTTTCACGAGCGGGGTTGCGGCGGGGTACCGCTCGGTTCGCCCGAGACGCCATGCCCCCGGCTATCGGGGTTCACAGGGGTTAACCCATGCGCGATTCCTGAGTATTCGTTGGGCCAGACCGGGGCGGTGCGTCGATGTCCCTCCTCCGGTTGAACTGGTGGTCAACCAGCCGGGCTTTCGGCCGTTGACGGCACAAATCGCCCTTTGGCATCATCGGTGCCAGGGAAGCAAGGCCCACCCGTTCCCTGGGCGCACAGGTCTGCGGTGGCAACGTTGTGCGTCGAGGCGACGCGTGTGTTGGCTCGACGTCGAAGAGCTTCGCCTGAGCGCTGCCATCGGCTGGTCGCCGTCGCCGATTGTTTCGAGCAGCGGGAAGAAGCCGTGTCGATCTTCGGCAAGCACGCGACGTCCGCGCATCCATCCCTCGGAAGCGTCGCGCGCGGGCACCCGTGGAAGAAGGGAGGTGGTGCCTCACCGCCTTGTTGCTCGTACCTAAGCGCGCCAGAGCTGGCGCGCACTAAAGACCCGGCGCCCCGGCGCATTGGGTCGCTGCCGGGTACGGTCGAAAAGGAGAGGGAGTCATGAAGAAACGATCCGCACTGCTCGCCTTGGCGGCGGCCGGTCTGCTCGCCGTCGTGCCGAGTCCCGCGACGGCGGATTCGAACAATGCGAGCGGCACGTGGGAGCTGCACGTCGAGGTCCCGAACGTCGCGATGGCGTCGAACGGTGACACGCTGGCGATCACTGGCACGGGTGTGTTCTCGATTCACCCGAAATCGGTGATGGCGAGCGGAACGTTCACGCATGAACTCACGAGCGGAGGGAGCGTCACCGGGACGTGGACCGCGACCGACCTGCTCAGCTTCGAGTTCTACGGCTGCGGCGCTGTCCCGTCGATCGGCGTAACGCTGCCGCCGTTCCTCTGCGGCGGTGCGCTCAAGATGCGTGTGCTGTTCATGCCCGAAGGCACGACACTCGCCCTTCCCGGGATCATCACTGTCTTCTGCGTCGTCGGGCCGCAGGCGCCACCGCCGCACGACAACCCGACACAGCCGGGCGAGGAAGGGATGACCGCCGTAATCCCCGGTGTCGCGAATTTCAACAAGATCGTGTCGGGCATGAACATCTACGTGCAGACGTCATGAGACGGCTCGCAGCGGTCATGATCGCCGTCGTCGCGCTCGCAGCGAGCGGAGAGTCTTTTGCCGCCTCGCCGAGTGCGAACGGCGGCGGCCGGGGCACCGTCGACGGGCTGACGCCGTTCTCGCAGTTCGGCTTCGGGGTGCGGTTCGGCGTCGCAGGTAGTGCGAGCGGTTCCTTCAACTGCCTGATGGCCGGGTCGAGCGCGTTCGCGGGATTTGAGCCGCTGATGAAGGTCTCCGGCAACGTCACCGCCGGCAGTGTGAACGCGGCGACCGGAACGGCATCGTTTACGGGCTCGGGAACACTGAATCTCGGGCCGAGTGGGCGTATGGACGCGTTGTTCCTGGTCGGTGTGCGGGAAGGCGGACCAGGAGTCGGGAAGCTCCACCTCACGGTTCTCGTCCCCTTCTTCCCCGTCCCGGAGGAAACGGTCCTGACGGGGCAGATCTCGATCCACTAGCCCGTCTTTGCCTCAGCCGTGCGCGAGGAGGCCACGCGCCTCCTCGTCGCCGGCTGCGAGTTCTCGCGCGTCTAGGGCGAGAAAGCGCGCGCCTTCCTTGCTGGAACCGGTGAGACGCGTGTTCGTCCGAACGCCTCGGGAGTGCTTCACGCTCTCGACCCGCGCTGTGTGCTTGCGAGCACGGTCTGCTCTCGCCGCCCGGTGACGACGCGATGGTCCTTCGCGCTGATCGTCCAGAACGGCGAGAGCCTTTGTGTGACAAGGGGCGGCTGGGAGCCGCCCCTTGCCTATTGTCTGCATTGTTCGTGCTTACGGCACTAGGGCGCCGTAGATGTTCTGGTCGAGCCCGCCCGCGTTCGGACACGTGTCCGGTGACGTTGCGGTTGCGCGGCACTGCAGGACGTCGAACCCGTCCTGCGTTGGTTCGCGGATGTCGGCACCGGGGATGACGTCGCGGTTGTCGGGCCAGGCTGCGAACGTGGTTCCCATCTCGGTGTCGATCCAGATGTAGTCACCGTGGAAGGGAACGTCGCGGTTGGCGAACATTTCGAAGTTCGGCTGGTGCCCGATCGTCGAGACTTTCGTCGAGGCCCAGCTTGCGCCGCCGTTCGTCGATGAGGCGACGAACGCGTTGGGCACGTTGCACGGCTGGACGCCGACACCGTTTGAGTCCTGACATGGGCTGGTGGCGTCGGCCTCGTTGCCAGGCGGCCGATAGGGCGAGTACGGGGACGGGTCTGTCCGCGAGTCCATGAAGATCACCGACAGCTCGCCTGTCACCTTGTCCACCGTGATGTCGGGCCAGAACTGGTGCCCGACGGCCTGCGCGTCGATCGGAGCGGGCGCCGACCAGCTGGCACCGCCGTTCGTTGAATTCGCGAACACCGCCTGCGATTGGCCGTCCGGCGTGTAGGTGTCGTCGTTGGGCGCCACGGGGTTGACCTGCGACCAGGTCGCATACACGGCGCCGTCGGGCGCCACCGTCACGGAAGTGATCGTGCTGATCCGGTGGAACACGAAGTTCGAGACGCACAGGAAGGCGCCGTCACCACAGTCACGCGCCGAGCCGTCGTTCACGTACAGATCACGCCGATCCGACGGGATCAGCGAGGACGTGATCGGCTGCGGGCTGCTGAACGTCCGACCGCAGTCAGTCGACTTCACGAACATGATCTGCGTCGTCGGGAACACCGGGTTGAACACGAACGTGCGCCAGGTGACGTAGATCTCGCCGTTCGGCCCGACCCCGATGTCGCTGCCCTGCACGCTCGCCGGCCCCGTCTCGAGCTTGATCGGATGCGAGAACGACTGCCCGTGGTCGGTCGATCGGGCGAACAGGATCTGATTCCTCCCTGCCGCGGGGAACAGCGTCCACGACATGTAGACGTTGTTCGCGCACGGGCTCGAGGCCCAGTCATCGACCTTCATATTCGGCCGGTCGTTGAAGCGCCCACCGAAGGTGAGGAAGTTCGCCGGCACGCCCTGCGAGACGACGACCGTGCGCAGATAGCGGATGCCAAGCGGCGCGCCCGCGTCACGTTCGAACGTCGCCGCGTACAAGAGCCCGTTGGCCGGGAACGAGCTGCCACGCGACACCGTGCGATTGAACGAGATGCCGCCCGCATACAAATGCCCGTCGAGGTCCCAGTCGACGAGCGGATCGCCGGAGTTCGTCTGCAGCGGTGAATTGTTCACGCTTGTGTCGCCCGGATACCCCGGCAGCAGCGAGTCGAGCCAGCTCGCACCACCATCACGCGACACGTAGATCCCCTGCCAGGCGTCCGCCGTATTCGGCACCGTGCAGTAATCGTTCGCCGACGCAACGATGAAGCTCGGCTCGTCCGGCTTGATCGCCGCGCTCGGCTCATTCGCCTGCCGCTCACCGCCCGCCGCAGGACCCGGAGCATCGTCACTACACGCCTGAATCACCGCATCCGTGCCACCATCGTGGCGGACATACGGATGATCGGTCACCTTTACATCCGCAAACGCGGACGCACTTGTCGCCAGCGCCGCGCACAGCGCCGCCAACGCGACAACGAAAAGCCGCATCACACACCTCCCTCATAGAACCCACCGGCCCGGCGCAGCAAGACACACGGCCACCAACCATCCATCGACCCCAACCAGCCAAGCGTGCCTCGCGCGCCGCCGTCGGCCATCCAACGCGCGGCGAACACTACCTCGGCCCGTTCCCGACCGCCACAGCGTCGCAACAGGCTGAGGCCGCGCCTCCCTCACCGCAACAGTAATCTCAGGGATCAGACCATCCAGCGCGGCGCCCGCAGTCGCGCTGGCGGCGGAGCCCCGCCCGCCTCCGCCTCCACCGCCGCCGCAACCACCGCCTCCACCACCGCCGCCGGGTGGAACGCCAGCGTCGCGACGATCGGAACGGGAACCGGGACAGTGTCGAGCAGCCCGGCAGTGATCGAGTGCCGCCCACCCTGCTCAGCCTCCTTTTCAGCGGACCGCAGCTGACGTTGACCGCCACCGGCTCGTCGATTGACAACCGCTTCGAGGGCTGGAGCGGCGGCTGCTCGGGCACCGGCAACTGCACAATCACGATCAACGGGGATGCCTCGGGGACCGCGGAGTTCGCCTACTGCGCCGCTTCTTACCCGACCGCCTGCACCCCGCCGCCCCCGCCCGACCTCGACTGCGGCGGCATCACCTACCGCAACTTCACCGTGCTCTACAACGTGCCCGACCCGGACCCGCACGGGTCCGACGGCGATCACGACGGCGTCGGCTGCGAGACGTAACGGCCGGGACACGGCATGTTTTGAACGTCTGGCCCATGTGAGCGCGAATGCAGCGGGGATGCCGGCGCCTGGAATCGCGCGCGGCGGCGAGCCGTGTGGCCCGCCGCCGCGCGTTCACTTCCTTAACTGCCTGACAGACTGAGGCTCAGGCAGAGTCCGCCACCGTTGCTCCGCTGCGGTCGGCGTTGGCCGGCAGTTTCGCGTCTTGCGTCTTCTGCTTCATCGGTTACGACCGTTGGGCGCCGGGGTTATCTTGGCGACGAAGGCGTCGTAGAAATCGGCGAGCGCCGGTTGGTAGGCGCCCGCGGTCGTGGGGAAGTCCGCCGAGGCGGCGGCGCCGGTGACATAAGCGCTCCCGCGCGGATCGATGGCGATCCCGGTGCCGAAATCTTGGCCGCTTCCGCCGAGGTACGTGGAGTAGGCAAGCCCGCTCTCGCTCGCGTCCAGCTTGGTGACGAAGGCGTCGCCGCCGGAGCCACCGCCGAAGGTCGGCTGAGGGCGCCAGCGGTGGTTGGGAAGTCGGCCGAGGCGGTGTTTCCCGTGACATAGGCGGCCCCGCGCGGATCGACGGCGATCCCGCCGCCCTCGTCGGAGTCGCTCCCGCCGAGGTAGGTTGAGTACGCAAGCGCGCTCCCGCTCGCGTCCAGCTTGGTGACGAAGGCGTCGCCGCCGCCGGTGAGCGTGGGCTGGAGGGCGCCCGCGGTCGTGGGGAAGTTGACCGATTCGGTGAAGCCGGTGACGTAGGCGCTCCCGCGCGGATCGACGGCGATCCGTTGCCGAAGTCGAAGTCGCCTCCGCCGAGGTAGGTCGAGTAGGCAAGCGCGCTGCCGCTCGCGTCCAGCTTGGTGACGAAGACGTCCAGGGTGCCGCCGGCGAAGGTCGGCTGGAAGGCGCCTGCGGTGGTGGGGAAGTCCGGCGAGCCGGTGTAGCCGGTGACGTAGGCGCTCCCGCGCGGATCGACGGCGATCCCGCCGCCCAGGTCATCGAAGCTGCTTCCGCCCAGGTAGGTCGAGTACGAAAGCGTGCTCCCGCTCGCGTCCAGCTTGCTGACGAAGGCGTCGTAGCCGCCGATGAGCGTCGGCTGGAAGGCGCCCGCGCTGGTGGGAAAGTCCGCCGAGCCGGTGGCGCCGGTGACGTAGGCGCTGCCGCGCGGATCGACGGCGATCCCGGTGCCGAAATCTAGGCCGCTTCCGCCCAGGTAGGTCGAGTAGACAAGCGCGCTCCCGCTCGCGTCCAACTTGGTGACGAAGACGTCGCCGCCGAGCGTCGGCTGGAAGGCGTCCGCGGTCGTCGGAAAGTCCGACGAAGAGGGTGTCGCCGGTCACATAGGCGCTGCCGCGCGGATCGACGGCGATCCCCTCGCCGAAATCGATGCCGCTTCCGCCCAGGTAGGTGGAGTAGGCGAGCACGGGGTCGATGACCAGCGGCCTCGTGGCGTCGTAGCGGCCGAGGCGGAAGCCGACGCGATCGCGACCGAGCAGATAGCCGGCCGTCACCGGCCGCCGGCGCCCGTCGATCGTCTGGTACACACGCGGTCGCGGCTGCGCCACGGTACCGCCGGCAATGCGCATGACAAGGCGGCCGCGGGCGTCAACGCGCAGCCCGTCGGCGCCGCGCAGGGCGAGCCGGATCCGTCCCGGGTCGGCTCCGGGCGCCACGACCAGGTCGTACTCGAGCCTCCCTTGGCGGCCATAGAAGCGAGCGTCACCCCCCGATACAGGTGGCGGTAGCGCACCTCCGCGAAGGTGGGAATCCCGGTCAGCCACTTGCTGCGATCGTTGCCGAGCAGATAGTTCACCCTGCCCGCCAGCGGGCGGCCAGCGGTTAGACGAGGGCGTCGATTAAGCGAAGCGCAAGCGTCGCGCCCGCTCCGGCCGCCCGCGCGCCCACGTGGCGCGACGCGAGCGACCCATGCACGGGCTTGCGCAGGGCGAGGATCGGGCCGCTACGCGTCAGCGCCAGCCCGTAGCCGCTGCCGCGGGCGAGGAACGCGACA
>JBKPNC010000035.1:0-3986 GCA_046732435.1 Actinomycetota bacterium
CCGCCGTCGCTCGAGCGGCTGACGACGACGCCGACCGCGACCGGACTTGGTGTCTCGCGCAGCACGAGCGTCGAGATCAGCCAGACGCCATGGCGAGCGTCGAACGCGACCGAAGGGTCGCTGGCACGGTCGAACGGGCACGCGAACCCGCGGCGATGGGCCATGAGCCTTGTCCGATTCCCGACGGTACACACGAAGGCGAAGACGAACGCGAAGGCAAAGCTGAAGACGAACGCGAAGCCGAACTGGACGACAGCGCGTTCCCGAGCACGGCAGACGAACTTCGCCGATGCGACTGGAACGAGAAGCAGGTGCGCGACGGTCTCGGCGACCCCGCCCGTGCTGTCGCATGGTGCCGCGCGGCGGCTACCGCCGCGGGAATCACGACCCCACCTGCTTGGAGCTACGCGATGTTCGTCCGCGGCGGTTGGCCTCCAACCATGCCGGCACCAGCTCGAGTGGCCAGTGCCCCGCTGACGCTCGAGGAGCGCGCCTACCGGTGGGTCAACGAAACCGCCTGGCAGTTCGAGGAGACGGACTTCCACGACCTGCTCCGTTACGACTGGGTTGAACAGTCGGGGCTACCAACCACGGTCGCGCCGACGCTGATCGCGGTCTACAGGCACCAGGTTTCAGACCGGGCTCCTGATCGGTTGATGCCCCATAAGGCGACCGCGTCGACGCCACCCACGTTCGTTGTCGCGACGCAGCCGGAGAAGCTGCTGTGAGGTGTTGGTTGGGCGGCGCGAGTCTCGACTACGCGAAAGCACGAAGTGAAACGCGCCGCGACGAGCGACTGTCCGCGTCACAAACCGCGCGAAGAATGGCCCTCTTTGGTGGAGGGGGAGGGCCAGGCCCGATCACACGGACGGCGTAAGCCGCCAAGTGCCAACGGCAGGCCCAAAGGGGCGTCCGCAGCCGGTCAATCGTAACCCTCGCCGCGAACCCGCCCAAGCAGGCCGCGCGAGCGCCCGGCGAGCAATGCTGCGTCGGGATCTACCAGGCCCAGCCGTCGTTAGCGGTCATCTGGGCGGTGTCTGCGCTGACCTGCACCGCGTGCGCCCGGAGCTTGTGGCTCGGAATCCAGTGCCATCCGCCGCCGATAGCTGCGAGTACCGCGGTGACTGCCAGAGCCACTGCCATGGCCTTTGTTCTCCCCATGATCACAAACCTCCCAATTGCTCAGAAACTCTAGAGAAGGACGATCATAACTCGGTCGAAGAGCCGTGTCTATGTCCCGCAACTGCGGGTCAAACGGAGCCGAGGTGCCCAGCCGACGCCCTCAAGCGGTGCTTCGGAATCGAGTCTCCGGTTTGCAACTCGTTAGCAGCGTGCTTGGAAGCCGCATGAGCAAACGGTTTCGAGCCGCAGACATAACAGTCGGTTCTGGCTGCTTGCTCGATAGGGGGCGTGCCCTGCCAGGACCGCAGCACGCCAGCCTGGCATTCGCCCCCCGTAAGAACCTTGGTTCCCGGGTCGTGTTCCGCGAAACCGTCCGGAACCGCCGCGGAACGGGTGAACGCGCACGCGGGAACCGTTCCAAACCGGCACGCCGCCATTTCGGGGCTGCCCGGGAGGCTCGGCTCAAGCCCCCCGGGCGTCAACACGGATGAAAGGAGCAACCCCGTGTCACCCGCTACTACGCACGGCCTCGCGGCGCGGATTCCGGAGGAAAAGCCTCACCCGGGGGTTGCAACGCGTTAGCACGCCACCGGGAAGCCGCGTGACTAAACGGTTTGTACGCTCTGACATAACTCGCGCTTCTGTCGCCCAAGGAGGTCCGCTAAGGGGTCCCCTGGAAGCATTGGGAACCACCGCGGAACCGGCAAGCCTGCACGCGGGAATGGTCGGGAACTGCGAATCGCGAGCAACGGAACCGGTCGGCGAGCTAGGAAGGCGAGGGCCTGGCCAAACGCTTCGCGAGGCGCGCCACGCCGACGCCGGCCGCCGCTGCGCCGGCCGTGGCCAGGCCGAGCAGATTTGTTGTCAGACAGGTCCGGCACGCGTTGCAACACACGCCCGCTTGGGGCGCTACTTCGCCATACCTGCTGACGGCCTGAGCCATACGGCCCGTCCAGATTTGCTTCACGACCGGAAGCGTAGCGACGGTGCCTGAGCCGCTCGAGACCCGTGTTGCCGGCTACCTACGCCAGCACCCGGACGCATCCGGTGCTGCGGTGGCGAAGGCGCTCCGCGCCCGGCGTGCGGACGTGTTGGCCATTATGCGGCGCTTCAAGGCGGATGGTTTGCCGCCCACGCCGGGGGTGCTCGAGCAGCGGCGGACGGCTCGCGTGAGCCACGGGTTGTACCGCCGCGAGCGGCCAAAGTGCTTACTTGCGCGCTCGCACTCCACGCCCGCCGCGTACCGGTTCCCGCCGGGCGTTCCGAAAAACGGACCGGAACCGCCGAGGAACGGGTGAACGTGTACGCGGGAACCGTTCGGAATCGCGAAGCCTGCATTCGCGAACCGGGATGGCACCCGGGACCGAGCCGGCTCGAGTTCGCGGAGTCGCCGGGCCGGCTCCGGTGCCCTGCGCTACGTGCTGGCGGTGACTTCTCCGGCGAAGACGTCCGGGCCGCTCGTAATGTACTGGGAGACGTTGGGGCCAACCCAGTCGGCCGCGCGCTTCGTCGACTCCTCCACGCCTGCCGCGTCTTCGCGATCGTGATCGAAGCGAGCTCTCCGTCGCCCGCGTCGACCACGTAGTACGCGACGAACCCGGGAATTTCAGGCACCATCGGCACGAACTCGTCCTGTACGCGCCTGGCGAGCTCGGCGGAATCGCTCACCCGGTACCGGCGGATGGCTGCGTCCATGGGCGCACCTCCTTGTCGACTAGCCGCAGCGTATGCCTCGGCTTCGCGGGATGGTCGGGAACCGTCCGGGGAACCGCGAGGCCCGCATTGGGAACCGGGTGACTGAGCCACTCGAGACGCGTGTCGCCGGCTACCTTCGCCAGCACCCGGACGCCTCCGGTACGACTGTGGCGAAGGCGGTTCGAGGCAGGCGTGCGGACGTGCTCGCAATCGTGAAGCGCTTCCGGGAGAGAGGGTTGCCGCCCACGCCGACGGAGCTCGCGCAACGCCGCACCGCAGCGGTCACCCACGGGTTGTACCGAAGCGTGCTGCTGCCAGCCGAGCTCAAAGAGGTCGATGAGATCCTCGAGGAATTGCGAGCGGCGATGCCGCTGTACTCCAGTTCGTTCGAGCCGGCGTTGCAGACAACCGCGATGCGGCTGTGGCGGCTCCGATCGGCCTACGCCTACCTGGCTAGGCACGGCCTCGAGGCGAAGCTGGCCGCGGCCTTTTTCCGTGACCTCGGCGTGCTCGAGCGCACGTTGCAACGGGATTTCCAGAGTCTCGGCTTGACGCCGGCCGCAGCGGTCGAGCTCGGGGTGAACGTGCAGCGGCTATCGGCCGAGGATGCCCGACCGTACGACGTCAAGAAGCTGTCGCCGGAGGAGCGGGCCGAGCTCGAGCGGCTGATCCAGCGCATGGAGGCCGACGATGCCGATTGATCCTCGCCGATTGCGAAGGCTCCGGGTCGGCCAGGGCGATCTCGCCTGTCTGATCGTGAGCGGCTCGAGCTCGCCGGCATGGCGATTCGCGAATACGGCGTGACGCTCGCGGGTGTTGTCAGCGGCGAGGAGACCCTCCCGGACCCGACAGGCCCGGCGGCGGAGCAGATCTATCGACGGGGTCGGGTGCGGGCAACGCTGGGAGTGCGGCCGCGGAAGCACCGCTGCGCTGCAAGGAGGCGGAACGACGCCTGCGTGTGTCGAGAGGCTGCGCTCGACGCGCTGACGGACGCCGACCTCGAGGACGTGGTGGCGGCGAAGGTTCGGCTCGCGGAATTGCAAAAGCATTTCCATGTTCCCCGGCCGCGGCGTAGACGCGCGAAACTTGAGCCGCCTAAGCCGGATACCCCGGAAGCCGCTGAGGAGCCGCAGGAAGCGCAGGATGAGTGTCCTGGATGGGCCTAAAAT
>JBKPNC010000036.1:0-20050 GCA_046732435.1 Actinomycetota bacterium
GGTGCTGCCGGACATCGGCGAGGAGGTCGCGGCCTCGCTTCGCCGGGTGCTCGAAGACGGCGAGCCGATCCTGAACGTCGAGTTCACGGGCGAGACCCCGGCGGTACCCGGCGCGCGCCGCCACTGGCTCGCGAGCTACTACCCCGTTCGGGCGTCCGCAGGCGAGGTGATCGGGGTAGGCGCGGTGGTTTCCGAGATCACCGAGCGGCGACGTTCCGAGCAGCGCCTTGCGGCCCAGCACGCGGTGGCGCAGATCCTCGCCGAGTCGCCGTCGCTCGACGACGCCGCGGCGCGCATCCTCCAGGCGCTCTGCGAGAGCCTCGAGTGCGACGTCGGCACGCTGTGGCTCGTTGAGGAGGACGATGAGGCGGTTCGCTGCACCGAGGTCTGGCACCGCCCCGCGCTCGAGATCGGACGGTTCGCCAGCCTGAGCCGGCGGCTCGCGCTTCCGCGCGGTGTCAGCCTTCCCGGTCGCGTCTGGAGCACGAGGCACCCGGCCTGGGTCGCGGACGTGACGCAGGAGCCGAACTTCCCGCGCAGCGAAGCCGCCGCGGAGATCGGCCTTCGCACGGCGTTTGCCTGCCCGATCATGCTCGGAGAAAAAGTCCTCGGCGCGATCGAGCTCTTTCACCGCTACGTCGAGCCGGCAGACGGGAATCTCCTGCGCTCGCTGGCCGTGGTAGGCGGACAGATCGGACATTTCATCGATCGCAAGGAGGCAGAGCAGGACCGCATCCGCGGGCTGGCGCGCGAGCACGTCGCGCGAGCGGAGGCAGAGGCCGCGGAGCGGCGCTTCAGGTTCCTCGCCGAGGCGAGCTCGCTGCTCACATCCTCGCTGGACTACGAGACCACGCTCGGTCGAGTTGCCGACCTTGCGGTGCCCTACCTCGCAGACTCGTGCGTCGTCGACCTGGTCGCCGACGGCGAGCTGCGTCGCATCGCGGTCGCGCACCAGGCCTCGACGGGCGCAGGTTGGGTCCAGCGGCTCGAAGCCGGCGCTGCGCTCGGTCCTGCAGCCGTTGTTCGCAGCGGCGAGCCACAGCTCGTCCCGTCGGCGGACGAGGACGAGCATGGCGAGCAGGAGCACGTTGAGGAGCTGCGCGAGCTGGGCCTTCGCTCGTACATGTGCGTGCCGATCAAGGCGCGGGGACGCGCGCTCGGGGCGCTGTCGTTCGCAACGGCTGAGTCCGGGCGTCGCTACAGGGCGGGTGACCTCAACCTCGCTGAGGAGTTGGCCCGCCGGGCGGCGACGTCCGTCGACAATGCGCGGCTGTTCCGGGAAGTCCAGGAGCGCGCGCAGGCCGCGAACGTTCTGACTCACGTCGGCGACGGCGTCTTCATGCTCGACCGGGACAGCGTCATCCGCCTCTGGAACCCGGCCGCGGAGGCGATCACGGGACTTCGCAGGGCGGATGTGGTCACGCGTCGCGCCGGTGACGCGATCCCCCAATGGGAGGCGCTTGCGTCCGAGGTGCCGGTGGTCGGATCGCCGCGCGCCGCGGTGCGGCCGCACATGGTGCACCTCCAGCTTCCCGATCGAGAGCTCTGGCTCTCGATGTCGGGCGTGGGATTCGACGAGGGAACGGTGTACGCGTTCAGGGACCTGACCGAGGAGCGGGCGCTCGAGAAGATGAAGACGGACTTCGTCTCCACCATCTCGCACGAGCTCCGCACGCCGCTCGCGGCGATCTTCGGCTCAGGCTTGACCCTCCAGCGGGACGATGTCGACCTCTCGGACGACCGGCGGACCGCGCTCCTCGAGGTCATCGTCGACGAGGCGGACAGGCTCGCCCACATCGTCAACGACGTGCTCTGGGCAAGCCAGCTCGACTCCGGCGTGCTCCGCATCAAGGTCGGCTCGTGCAACATCGCCGAGGTCGTCGAACGCGTCGTGGAGCGGACACCCGCCCCAGGCGCCATCCAGCTGGTGGTCTCGTCAGGCGGCGTCGGGCATGTGCTCGCTGATCCCGACAGGCTCTTGCAGGTCCTGCGGAACCTCGTCGACAACGCCATCAAGTACTCGCCGAACGGCGGGCGGGTCGAGGTCGCGGTGGACCAGGTTGACGATCGCGTGCGGTTCCGGATCACCGACGAAGGCATCGGCATTCCGCCGGGCGAGCGCGAGCGGATCTTCGAGAAGTTCTATCGCCTCGACCCCGAGCTCACGCGCGGCGTCGGCGGCACCGGTCTCGGGCTGTACATCTGCCGCGAGCTCGTCCGCAGGATGCACGGACAGATCTGGGTCGAGGGTGCGGACGGCAAGGGCTCCGTCTTCGTGGTCGAGCTGCCGAAGGCCTAACGGCTCGGCAGTTCGAGCGTGAAGCGCGCGCCGCGAGGCTCGCACTGCTCGTAGCGCAGCGTTCCGCCGATCGCCTTCGCATACGAGTTGGCGATCGCCAGTCCGAGCCCGCTGCCGCCGGGCCCCAGCTCAGGGTCGCCGCGGGTGAAGCGGTCGAACAGGCGCGGCACGAACGCCGGGTCGACGCCCTCGCCGCAGTCCTCGACGACGAGCCGAACATGGCCGCTGTTGGCGACGCGCACCTCGATCGGTGGCCGCCCGTACCGCAGCGCGTTCTCCAGCAGGTTCGACGCGACGCGCTCGAACGCGAGCGGATCGGTGTCGAGCTCGAGGCGGTCGTCGACGGCCATGCGCACATCGGCCGTGCGGTCCGGCGCGATGCGCCCGAGGACCGCCTCGAGGCGCGGCCCCGGCGCGAATCGCTCGCGCCGCACTGCGAATGCGCCGGCGTCAAGCTTGGACAGGTCGAGGAGCTGCTCCGCCAGCGCGCGCAGGCGCACGGTCTGCTGGAAGAGGGCGGCTCGGAGTGCGGTGATCTGCTCGTCCCGCAGCGCCGGTTCACGGAAGTGAAGCGTCGCCGCGATCCCGTGAACCGCTGCGATCGGCGTCCGCAGCTCGTGCGAGGCGACGGCGATGAACTCGGCGACGCGATCGGTCTTGTCGACGAAGACGGCTGCGAGCCGACCGAGCGCGCTGAGAAGGTCGAGGTCTTCGTCGCCGAGCTCGAACGGCACCCCTTTCCGGTCGCCGACGAGGAAGCCGAGGCACCGGTCTTCGACCTGTAGCGGGACGGCCACGACCGAGCTGATCCCCGTGCGCTCGATCAGGGCCGGCGCAATCGCGCTCTCGGCCCGCGCGTCACGGACGAAGACCGCGCGACCAGATGCGAGCGCCCGCTCGAGAACGCTCAGGTCGCCGAGCGGAAGCGCACAGTCGCAGGGCCAGTCGAGCCCCTGATCCACGACCGCCTGGACGGTCCGCTCGGCTCGTTCCAGCCGAACGACGACGGCGCGCCCGAGCGAGAACGCCGTCCGGAACTCCACGGCGAGCCGGTCAAGGAGCTCCTGGACGTCGGAAGGAACCGTCGCGGCAGCCCGCGCCAGCCGGTCGAAGATCCCCAGCTGGCGCGAGAGCCTGCGATCCACCCGCTGTGCGTGGTCGTCGCGCTAGTAGCCCGGTCCGGGCGGCGGCGCGTCGTCAACGTAGGTCCGCCGGCGTGACCAGTACCCCGGTCCCGCCCAGGACGACCAGAAGATCAGCGAGAGCAGGACGCCGACGGCGCCCACCACGAGCAGGATGTAACCGATCGTGTTCAAGTCGACGCCGGACGAGTTCACGTTGACCGCCCACGCGAGAATCGCGCCGACTGCAATCAGAAACAGACCAACTCCGAGTCCCATACATCGCCTCCTTCTTGCGCGGGTGGTACCCGGATTTGCCGAGCAGCTAACAAAGCACTCGTCTCGGCCGCTCGAATAGGCTGATGCCGTGCGGAGAGGAACGATCGTGCGCCTCGTCGCAGTGGGTCTCGCGGCTGGCGCCGCCGTGCTGCTGGTCGCGCTGTTCGTGCCCTGGCTGCCGCCGGTCGCCTCGAAGGAGCGCGAGCGGATCGACCTGGTCTTCTGGGTGACGACCGGCATCTGCATCTTCGTGTTCGCGATCGTGGCAGGGGTCAGCATCTACGCGGTCTGGAAGTTCCGCGCCAGGCCCGACGACGAGTCCGACGGGCCGCCCATCCACGGCCACACGGGGCTCGAGATCGCCTGGACCGCGGTGCCGGTCGTGCTCGTGACCACGATCGCCGTGGTCAGCGCGGTCGCGCTGGCGAAGAACGGCAGCTACCCCAGCAACACGCTCCAGGTCAACGTGACGGCGCGTCAGTTCGCCTGGACGTTCCAGTACCCCGAGTACCACAACCTCACGTCCTCGGTGCTGCGGCTCCCCGTCGACCGCCCGGTGAGGCTGAACCTGACGTCGCAGGACGTGATCCACTCGTTCTGGGTGCCCGAGTTCGGCCAGAAGCAGGACGCGCTCCCGTATCCGGACGTCACGCACGTGAAGATCACGCCGACGAAGATCACGCCGACGAAAAGCGACTGGTACCCCGTCATCTGCACCGAGCTCTGCGGACTCGGCCACGCCTACATGCGCAGCTGGGCAATCGTGATGACGCAGGCCGGCTTCGACAAGTGGGCCAGGGCCCAGGGCGGGCAACAGGGCGGCGGCGGCGGATCGGCCGGAGCTTCGCTCTTCAAGACGAACGGCTGCGGCAGCTGCCACACCTTCAAGGCCGCGAAGACGACTGGCACCGTCGGCCCCGACCTCGACAAGCTCTCCCAGTACGCCAAGCAGGCAGGCAAGCCGCTCGACGCGTTCATCAGCCAGTCGATAACCGACCCGAACGTCTACGTCCAGCCGGGGTATAAGCCGAACGTGATGCCCAACTTCAACTTCTCCAGCCAGCAGGTAACCGCGCTCGTGCAGTATCTGACCGGAAAGGGGTCGTAGGTGGCCGAGGTCGCATACGGGGACGTCCACGCTGAGGTAGCGGTACCCAAGCCGCCCGCGCAGGGGTTCCGCCGCTTCCTCGTCGGCGGCTGGTTGCGCGCGCTCTGGATGACGCCGCTCTTCTTCGGGATCGGCCTCGGGATCGTCGTCGGCCTGCGCGCCGCGGCGGGCTGGCACCCGATCTTCCTCTGGACGGTGATCGCGACCGTGGCCGGCATGGTGACGGCGCCGATCGGCTTTCTCGCCGGGCTCGGCGCGTTCGACTACTGGCTCCGCTACGCGGTCGGCGCTCCGACCATTCCCGAGGATCACTCGGGGCACGGCGCCCGCTCCTGGCGCTCGTACTTCCGCGTGAATACCGACCACAAGGTGATCGGCGTCCAGTACGTCTCGACGACGATCGTCTTCTTCCTCGTCGGTGGGCTGCTCGCAATGCTCGTTCGCGCCGAGCTCGCCCGGCCCGGCATGCAGTACGTGGACACGCAGACCTACAACGGCCTGTTCTCGGTCCACGCGGCGCTGATGATCTTCCTGTTCGTGATCCCGGCGTTCGCCGGCCTGGCGAACTACGTCCTCCCGCTGATGATCGGCGCGCCGGACATGGCGTTCCCGCGGCTGAACGCCCTCTCCTACTGGCTGCTCCCGATCGCCGGCACGTTGATGCTCGGCAGCTTCCTCGTCCCGAGCGGCGGGCCGTTTGCCGCCGGTTGGACGAACTACGCGACGCTCGCGATCGGGCAGCCGTTCGGCAACACGGTCTTCAGCATGGGCGTGCAGTGGGCCGGCGCTTCGTCGATCCTCACGGCCCTCAACTTCCTGGTGACGATCATCACGATGCGCGCGCCCGGGATGACCTTCTGGCGCATGCCGCTGCTCGTCTGGGCCAACTTCACCACGTCACTCCTCGTCGTGATCGCGACGCCGTTCATCGCCGGCTCGCAGTTCTTCGTCATGTTCGACCGCCTGATGCACACGAACTTCTTCGAGCCGATCGAGGGCGGGTACACGCTCGGCTACCAGCACATCTTCTGGTTCTACTCGCACCCCGCCGTCTACATCATGATGCTGCCCGGTTTCGGGATCGCTTCCGAGGTGATCTCGACGTTCTCGCGGAAGCCGATCTTCGGCTACCGGCTGATGGCGCTGTCGCTGATGGCGATCCTCATCCTCGGGTTCTCGGTGTGGGCGCACCACATGTTCGTCTCGGGGATGGCGAGCTGGTTGCGCGTGCCGATGATGATCACGACGCTCGCCATCGCCGTTCCGACCGGAATCAAGGTTTTCTCCTGGCTCGCGACGTTATGGGAGGGGAAGCTGCACTTCGAGACGCCGATGCTGTTCGCGCTCGGGTTCGTGTCCATGTTCGTGATCGGCGGGCTGTCGGGCATCTACCTCGGCGCCGTGCCGATCGACATCGACGTCTCGGACACGTACTTCGTCGTCGCCCACATCCACTACGTGCTGCTGGGCGGCTCCCTGTTCACGATCATGGCCGGCATCTACTACTGGTTCCCGAAGATGACCGGCCGCATGTACAACGAGCGGCTCGGGAAGCTCCACTTCTGGACGACGTTCCTCGCCTTCAACGCGACGTTCTTCCCCATGCACTACCTCGGCCTGCAGGGCATGCCGCGGCGCGTCGCGGACTACGCCCCCAAGTTCGCCGGCTGGAACATGTTCATCTCCTTCGCGTCGTTCGTCCTCGGCGCGTCGTTCATCGTCTTCGTCTACAACATGATCACGAGCTGGGCACGCGGGCCGATCGCCGAGGCGAACCCGTGGCGCGGCATGACGCTCGAGTGGCAGGTGTCCTCGCCGCCGCCGTACTTCAACTTCGACGAGGTGCCGCAGGTCGTCGGCGGTCCCTACGAGTACGGGGTGCCCGGCGCGCGGCACGCGCTTCTGAACGGCGACCGTCCGGCGCCTGTCGAGGCGAGGGAGAAAGAGGAGGAGGCTCCCGTCCGGTGAGCGCCGAGCGCGAGCGGCGCATCCTCGTCGTTGCGAACGAGACGGTCGCCGGCTGGAGTCTGCTGAACGCGCTCAGAGACCGAGCCGAGAACGAGCGGATTCACGTGACCGTCATCGCGCCCGTCAACCAGCCCAGCCGAGGCTATGTCGTCTACGAGGACACGCGCCGCGCCGCGGCCGGACGGCGCCTCGACCACACGCTGCGCACGCTCCAGGATGCGGACATCTCCGCGCACGGGTACGTCGTCGACACCGATCCCATCGCTGCGGTGAAGGATGCGCTGGCGCAGGAGGAGGTCGACGAGCTGATCGTCTCGACGCATCCCCGCCACAAGTCCGGCTGGCTGCGGCGTGATGTCGTCTCGCGGATTCGGGATGCCGCCGGCGACGTGCCGGTGCAGCACGTCGTCGTCGACCTCGAAGCAGAGCGCCAGGAGACGAACGTGCTCGTGATCGCGAACGAGACGGTGGTCGGCGATCCGCTGCTCGAGCGCATCCGCGCGCGGGCCGAGCGTTCGCCCGCGAGCTTCCTGCTCGTCTGCCCGCAGAGCGACCCCACACGGTCGGCACACCCGGATGCCGAGCGCCGCCTCCGCCGGGCGCTCGCGCTCCTGCGAGGCACCGGCATCGACGCACACGGTCAGATCTCCCATCCGGACCCCTACACGGCCGCGATGCACGCCATCCACGACGAGCGGATCGACGAGATCATCGTCTCGACGTTCCCGGGCGAGCGGTCGGGCTGGATGCGCCGCGACCTCATCGGCCGTCTGCAGAAGGACAGCGGGCTGCCGGTCGAGCACGTCGAGGTCGACGAGGCGCTCGTGGAGGCCTCAACGTGAGCGCCGCGGCCCACGCGCACGCCGACCACCCGCCGGCCGCACACCACAGCTCGCGGGTCGACCCCGCGACGCTCGGAGTCCTGCTCTTCATCGCCTCCGAGGTGATGCTCTTCGGCTCGTTCTTCACGGCCTACTTCTTCGTCCGCGTCGTCAACGGCGAGCCGTGGCCGCTGCCTCCGTTCGAGCTTCCCGTCTTCGTCGCGGGCGTCAACACGCTGATCCTGGTCACGTCCAGCTTCACCGTGCACTGGGCG
This sequence comes from Actinomycetota bacterium, assembly GCA_046732435.1. GTDB lineage: Bacteria > Actinomycetota > Thermoleophilia > Gaiellales > Gaiellaceae > JALZFG01. The sequence continues at coordinate 7,872 of JBKPNC010000036.1, forward strand.
CTGCAGTCGATCAAGCGTGGCCACCGCGCCGGGATGCAGGCCGGGCTCGTGCTGACGATGGCGCTCGGGACGACGTTCCTGCTCACGCAGATCCTCGAGTACCACCGTGTGGGCTTCTCGCCGCGGAACGGCTCCTTCGGGACGATCTTCTTCTCGCTGACAGGTCTCCACGGCGCGCACGTCTTCGTGGGGCTCTGCCTCCTCGCAATGGCCACGACGCGCGCCTTCCGCGGGCACTTCACGCCGCAAGCCCACTGGGGCGTCGAGCTGCCGGGGATCTACTGGCACTTCGTCGACGTCATGTGGATCGTCGTCTACACGACCATCTACATCATCTAGCACCGTGGAGGGGCGGAGCTCTTCGACGCCGTTGGTTCGCGACGAGTCGCCGCCGGAGCCGGGCTTTGCCCGGCGGGAGGCTCAGCGACGACAAAGGCGTTGGCAGCTTCGGGTTCAATCGCGGCCTCCGCTCACGCTCGCACAGCCGGGGGCGCCCGCAAGGAGGGGGCTCGGAGGGGAACCAGGGGTTCCCCCACGCTGATGAGAAATCCTCTGAGGAGCGAAGCCGATGCGTTCCGGTTCGTCCTGCTTGCGCTCGGGTACTTCGGCGCGATCGCGATCGCGAGTGTGTTGGGAGGTCGCTGGGCGGGTATCGGCGTCTTCGTGGTGTTGACCGTCGCTGCCGGACTGCTAATCCTCCAGGGACGCCGCGAAGGGCCGCGGCGCACGGCACCGCCGCCGCGCGCCGACACCGACGAGCACCGGGTGCTCGTGATTGCCAACGAGACCGTCGGCGGCCGCGCGCTGCGCGACATGATCCGCGAGCGGACAGAAGGCAAGCGCTCGCACGTGCGCGTCGTCAGTCCGGCGCTCAACAGCCCGCTCAAGCACTGGGTCTCGGATTCGGACAAGGCGCGCGCCGAGGCATACAGGCGGCTCGACGCCAGTCTCGCCGCGCTTCGCGACGACGGGATCGACGCCGACGGCGAGGTCGGCGATTCCGAGCCGTTGCAGGCAATCGAAGACGCGCTGCGGACGTTCGGTCCGGACGAGATCGTGATCTCCACCCACCCGGAGGGGCGGTCGAACTGGCTCGAGCGCGGGGTCGTCAGCGGCGCCCGCGAGCGCTTTGCCGTGCCGATCACGCACGTCGTGGTCGACCTGGAAGCGGAGCGCGAAGAAGTCCGCTGAGCCGCGCCGCGGTTTACGCTCCGCGGCCGTGGCGGAAGTCGACGCACGACGATCCGAGCTCCTCTATGACGCAGCCGCGATCGGCCTGGTGCTCTACACCCGGAGCAGGTACAAGGTCGTTCTCCTCGGAAGCGAGCACCTGCGAACGCGGCCCGGAATGCTGCTCGTCTCCACGCACCGAGACGACGCGGACATCCCGCTCCTCGCAAGCTCCCACGTCTTCACGCACGGAATGTTTCTTCGGCACCGCCTGCGCCTCCACTTCGCGGCCCGGGACGACCTGTGGGAGCAGGGAGTGCTCGCCGGCCTCTTGCCCCGGGCGGCTCCCCCGCTGTTGCGCAGCCTCTTCTTCCGGCTCGCTGTTGGAGGCGCGCTGGAGCTCGTGCGCGTCCACCGGATCCGGATCGCCGCCGAGGTCCAGGCCGTGCAGGCGCTTCGCCGGGCAGATCCCGCTTCACCGATCGGCGACGTGCTGCCTGCGGGCCTCGCGGACCGATTCGGCGAGCGCGGGGCGACCGTCGTCGGCGAGGGGTTGCGGGCGGAGTTCGCCGACCTCCTATGGACGGACGTGGATCGTCACGAGCTCCCGGACGCTCGCGACCTCTGGCAGTGGCGGGCCCATGGAGCGGCCGCCGACCTACGTCACCTGGCCCGGATTCTTCGCGCCGGCGAGCCGCTGCTGCTCTGGCCCGAGGGCGAGCCTTCGGAAGACGGGAGGATCGGTCCGCTGCTCGGCGGCGTCGACGTGCTCGTCCGGCGCGGGAACGTGCGCGCGGTGCTGCCGATCGGCATCGCGTACGACGTGTTCACCCGCGGAAGGACTCGCGCGTGCGTGTGTGTCGGCCGTCCGCTCGAGCCCCCGGCAACCGACGTGGACGCGACGGTGATGCTGGAGCTCCGCCGTCTGACGCCGCTGACGTGCGCGCAGGTCGTGGCAAATCGGCTGATCGCTCTGGCGGAGGCGGGCGAGCGGACCGTGGCGCCTGCGGAGCTCGACCGCGCGCTCGCCGCCGCCGCCCAGGACGCGCGAGAAGAGGGCCGGGGAGTGGATCCACCGCTCGAGCGCCGGGCGACCCGCCGGCGGCGGCTCGACGAATGCCTCGGCGTGCTCGTTCGTCGGGGACTCCTGAGCGCGCCGGGCGAGCGGCGCCTGGTTCTCGACCCTGCGGGCGTGCTCGGGGACGCCGACCTCCGGCGTGCCGCGACCGAATATGCGAGCGCGCGTGAGGGCGCCCGGGACGCGGAACGAACGGCGTGATCGCGGCGGGCGGCGTGGCGCGAGTCCTGATCCTGACTGCGAGCGTCGGCGAGGGGCACGACCTGCCGGCGCGGACGCTCACCACGCAGCTCCACGCCGAGGCTCCGGAAGCCGAGGTCGTCGTCGAGGACGGGCTCGCAGCGATGGGACGCCTGCTGCAGATGGTTGCGGACGACGGAATCCGCGCCGTAACGGATCGCCGGCAGTGGCTCTTCGACGTTTCGTACGGGATGTTCGCCCGCGTCCCGCCCGTGCGTCTCGCGAGCCGCGAACTGCTCGCGCGCGTGGCGGCACCCAGGCTGCTCGACCTCGTCGAGGCGGTGGAGCCGGACGTCGTGGTTTCCGTCTACCCCGTGACGACCGAGGTGCTCGGCTGGATGCGGCGCCGCCGGATACTGGCGGTTCCGGCGTGCGCGGCGATCACGGACCTGTCCGCGCTGCGGTACTGGGCGGCGCCCGGCATCGATCTCCACCTGCTGACCCATCCGGAGTCGATCGCCGAAGTACGCCGGATCGCCGGCGACGGGACCGACATCCGCTGCGTCCACGGACTGACGGCGGCGGATTTCGCCGAGGCCAGGGACCCGCTCGAGGCGCGACGCGCCCTGGGCCTGCCGGCCGACGGGAAGATCGTGGTTGTCTCGGGCGGCGGTTGGGCGGTCGGTGACCTGGTCGGGGCGGTCGAGGTCGCACTCGCGCTCGACGGTGTCGTATCCGTCGCCTGTCTCTGCGGCCGGAACGACGATGTGCGGGCCACCCTGAAGCGGAAGTTCTTCGGCAGCGATCGCGTGCGCGTCGTCGGATTCACCGACGTGATGGGAGACTGGCTGGCCGCCGGGGACGCGCTCGTTCACTCGACGGCCGGTCTCACCATCCTCGAGGCGCACATCCGCCGCTGCCCGGCGATCTCGTACGGGTGGGGGCGGGGTCACATCCGGCTCAACAACGCGGCGTTTCGTCGCTTCGGCCTGGCCGAGGTGGCCACGTCGCGAGCCGAGCTCGAGGCGGCGCTGCGCGTCGCCCTCCGAGCCCGCCGCGAGCCCGACCCTTCGTTCGCCGAGCTCCCCTCGGCGGCGTCGCTCGTGCTGGAGCTGGCGGGCTAGCCTAGCTCCTGTCGCCTTCGGCTCGGTCGCTTTGAGTTGACGCGCTGCACCTCCCGGGGCCAAGCCCGCTCCGCTGATTGAAGATCTTTGACCGACGGAGCCGGGCTTCGCCCGGCGGAGTCACCGCACGCGAAGGCGTGTGTGCCTGTTAAGAAGGGGGCTCATGGGGGGAAACCTGGTTTCCCCCCATGGGTTCGGAGCCGGGCTTTGCCCGGCGGAGTCTCTTCGTGAGGATCGCGTGTGCTGTTGAGAAGGGGGCTCATGGGGGAAACCTGGTTTCCCCCATGGTTCCGGAGCCAGGTGATGTAGCGTCCGACCCCCTCGGCGAACGGCATTGCCGACTGCCAGCCGAGCTCCTCCGTCGCGCGCCGGCCGGAGACTTCGGCACCGCGAAGGTCGCCCGGGCGAGATGCGACGTGGACGATGGGAACCGTGCCGATCAGCTCTTGAACCGTGGCGGCGATCGTCTCGACACTCACGCTCTCCGGCCCCACGAGGTTGTAGATCCGACCTTCCGCCGCCGGACGGAGGGCCGCCACGATGCCGTCGGCGAGGTCCTCGACGTAGACGAACCGGCGCGACTGCTTCCCGTCGCCGGTGATGACGAGCGGTTGGCCGGCCAGGGCCCGCTCCACGAAGGCGGCAACGACGGCCGCGCGCCGCGACCGCGGCCCGTACGGGATCCCGAAGCGAAGAATCGTGTGCTTGAGCCCGTACAGCTCACCGTAGGAGCGGCAGTACATCTCGCCGGCGAGCTTGGTGGCCGTGTAGAGATGTCCGGGGAGGGGGAGCGGCGCTTCCTCGTCGACCGGGCCGACGCCGTTCGTGTTGCCGTAGACCCAGATGGTGCTGGCGTAGACGAGTCGCTGGACCTGCTCCGCACGGGCGACCTCGAGCAGGATCTTCGTTCCGCGCACGTTGACCATCTCGGCGTGGGTCGGATCGGCGACCACCTGGTTCACGTCGGAGACCGCGGCCAGGTGTACGACGGCATCGCAGCCGCGAACCGCGCTCCGCAGCGACTCGGCGTCGAGGAGGTCGCCGGTCATCGTCCTCACCTCGCCGTTGTGGTGCGGGGACGAGACGAGGTCGAAGTTCCGCGGCTCGTAGCCGTGCGCGAGCAGGCGATCGACGACGTGAGAGCCGATGAACCCGGACCCACCGGTAACGAGAACTCTCATGCGAGGGCGGCGGCCTCGTCGTCGCCTGCGGCCGAGGGTCGGTAGTAGAGCGGTGCGCACCAGTGGTTCTGCGCAACCCAATCGCTGTTCCTCAGCGTGTCCGGGTGGCCCATGATGCGGTGGCAGGGGGTGTCGTAAACCTTTCCGGTGGAACGATCGAGCGGCTCGAAGACGATGTACTTGTAGAAGCCCGAGATCATCCCAGGTGGGAGCTGGAGACGAGCGGGGTACCTCGGGTCGAGTGATCGGCGTGCGGCCGCGTTCTTCCAGCTCACGATCTCGTCGAGACGATCGACGCCGACGATGCCGAGCGCAGCGGTGAACTCGTTCATCCGGAAGTTGAGGCCTGGGACGGCATAGTCGGGCTTTCCGTAGTTGCGGAAGTCGCGCGCGAAGCGCACGACGTCCGCGTGTGGCGACACGAGCATGCCGCCCTCGCCGGTCGACACGGTCTTGGTGGCGGCGAACGACCACAGCCCTGCGTCGCCCCACGTACCGGCGCGCCGCCCGTTCCAGGACGCGCCGTGCGCGTGCGCGCAGTCTTCGATCAGGAAGAGGCCTTCCGCCCGGCAAAAGGCGGCGATCGCCTCGACCTCGAACGCGAGGTGCCCGCCGATGTGGGCGAGCATCGCCGCGCGGGGTCGGTGCGCGCGCGCCTTGGCCTCGAAATCCGATAGGGAAGCGCATAGGTCGTCGCGGTTGCAGTCGACGAAGACGACCGTTCCGCCGGCTCGCTCGATCGCAAGCGGACCCGCCATGAAGGTGTTCGAGGGGCACAGTACGGTCTGCCCGCGGACCTCGGCGTACTCGAGCGCGGCCATGGCCGCGCCGGCCCAGCTGGAGAACGCCACGGCGGGGAGGCCGTTCCATGCCGCCCACTTCGTCTCGAAGTCCTCGACGAGCGGGCCTTCCGACCACCGCTCGGCATCGAGCGCCTGCTCCCAGAGCCCATGCAGGCGCTCACGGTCGCGGTGGTCGAAGCCGATGGCGAAGCGCTCGATGTCCGGCGCCCCAGGCGTGCCGACGGGCGGCATGGGGCCGACGGCTGTCTCTGCTCTGTTCTGCAAGGTCGTCGCGGCCGCAGTCGAAGTCGCGGTGGGTCGTTGCCTCAGCCCGAGGGATACTGTGTCGCGGATCCCATGACGTCACTCCTTCTCGGCTTTGCAGCCGCGGTCGCGGGGTCCGCACTGTACAACGCTGGCATCGCGTTTCAAGCGCTTGAGGCGCGCACGGTCGCGTCGAAGCACGCGCTTCACCCGTCGCTCTTCGGACAGCTCATTTCCCGAGGACGCTGGCTGCTCGGCACGGGCCTGGGTCTTCTCGGGTGGCCGTTCGAGGCGCTCGCCCTCCTGCTCGCCCCGCTTTCCGTCGTTCAGCCGGCCCTGGCGACCGGGCTCCTCGTGCTCGTCTTCGCTGGAAGGCGGCTCCTCGGGGAGACCGTCGGGAGGCGAGAGCTTGCGGGTATGGGCGCGATCGCGCTGGGGATGGTCGGGGTCGTCTGGGCCGCGCCCGATCGCTCCAGCGAGCAGGCCGGGTCGCTCACGATCGCGGTCGCCCTCGCCGTGCTGGGTGCGATTGCGCTCGTTCCATACATTCTTCGCGCGCTCCACTCTCGCTACGCCGTCGGCTACGTCGCGGTGCTTGGTGCGGGCTTCGCCTTCTCGGCCATGTCGATCGCGACGAAGCTGTTCACCAACGCGGTCGACGCACGGACGTGGGGCTGGCTGCTGGCCTGGCTCGCGATGACCGGCTGCGCCGCGGGGCTCGCCGTCCTCAGCGAGATGACGGCACTGCAGACCAAACCGGTGACGCGGGTCGCGCCGACGATCCTCGCGATCGAGACGATCGTGCCGGTCGTCCTTGCTCCCGTGCTCGTTCACGAACACTGGGGCTCGACGCCCCTCGGCGGCGGAGCGCTCGTCGTGTCGCTCGCCGCGTTGGTTGGAGGTGCCGTGCTGCTGACGAGCTCCGACGTGGTGGCAGGCGTCATCGGTGCCGAGGCGCGCGCCGGCGCGGACGAGGGCGACCGCCGCTCCCCGAGCCCTCCGGCCCGGGGAGCGGAACAATCGGAAAAAGCGGAAAGAGCGGAAAGAGCGGAAGGTCTGTCGGCCGCGACCGAGCGTCAGGGGACCGGCTGACCGGGCGTCACCGGCGCAACGTAGTCGTCCTCCCGATAGCCCGAGGTGACGGCGAGGCCGTAGACGACGAGGCCGGCGACGACGAGCATCGCGGTGGCGAACCACGGCGTCCAGGAGATGATCAGGAAGCTCTGGACGATGGTCAGGATCGCCCACGCATAGCCGACGATGCGCCCGAACTCCTCTCCCGCAAGGACCGAGTAAGCCGCGAAGAAGGCGAGCGCCGCGATGAGCAGATCCCACAAGCCCCAAAGGAACAGGTGGGTAGAGAACGCGCCGTTGTCCAACAGCGGGTTGACCCGCGCGCTGTCGGCGAAGTAGTAAATCGCCGAGATCACGCGCAGAAACGCGACCGAGAAGAGCACAACCGCGACGAACGTCAGCCACGCGGGGCGCTTCGCGTAGACCATTTCTTGCATCGAAGACATCGTTCCTCCTGTCGAGGTGCTGGGCTTGGCGCGGTTGTCGATCCTCGCGCCCATCGGTGGCAGAGTCAAACGTCTGCTCGCGCCTTCGCCTCACGCGCGGCGTTTCCTGCCTGCGGGCTCAGAGCAAGGCGACGATCCCTCGGACGATCAGCAAGATTCCGACGGCGAGGGCCAGGATGGGGATCAGGTGCCGCGCGTTCGTGCGCAGCCAGGTGTTGAACCCGTTGGCCCAGGCCGCGGTCTTCTCGGGCGCGAAGACGTAGCTCAGGATCGGAAGCTCGATCAGCATGAACATGAGGACGCAGAAGACGACGACGAGTACGACGTTCACGGCGTCTGCATAGTCGGCCTCGGCGATGTCCTTGAGCGCGACGAGGTAGAAGAACCCGGGCATGAGGTTGAGGACGATGGCGAGGAGAAATGCGAAGAGCGGGCCGCGCTCGAGCGCGCGCTCGGTGCGTGAGGGCCCTTCTCGCTTCGGCTTCTTGGGCTTCTTCGGCCTCGGCTGGAGCGGCCGATGCTCGCGCCGGCGGGCTACCCAGGCCACGAGGAGGCAGAGCCCACCGACGGTGAAGTCGACGATGGGGTTGGTCTTCGAGCGCGACTGGTTCACGATCGAGGAGTCGCTGAGCAGGAAGACGATCACGAGCCCGACCGTGATCGTCGTCAAGAGGCCGCCCGCGAGGAACCCGAGTAGCAGCCGCTGTGGTCGCTCGCGCGTCAGCGCGAAGATGACGACCGCGACCAGCGTCGGCCACAGCGCCGACACGAAGGCCAGCACGAGGTACTCGGCAAGGTTCACCGCCTAGAGCACGGCGATCGGATTCAGCGGTGAGCCGGTGCCCCCGCGGATCCGAAGCGGCGCCGCGACGAAGAGGAACTCCCAGCGCCCCGCTCGTTCGCACGCGGCGGCGAGGTCCTCCAGGTGGAGGTAGTCAAACAGGTAGACGCCCATCGCGTTGAGCGCGAGGACGTGGATTGGGAAGTCGGCGCCGTCGCTCACGCTCGGCGCCGTGTCGTTGTTGCCGTCGGAACCGAGCGCTGCGATGCGGCGCTCGGCGAGGAACCGGACGGCGTTTGGATGCAGCCCCGGCTTCGCGACGGTCGAGTCCCACGGCGGCAGCTCGGCGCGTCGCCGGGCGTGCCCCGTCCGTACGAGGAGGACGTCGCCGGCCTGCAGCTGCAGCCCCTGGTCGCGCTCGGCGCGCCAGAGATCCTCCGTCACGACACTCTCACCGGGCTCGAGCCAGAGGACGCCGCGGGCGCGCGGGATGTCGAGCAGCACCCCGCGGCCGACGAGTCCGTTCTTTAGCAGCTCGATCGAGCCGACCCCGGCACCCTGCTCGGTGACCATCTGGGCGGGCTCCCCGCCGAAGAAGCGGCCCTCGAACGCCACATGCGAGAAGGCATCGATGTGGCTGTGGTTCTCGTTGTGGTAGTCGAGTCCCACGTAGTCCTTCGCGAAGCGAAGGCTCCCGGAGCCGTCCTCGGGAAGCATGGTCATGTGGTGGTCGGCAGGCGTCGGGACGTCGACCCGCTCCTGCGTGTACAGCGGTTGCCCTAGCGACACCGTCTCGCCGGTGCGGACGAGCCGCGCGGCCTCAACGACCCGCTCGGGGGTGATCTCGTTGACGGCACCTCGCGCGGAGCGCTCGCCCCACGCTCCCCAGGCGCGCACCTCGTGGAAGAGCGCCTCGAACTCCGGAGCGCTCAGACGGTCACTGGGCACGCCGGGACCTTAGATTCTTCGGACGTGAAAGTCCTTGCCACCCGTCGCTATCCCGGGCCGGCCTTCGAGGAGCTCGACGACGTCGAGGTGCGGCCGCTCGCGGACGTGGATGTTCCGAGAGACGTCGAAGGCCTGATCGTCGCGAACGAGCCGGTGCCGTTGTCGCTGCTGCCGAGGCTCCGCATAGTGGCCAACTTCGGGGTCGGCTACGACCGCATCGACATCGCGGCGTGTGCCTCGCGCGGCGTGGTGGTGACGAATACGCCCGGGGTCCTCGACGCCGCGACGGCCGACCTCGCGTTCGCGCTCATCCTCGCCGTTCGGCGTCAGATCCTCGAGGGAGACCGGCTCGTGCGATCGGGCCGGTGGGCGAGCTCCTGGTCGGAAGGAGGGCTTGCAGAGGAGGTGACGGGATCGACGCTCGGCGTCGTCGGGCTGGGGCGAATCGGCCGCGCGGTCGCGCAGCGTGCCCGCGGGTTCGGGATGCGGGTCCTGTACACGGCCCGCCGGCCGGCGGAGACTGACCTCGGCGAGTACGCCCTCCTCGACACGCTGCTCGCCGAGGCGGAGATCGTCACGCTGCACGTACCGCTCACGGACGAGACCGACGGAATGATCGACGCGCGCCGCCTGCGGCTCCTTCGCGACGGCTCGTGCTTCGTCAACACTGCGCGCGGCGAGATCGTCGACGAGGAGGCGCTGATAGCGGAGCTGGTATCCGGCCGCATCCGCGCCGGGCTCGACGTGTTCGCGTACGAACCGCACGTCCCTCCTGCGCTCTTCGACCTGCCGAATGTCGTGCTCACCCCGCACCTCGGGAGCGCCACGCGGCAAACGCGGGACGCGATGACGCGGCTCGTCGTCGACAATCTACGCGCGATCGCCCGCGGGGATCCCCCGCTCACGCCGGTGCCGGTGGCGGCCGGCTAGCCGCGATGCCCGCGCTCGACCAGCGGCTTCTTCGTCGCGCCCGCCCCGTTCGGGTGCTCCTCGCGGTCGACGTTGCGCTCGGCATCGCGACGGCGGGCCTGGTCTTGCTGCAGGCGACGCTGCTTGCCCACATCGTCGCGCGGGCCTTTCACGGCGCGCCGCTGCGGGACGTTCGCGGCGACGTGTTCCTTCTCGTCCTCGCATTCGCAGGGCGTGGGGTTCTCGCCTGGTGGTTCGAGGTCGCGGGCCGTCGTGCCGCGTCGACGGTGCTCTCGCAGTTGCGGCGCTCCCTCGTCGAGCAGCGCGTGCGCCGCCAACCGGTCGCGCTCGACGGGGCGGAGGCAGGGGAGATCGTCGCTGCTTCGGTGCAGGGAATCGACGGGCTGGAGGCGTATTTCGCCCGCTACCTGCCGCAGGTCGTGCTCGCATGCCTCGTGCCGGTCGTCGTCCTGGCCTGGGTCGGGTCCGTCGATCTCGAGTCAGCGCTGGTCATGCTGCTCACGCTCCCACTCGTTCCCGTGTTCATGTGGCTGATCGGACGGTACACGGAGGTGCGGACGCGCGAGCGATGGCAGGCGCTCCGGTTGCTGTCGACGCATTTCCTGGACGTCGTTCGCGGCCTTCCGACGCTGCGCGCGTTCAACCGTGGCCGCGCGCAGGCCGCGACGCTCGCGGACGTCGGCGAGCGCTACCGCCGGGCAACGATGAGAACGCTCCGCGTCAGCTTCCTGTCCGGGTCGGTGCTCGAGCTCGCGGCGACGCTCGGCGTGGCGCTCGTCGCCGTGACGGTCGGCGTCCGCCTCGCGGACGGTGGCCTCGGCCTCCAGGCCGGGCTGACCGTGCTCGTGCTCGCCCCGGAGCTGTATCTCCCGCTGCGTCAGCTCGGCGTGCAGTACCACGCGAGCGCCGACGGTGTCGCGGTCGCCGATCGGATCTTCGCGCTCCTGGACGCCCCGTCCGGAGCTCCCGTCGGCGGCCGGCATCCGGCACCGAGCCCGGCGACCGCTCCGGTTCGCCTGGAGCGCGTCTCGTTCGCCTACCCGGCGCGCCGCGGCCTTGTTCTCGACGAGCTCGACCTCGAGCTCGCCCCGGGCGAGATGGTGGCGCTCGTGGGAGCGAGCGGCGCCGGGAAGAGCACCGTGGCCGCGCTGCTCCTGGGTCTGCTCTCGCCGTCGGGCGGCAGGATCTCCGTCGGGGACGTCGACCTGGCGGCGTGCGATCCCACGAGCTGGCGCCGCCGGCTCGCCTGGGTGCCGCAGCGGCCGGCGCTGCTGCGGGGCACGGTTGCCGACAACATCCGGGTCGGCGATCCGAGCGCGTCGGAGGAGCGCGTACACGAGGCGGCCCGGCTGGCGGGAGCTCAGGCGTTCGTGGAGGCGCTCCCGGGCGGATACGAGACGGTGGTCGGTGACGGCGGCCGGCCGCTCTCCGCCGGGGAATCCCGCCGGATCGCGGTCGCACGGGCGTTCGTCCGCGGCGCGCCGCTCGTCGTGCTCGACGAGCCGACCGCCGACCTCGACCCGGCGAGCGCCCAGCTGGTGGCGCAGGCAATCGAACGGCTGCGCGCCGGCCGGACGATGCTTCTGATCGCCCACCGGCCGGAGCTCGCCCGCCGCGCCGATCGACTGGTCAGACTCGCGCTCGGCCGGGCCCTGCCCGCGGAGGCGACGGCGGCGGCATGATCGCCACGCTTCGTCGCCTGCTGGCGCTTGCCGCGGCGCCGCGAGTCTGGGTCGCGCTCGCGGTCGGCCTCGGCGCCCTGACGGTGGCATTCGGCGTCGGGCTGATGGCCACTGCCGGCTACCTCATCTCACGGGCGGCCGAGCGGCCCGCGGTTCTGTCGCTGACGACGGCGATCGTCGCCGTCCGGTTCTTCGGCCTCGGCCGTCCGATCCTGCGCTACCTCGAGCGCCTGGTCTCGCACGACCTGGCCTTCCGTGTGCTCACCCGAGTGCGCGGCTATGCCTATGAGCAGGTCGAGCCGTTGGCGCCGGCGGGGTTGGAGAGCTACCGGCGCGGCGACCTGCTCTCGCGCTTCGTGGCCGACGTGGACTCGCTCCAGAACCTTCACCTCCGCGGCGTCGGGCCGCCGCTGGTCGCGCTGACGGCGGGTGCGCTCTCGGTCGGCGCGACCGCGGCATTCCTCCCGGCGGCCGGGCTCGTCCTCGCCGCGGGCCTTCTGGTGGGCGCGACGCTCGTCCCGGCTGCGGCCGCCGTCGTC
>JBKPNC010000037.1:0-19668 GCA_046732435.1 Actinomycetota bacterium
TCCGAGGAGCTGCTCCCCGACACGTTCGAGCTTTGAGGTCGGGCTTCGTCGGCGTCGCCGGCAGGCCGAACGTCGGCAAGTCGACGCTCGTCAACGCTCTGGCGGGCGGCAAGGTCGCGATCGTCTCCGACAAGCCGCAAACCACCAGGCACCGGATTCGGGGAGTCGTCACAGACGAGACGTCGCAGCTCGTGCTGGTCGACCTGCCGGGGTTCCAGCGCCCGCGCGATCCGCTTACCGAGCGCATGCAGCGCACCGTCGACGAGAGCCTCGACGACGTCGACGCGGTGCTGTTCGTCGTGGACGCGCGCCAACGCATCGGCGCCGGGGACCGGTTCATCGCCGAGCGGGTGTTTCGGCTCGGCGTCCCTGTCGTGATCGCGGTGAACAAGGTCGACCGCCTGAAGCCCGGTCACATCGCCCAGCAGATGGCGACGGCGGCCGCACTCGGCGACTTCCACGCGCTCCACCCGGTCAGCGCACGGACCGGCGATGGAATTCCGGCGCTCCGCGAGGAGCTCGTCGAGCTCTTGCCGGAAGGCCCGACGTACTACCCACCCGAGCAGCGGAGCGATCTCCCCGTCGAGCTGCAGGTCGCGGAACTGATCCGCGAGAAGGCCCTCGCGCTGACGCGCGAGGAGGTTCCGCACGCGATCACCGTCGAGGTCGAGGAGATCGCCGACCACCGCGTCGGAGCGATGCTCTACGTGGAGACCGAGTCACAGAAGCAGATCCTCGTCGGCAAGGCAGGGAGGATGGTGCGGGAGATCGGCACGCGCGCCCGGCCCGAGATCGAGTTGCTGCTCGGCCATCCGGTGTTTCTCGACCTCCGCGTCCGGGTTCGTCCCCGCTGGCGGCGCGACGAGGCGATGCTCGAGCGCCTCGGCATGTAGGGGGGTCAGGTCCCCGGGGTCAGGCCCGCGGCCGGTAGTAGCGCTTCCGCCAGGCCGAGAGGCCGTCGAGGCCGGGGAAGAGGACGCGCTCGGTGACGTTTGCCTGGTCGAGCTTGTCCCGCACCTCGGGCTTGAGCGCCGCTGGGATGACGATTCGCCGCGTCAGGTCGGCGTGATTCTCGAGCCAGCCGCGGACACTTGCGCTGGGGCTCGACATCAGCGAAAAGAGCGCGTACTGGTTGACGATGCGGTCATCGAGCGCCGGCGGCTCGAAGAACAGCAGCACCTCGTCCTCCGCAAGCCGGTCGAGATCCGGGAGCGACGTCGCTGTCTCGTCGAGCATCTCGGTGAAAACGTTCGAGCCCTCGCTCCGGAGAAGGTCTCGCAGACGGTCGGCCAGCAATCGGTGCGCTCCGACGTAGTCGACCATCCAGACGACGCCGTCCCGCTCGCATTCGTACGCGTCGACGGTGGCGAAGTGCAGTGCGACATACGTGGAGTGCGACCAGTCGAGCAGTCGCGTCGGCAGCCCGTGGTGCTTTCCGACCGCGAGCCAGTCCCAGACCGTGTCTTCCGGTACCGCCTCGCGCCGCGCGTAGCGCCTGAAGTTCCGGAGGAGGTGCTGCTCCACGGCGCCGTAGTCCCCGCCCAGCCGGGCGAGGCTGGTGACGAGCTCCTCTCCGGCTCCCGCCTCGCCGCGAAACGCGTAGTCGGATCGATAGCGTCCGAGCTCGTCGCGCCATGAGCCCTCGTAGAGGTGCTCCTGGAGCTCGCTCCAGCTCTCGACTCGCTGCTCGCGCACGCATCCGTCCTCGTACCCGGACTGCCGCGGCGCGAACTCTTGCTGCCGCCGCCGGGCTACACTGGCGCCGTGGCCAAGGCCCTCACGGCGGGCTTCGAGCTGCCCCTCGAGCCTCGCCTTCCCCGCATCGGCTCTGTCGACCAGGTTGCGGTCGAGGAACGCGCGGCATCGCTCGCACGCCGGTCGATCAAGCGCGACGCGAAGGTCTTCGCGCTCGAGCTGGCCGTCCGGTGCATGGACCTGACGACCCTGGAGGGAGCGGACACGCCTGGAAAGGTCGCGGCGCTCGCGACCAAGGGCATCCGGCCCGACCCGTCCGATGCGGACGTGCCCTCTGTGGCGGCGATCTGCGTCTACCCGAACCTCGTCCCGACAGCGGTCGACCGCACGCGCGGCACGAGCGTCAAGGTCGCCTCGGTCGCGACGGCGTTCCCGTCCGGTCAGTCCCCGACCGAGATCAAGGTCGAGGAGACCCGCGCCGCAGTCGAGCTCGGCGCGGACGAGATCGACATGGTCATCGACCGCGGCGCCTTCCTCTCGGGCCGCTACGCGAAGGTCTACGACGAGATCGTCCGCGTGAAGGACGCCTGCGGCGAGGCCCACCTGAAGGTGATCCTCGAGACGGGCGAGCTCGGGACGTACGACAACGTCCGCCGCGCCTCGCTGCTCGCGATCGCCGGCGGCGCCGACTTCGTCAAGACGTCGACCGGCAAGGTCTCGCCCGCCGCGACGCTGCCCGTCACGCTCGTCATGCTCGAAGCGATTCGCGACGTGTACGAGGAGACGGGCCGGATGGTCGGGATGAAGGCGGCGGGCGGCATCCGCTCTGCGAAGCAGGCCTGGCAGCACTTCGTCCTCGTCAACGAGACCCTCGGCCCGGAGTGGTTGACGCCGGAGCTCTTCCGCCTCGGCGCGTCGTCGCTCCTGAACGACGTGCTGATGCAACTCCGCAAGGAGAAGACCGGCCGGTACCAAAGTCTCGACTACTTCACGATTGACTGAGGATCCGATCGTCGATGGCTGAGCTCGATCGCAAGCCCGACCGCGCGCCGGTCCCGGCCGGCTGGGACTACGCACCCGCGCCGGAGGCGCGCGATGTCGTCTCGATCAAGGACCGGTACCCCCTGTTCATCGGCGGCGAGTGGCTGGAGCCGAGATCCGGCGAGTGGTTCACCACGGTCGACCCGGCGAGCGAGGAGCCGCTCGCGGAGGTCGCGTTCGCCGGGCCGGAGGACGTCGACGTCGCGGTCCAGGCGGCCCGCACGGCGCTCGCCGACGGCTGGTCCGACCGGTCTCCGGCCGAGCGTGCGAAGTACCTCTTCCGCATCGCCCGCATCCTTCAGGAACGGTCACGCGAGTTCGCCGTGCTCGAGTCGCTCGACGGCGGCAAGCCGATCAAGGAGTCACGCGACGTCGACCTTCCGCTCGCGGCCGCGCACTTCTTCTACTACGCGGGCTGGGCGGACAAGCTCGAGTACGCGTTCCCGAACCGGTCGCCGCGGCCGGTCGGCGTCGCCGGCCAGATCATCCCCTGGAACTTCCCGCTGCTGATGCTGGCCTGGAAGGTGGCCCCCGCGCTCGCGGCAGGCAACACGGTCGTCCTGAAGCCGGCGGAGACGACGCCGCTCTCCGCGCTCCTCTTCTGCGATGTCCTCCGCCAGGCGGAACTGCCGCCGGGTGTCGTCAACATCGTCACCGGAGACGGGCGCACCGGAGCCGAGATCGTCACCCACCGGGACGTCGACAAGATCGCCTTCACCGGCTCGACCGAGGTCGGCAAGGCGATCCAGCGGCAGCTGGCGGGGACCGGCAAGCGCCTGACCCTCGAGCTCGGCGGGAAGGCGGCCAACATCGTCTTCGACGACGCCGCCCTCGACCAGGCGGTGGAGGGGATCGTCAACGGCATCTACTTCAACCAGGGGCACGTCTGCTGCGCCGGCTCGCGCCTGTTCGTCCAGGAGTCGGTCTACGAGGACGTCCTCAGGAAGCTGAAGCGGCGCATGGGCACGCTCCGCGTCGGCGACCCGCTCGACAAGAACACCGACGTGGGCGCGATCAACTCGCGGCAGCAGCTCGACAAGATCACCGAGCTCGTCCGCGCCGGCGAGGAGGAGGGCGCCGACATCTACCAGCCGCCCTGCCGGCTGCCGGAGAAGGGGTACTGGTTCGTCCCGACCGTGTTCACGAACGTCGCGCAGAGCTACCGGATCGCCCAGGAGGAGATCTTCGGGCCCGTCCTCTCCGTCCTCACCTTCCGGACGCCGGACGAGGCGATCGAGAAGGCGAACAACACGCCCTATGGGCTCTCGGCCGGCGTCTGGACCGAGAAGGGATCGCGGATCCTTTGGATGGCGCAGCGTCTGCGCGCCGGCGTCATCTGGGCGAACACGTACAACCGCTTCGACCCGGCCTCCCCGTTCGGCGGTTACAAGGAGTCCGGCTTCGGGCGCGAGGGCGGGCTGCACGGGCTCGAGCCGTACCTGGACTTCGAATGAGCCGGCTGCCCGTCAGGAAGACGTACAAGCTCTACGTCGGAGGCGCGTTTCCGCGCTCGGAGTCGGGCCGCTCGTACGAGGCGGAGGGGCACAACGTCGCCCGGGCGTCGCGCAAGGACCTGCGCGACGCCGTCAAGGCGGCCCGCGGCGCGTTCGGGAAGTGGTCGACGATGACCGCGTACAACCGGGGACAGGTGCTCTACCGAATCGCCGAGATGCTCGAGGCACGGGTCGCCGATCTCGCGCGGGTGACCGGAGGCGCCGAGGAGGTCGACCGCAGTGTCGATCGCTGGGTCTGGTACGCCGGCTGGGCGGACAAGCTGCCGCAGGTCCTTGGCGGCGCGAACCCGGTTGCGGCCCCGTACTTCAACTTCACGATCCCTGAGCCGACCGGAGTCGTGGGCGTGCTCGCGCCCGAGCAGCCGGCCCTCGAGGGCCTGGTCTCGCGCCTCGCGCCGGTGATCGTGGGGGGGAATACGGCGGTGGTCGTCGCGTCGGAGGCGAGGCCGCTGGCGGCGATCGAGCTCTCCGAGGCGCTCGCGACCGCGGACGTGCCGGGCGGGGTCGTCAACGTCCTCACCGGGTACAAGCGCGAGCTCGCGCCGTGGCTCGCGGGCCACATGGACGTGAACGCCCTCGACCTGTCCGGGGCGGACGGCGACGTCGCGGAGCTCGAGCAGCTCGCCGCCGAGAACGTCAAGCGGGTCGTGCGCGGCGCCGTGGACGGCCAGAGCGCGTGGGAGATCGAGCGCTTTCTCGAGATGAAGACCGTGTGGCATCCGATCGGGGTCTAGGCGACGTGACCGAGCGGAGCGACTACCCCGAGGCCGGCATCCGGCGTCTTAGCCAGGCGATCGCCGAGGGTGACGGGATCTCGGTCATCGCCTACGCGCCGAACCTCGAGCGCGCCCGTGCGGCGGAGGAGCAGGGCGCGGAAGGGCTCGTGCTCGCGGAGCGAGTCGCGGGGGTTCGCGAGGCGACGTCGCTGCCCTTGCTCTGGCGAGCGGCCGGCTCGCCGCGGACGGCCGCCGACGCGGGTGCCGACGCGTGGGTCCTCGTCGTCGAGGATGCCGACGAGGGCGACGGGGCGCTCGAGGCGATCCAGACCGAAGCCGCGCTGCTCGGGCTCGAGTGCGTGGTCGACGTTCGTGACGAGGACGAGCTGGCGCTCGTGCTCGACCGCCTGGATCCGGAGGTGCTGCTGCTGTCGGGACGGGACGCGGATGACAACGAGCATCCTCTCGACCGCGTGCTCGCGCTGCTCCCCGACGTGCCGGCCGGCAAGCTTGCGATCGCCGACGTTCCGGTTCGGAGCCGGGAGGAGGTCGTCGCGCTCGAGCGGGCCGGGGTCGACGCCGTGCTCGTCCGCGCGGTCGACGTCGCCGAGCTGGTCGGCGAGCCCTGGCCCGAGGTCTAGGTCAGCCGAAGAACGCGCGCGCGACGCCGTACCACTGCTCGGGCACGCGCTTCTGCTCGGCGACCGCCTCGGCGAGCGCGACGTCGACGATCTCGTCGCCCCGCAGCGCCGCCATCCGGCCGAACTTCTCCTCCTCGACGAGGTCGGCCGCCTTCAGCCCGTAGCGCGTCGCGAGCACCCGGTCGCGCGGCGTCGGCGATCCGCCCCGCTGGACGTGGCCCAGCACGGTGACCCGCGTCTCGTAGCCGGTCCGCTCCTCGATCTCGCGGGCGAGCTCGGCGCCGATCCCGCCGAAACGAACGTGCCCGAACTGGTCCAGGGCGGCCTCCTGCGTGACGGCTCGGCGCTCGCCGGACGAATACGTGAGCTCGTAGCCCTCGCTGACCACCACGATCGAGAAGTCCTTGCCGTGGTCGTGCCGCCGCCGAATCTGGTCGCACGCGTCCTCGACCGTGATCGGATGCTCGGGAATCATGATCACGTCCGCGCCGCCGGCGATCCCGCTCATGACGGCGATCCAGCCCGTATGGCGCCCCATCACCTCGACGACCATCACGCGGTTGTGCGACTCGGCGGTCGTGTGCAGACGGTCGATCGCCTCCGTGGCGATGAAGACGGCCGTGTCAAACCCGAACGTGTAGTCGGTCGCGGACAGGTCGTTGTCGATCGTCTTCGGCACTCCGACGACGGGGAGGTCGTTCTCCGCGAACAGGCGCGCGGCAACGCCGAGGGTGTCCTCACCGCCGATGGCGACGAGCGCGTCCAGGCCCTGGCGCCCGAAATTCCGCAGCACCTTCTCGACGCCGCCCTCGACCTTGAACGGGTTCGTCCGCGTCGTGCCGATGATCGTGCCGCCGCGCGGCAGGATCCCCGAGATCTCACGGCGCCCGAGCTCCTGGAAGCGCCCGTCGACGAGCCCGCGCCAGCCCTCGCGGACGCCGACCACCTCGTGGCCGCGATCGAGCGACCGGCGCGTGACGGCCCGAATGACCGCGTTCAGGCCCGGGCAGTCGCCGCCGCCGGTGAGCACGCCGACCGTCGTCGCCATCGACGAAAGCTAACCGATGCCGAAGGTACCGCCCGGCATCGTGCACCCGGCCGGCGGGCTTTCCTTACCCGCGTGAGGAGCTCGGGTCGCGCCCGTGGCTGTCGCGCCGCTGGATCTTGCCGTCCTTGCCGTGCACGAGTAGCTCCGCCCCGGTGCGTTTCGCGAGGTCGCGACCGGCCTGCTCGGCCTCGCTCTTGGCCGTCGTGACCTTCGCTGCCCGCTCGCGTCCCGTCACTTCGACGGCCCACTTCTTCGCATCCGCGCGGAAGACGACGTGCACGTCACCCTGTCTGGCCACCTTCGCCCCCTTTCGTCCGATTGCCAGCGCGATCCTTCCCGGCTCGACGAGAACTACGCCTCCGAGGAGCAGCCCGAGGGCGCTGCGCGTGCGGGGAATACCGCCGGTCGTTTCTGTGCCGAAGGTGGGACTTGAACCCACACGGCCCGAAGGCCACCGGATTTTGAGTCCGGCGCGTCTGCCAATTCCGCCACTTCGGCGCTCCGTTCATCGTACGCGGGATCGATTCCGTCCTGCTCTGCTGGACGAGATCGGCGCATCAACTCAAAGCGTCCGACCGGAGACTGGCCCGCGAACAGTTGTGGCTGAAACCGGGCGCGCCTGTCACGTACGCTTCCGGGCGAGCCCGGGTTCCCTGGGAGTGCAGCAAACTTTCGAAAGGAGTGACCATGCTTGCGCGGAAGCGCACCTTCGCGGCCCTTCTTGTCGTCATTGCGGCGGCGACTGCCGCGGCCGGCTGCGGAGGCGGGGGGAGCAAGTCCTCGTCCTCGTCGACCCAGTCCACGACGAGCACCGGAATCACCGCGCCGTCGAACATCAAGAGCGCGGGAAAGATCGTCTACTGCAGCGACATCACGTACCCGCCCGAGGAGTACTACCAGGGGACGAAGCCGGTCGGATCCGACATCGACATCGGCACCGAGGTCGCGAAGCGCATGGGCGTCAAGGCGCAGTTCGACAACACGGGCTTCGACGCGATCATCGCCGCGCTGCTCGCGAAGAAGTGCGACGCGATCATCAGCGGCATGAACGACACCGCAGAGCGGCGCAAGCAGGTCGCCTTCGTCGACTACATCGACGTCGGGCAGTCCTTCATGATCCAGAAGGGCAATCCGAAGAACATCTCCGACATCGCGAGCCTGGCCGGCAAGAGCGCCTCCGTCGAGGTCGGGACGACCAACAAGGACTACCTCGACGAGCAGAGTAAGAAGCTGCAATCGCAGGGCAAGGCTGCCATCAAGGTCGTCACGTTCCCGAAGGACACCGACGCGGCCAACGCGCTCAAGACCGGCCGGGTCGACGCGTACTTCGGCGACTCGCCCGTCGTCTCGTACTACCTGAGCAAGGACCCGTCCTCGTTCGACGTCGCGAAGAAGCCGGAGGTCGTCAACCCGATCCCGGTCGGCATCGCGATCCGCAAGAGCGACAGCGAGCTGAAGCTGGCAGTGCAGAAGGCGATCGACGCGATGTACGCCGACGGGACGATGAAGAAGATCCTCGCGAAGTGGCAGATGAGCGCGGCCGCGATGAAGAAGTGACCCGTGCACCTGCTCGCGGCGGTCGACTGGCACGTCATCTGGCAGCGGATCTTCCACCCTGACCACGTCTTCGCCAGGGCGCTGTGGACGACCGTCTACATCGCCGTCCTGGCCCAGCTGCTGGGGATCCTGCTCGGCCTGATCGCGGCACTTTTCCGCATGTCGCGCATCTCGCCGCTGAAGTTCCTCTCTGGCGCCTACGTGCTCGTGTTCCGCGGCACGCCGGTGATCGTGCAGATCTTCTTCGTCTACTACGGCGCCAACCTGCTCTTCGGCTTCACGCTGATTCCGAACTCGCTCGACTTCGGCCTCTTCCAGCTGGGCGGGGCGGCGATTGCCGGCATCCTCGCGCTCGGGGTCAACGAAGGGGCGTATATGCGCGAGATCATTCGTGCCGGGATCGACGCGATCGACAAGGGGCAGATGGAGGCGGCGCGGTCGCTCGGAATGACCCATCGCCTTGCCATGCGCCGGATCGTCCTACCGCAGGCCGCACGCGTGATCGTCCCCCCGCTCGGGAACGAGTTCAACAACATGCTGAAGACGACCTCGCTCCTGTTCTTCATCGGCGTCTACGAGATCTTCGGCGACGCCGACGTGCACTACTCGACCACGTTCCAGCCGGTCGAGTACTTCCTGGCCGTGTCCTTCTGGTACCTGATGTTGACGACGGGATGGAGCCTGATCCAAGCGCAGATCGAACGGAAGCTGGCCGTGAGCGAGCGGGGGGACGAGCTCTCGTTCCGCGAGCGCGTCGTGGAGGCCTGGCAGCCCGTGGGCGCCTGGGCTCGCGGCGCGCGGTGACGGACAGCGGCCTCGTCCTCCACGCCGAGGATGTCCACAAGCGGTTCGGCCGCCTCGAGGTGCTGCGGGGGATCTCCCTCGACGTGCGGCGAGGGGAGGTCGTCGTGGTCATCGGACCGTCGGGGTCGGGAAAGTCGACATTCCTGCGCTGCATCAATCACCTGGAGAAGATCGACGGCGGTCGGATCGAGGTCAACGGCCACCTGATCGGCTATCGCGAACGCGACGGCAGGCTCGTCGAGGACTCCGAGAAGAACATCGCGCGGCAGCGGGCCGAGATCGGGATGGTCTTCCAACGCTTCAACCTCTTTCCGCACATGACGGCGCTCGAGAACGTCATCGAGGCGCCGATCCGGGTCAGGCGCGCGCCGACGGCGCAGGCGCGGCGCCAGGGCGAGGCTTTGCTCGGCCGCGTCGGCCTCGCCGACAAACGGGACGTCTATCCGGGGAAACTGTCCGGAGGCCAGCAGCAGCGGGTCGCGATCGCCCGGGCGCTGGCAATGAATCCGGCGCTGATGCTCTTCGACGAACCGACGAGCGCGCTCGATCCGGAAACGATCGGCGAGGTGCTCGACGTCATGAAGGGTCTCGCGCTCGACTTCAAGACGACGATGATCGTCGTCACCCACGAGATGGGCTTCGCGCGCGAGGTAGGCGACCGCGTCGTGATGATGGACGAGGGGCGGATCATCGAGGAGGGCACGCCGGAGCACTTCTTCCGCGAGCCCCGCGAGCCCCGCACCAAGCAGTTCCTCTCCAAGATCCTGGTTTGACCCCGGGGCCTGACCCCAGCGTCTGACCCCGTGTTTAGGTCCGCCTAAGCAGGTCTGACCCCGCGGTTTTAGGACCGCCTAACGGGGTCTGACCCCGGCGCGACCGAGAGCGGGAAGTACGGCGGCGCGAGCAGAAACCCGACCCGAGCCTCGCCACCGGCGCGGCCGCGGGCCATCTCGAGCGCGGCGCCGAGACCATGCGTCGGTACGAAGCCCAGCTGGCGAGCGGCATGGGCGTCCCGACACCCGGCCACGAGGACCGCGCCGGCATGGTCGATCGCGGGGCGGCACGCATCCCAGTCGGCAAACGGCAGCAGCGGGTGACACGCTCGACCGGACCGGTACATGTCGAGCGCACGCTCATCCTCAGCCGCCTCGCGCTCGGCGCGGACGAGTCCGGCGGCGTCTCGGGTCACCCGGTCGGCCCCGAACAGCGCGCGGTAGGGCTGCTGCGTCGGATGCCGGAACCGACGGTGAAAGCGATGGAGCAGAACCACGGTGCCGCCCTCGGCGATCGGCGGTCGGTCGCGCCAGAGGCGCAAGGCGAGCGCCAGTCCGAGGTAGGCCGCGAGCAATGGGTTTGGTCGCTCCCGAGGGAGCGACGGCGTCGTGCGGGGGATCGGCACAACCAGCGCGTCGAGCTGGGATTCGAGCTCGACCGATCGCGCCTCGACGGCGCGCAGCATCGCCTCGGCGTGCGCGACCGAGGGCGGCCCGGCGAACGCCGCACTCGCGGTCAGCTCGAGCGGAAGGGCGTGGAGAACCCGCTCGCGCGCAGGTGCCGGGAGAAGTCCGTAGAGCCGGCGCGCCGGCGATCGCGTCACCCGCTCCACCGCTGCCTCCTCAAATGGGAAGTCGCGCAAGGCCCCGGTCATGCGCGGCAGATTGAGGACGAGCGACGCGCCGAGGACCGGGGTCAGACCCTCGAGCGCGCGCTCGACGTCCCTCGCGAGCTCCCAACCGGGTGCCGCCGCCGTCTCGAGCAGCGAACCAGCGGACG
Organism: Actinomycetota bacterium; assembly: GCA_046732435.1. Taxonomy (GTDB): domain Bacteria; phylum Actinomycetota; class Thermoleophilia; order Gaiellales; family Gaiellaceae; genus JALZFG01. The sequence goes on from JBKPNC010000037.1 coordinate 10,790, forward strand.
CGGTCCGGATCGTGGCAGCGCCCGTCGCAGCGAGGAGCGCGGCGGGGCCGCCGTGCAGCAGCGTCTCGGCGGCCGTCACGGTGACGACGGCGTCCGCCTCCGTGAGCGCCCGGTTCACCCGGATGGGCCTGCCTCCGGCCTCGCCGATCTCGGCGAGCCGCTCGTCCTCGACGTCGTGAACAACGACCTGACCGCGGAACCTCCTGGCGAGCTCGGGCGGAACGAGCGCCTCCAGCTCGCGTCCGCCTGGCCGTCGTGCGAGGCCCGCGGCCACGAGGATCGTCTGGCGGGCGACGGGCACGCCGATCCGCTCCAGCTCCTCCACCGTGGCCTGGATCGCGGCCTGGCGAGGATCGAGCGCTGAACCGGGAATGGGAAGGCACGGCGGCTCGACGACGATCGTCACCCGGCCGCCTCGTGGCACGACGGCCTCGAGCGGCTCGCCGGCGAGCGGAAACCGGAGCGCGTCCCGAACGGCCGCAGCCACATCACCGACGGCTGCGAGCGGGGGCGGCGGACGGAGGACGACCGCGCCTTCGGGGACAGTCACGACCCACACCCGCGTGCCGACAAGGAGCGGAATCCGCACTCGGACTAGAGGCCGAGCCCGTAGGATCGGCCGCGGTGCACGAAGCCGTACTGCTCGTAGAGCTGGTGAGCCGCGGCCCGCTCGTGCCCAGACTCGAGCACCAGCCGGTGACAGCCGCGGCGTCGTGCCTCCCGCACGCAGGCGTCGAGGAGCGCCCGCGCGATACCGCGGCGACGGAACTCGTCGCCCACGTAGAGGTCCGGAATCCAGGCCTCGGGGGTGGTCCAGTTCAGGCGGGGCCTGATCCAGAGGCTGGCGAGACCGGCGATCGTGCCGAGGTCGTCCGCGACGAAGATCGTGGCGTCGTCGGCGACGAGATGGTCGAGATAGGTGTCGCGCTGCGGGCTCGAGTCTTCCGCGACTGCGGGGCGGCCGAGCTCGGCCAGCAGCTGCAGCACCTCGTCGGCGTCGCGCGGAGCCGCTCGTCGGACGACGACCGCCACTAGGGAATCGAGCGGTAGAGGCGGAGGAACGTCTCGCGGAAGCCGCGCTTCGGCCAGAAGCGCGACGAGAGCAGGTTCGTGACCCGCCAGTCGGTGACCATCATGCGATAGCCGCGCTCGTACGCCCACGCAAATGAGGCCTGGGTGAGCGCCAATCCGGCGCCGGAGCCGCGGACCTCGGGCAGTGTCGCCGCGTAGCCCAGGTGTGCAGCGCCGTCCGGGCGTGCCAGGCTCGTATGCGCGGACGACATCTCGACGGGCACCACGACGAAGTTGCCGACGATCCGGCCGTCCACCTCGGCGACGACGCTGCCGATCGATTCGTTGGCGAGATCGTCGCCGATTTCCGCGCGAAGCTCTTCAGGCGTCTCGGTGGGTGCCCGCTGCGAGAAGACGGGCGAAAGCAGTTGATGCTCGCCGAGTGTGGGCGCGACCTCGACCATTCCTTCCACGTCGCGCGGCTCCGCGGGCCGTGCGCCGTCGGGCCACGCAACGGGCGTCAGCTCGCGGATGGCCGCCGCATGCTGCTGTCCGAAGCCGACGCGGAACCATGCGCGGACGTGCGCCTGGTCGGTCGCAGGGACGAGCACGTAGTGCCGCGTCCGCCCGTCGTCAACCCAGCGAGACGCAGCCGCACCGTAGAGGTCCCTGATTGTCTCGGGCTCCTCCGCGGCGTGACCCGCCGCCTCCACCCAGACATTCGGTCCCCAGGTCGCCTCCTCCTTGCGCATCCCGAGGAGGTAGCCGACGACGCGACCGCTCTGGATCGCGACGGCGCCGGACGCTCCGTCCGCGAGCAGGAGCGCCTCGATCTCCTGCCGGGCGGCCGCCGGCTCTTCGTACCGCGACGGCAGCAGCGGCTCGGCCTGCCGGTGCCGCCTGTGGCGGGCCGCGAGCAGCTCGCCGGCGGCGTCGAGATGCGCCTCCGAGAACGATTCGAGAGCAAGTGCCGGCATCGTCGCCGGACGATACCTTTGCCCTGATGCCGAAGACTCTGACCGGCGCCGAGCTCCAGCTCGACGACGCGCCTGCCCGCGAAGCCAACCTCTTCCTCGTCGACGGCAACAACCTCGCGTACCGCGCCTTCTATGCGCTCCCCGAGGAGCTGGCGACGACGGAGGGCTTCGCGACCAACGCCCTGCTCGGGTTCACGAACATGCTCTTCAAGCTGCTCGTCGATTACCGGCCGAAGGGCGTCGCCGTGGCGTGGGATTCGCGGCCCGTCCACCGGCTGGACATCTCCGAGGCGTACAAGGCCGAGCGGAAAGGCATGCCGGACCTGCTCCGGGAGCAGTTCCCGCACTTCCGGCCGATCGTCGAGGCGTTCGGTTACCGGAATCTGGACTTCGAGGGCTGGGAGGCCGACGACGTCATCGCGACGCTCGCCACCCGTGCGGACGAGGAGGGGATCAAGACGTGCGTCGTCTCCACCGACCGCGACGCGTTCCAGCTCTGCTCCGAGAACGTTTGCCTGATGATGACGCCCCGCGGCGTCGCCGACGTGCAGGTGTACACCCCGGAGCGCGTCGAGGCGCGGTACGGGATCACGCCGGAACAGATCCCCGACTTCATCGCGCTCAAGGGCGACACGTCAGACAACATCGCGGGCATTCCCGGGATCGGTGACAAGACGGCCGGGCAGCTCGTTGCCGAATACGGCTCGCTCGAGGGCGTCCTCGAGCACGTCGACGATTTGACGCCCAAGCGGCGCGAGGCGATCGGGACCCACGCCGAGCAAGCGCGTGAGGCGAAGACGCTTGCGCGGCTCCGGCGCGATCTCGAGCTCGATTGCGATCCGGCTGACCTCGTCCTCGCGCCGCCCGACCGGTCGCGCCTGAAGGAGCTCTTCCGCCGCTTCGAGTTCCGCGGTCTGCTGCAGCGGGTCGACACGCTCGACGACGCGGTTCCTGCGGCGGCGATGCGTGTCGAGGCGGAGTCCGTGCCGTGGGTCGAAGGCGACGTCGGCGCACTGGACGGCCGCGTCGCGGTTCAGGTTGCGGGCGACCGTATGGCCGTCGCACGCTCTGGGGAGCCTGTCGTGGTGGCGCCGCTCTCGCTCGAGAAGATCCGGCAGGGCGAGCTGCTCTCCTTCGACTTCAAAGACCTGCCGCGCCCGGTCGTTCGCGCCGTCGGCGTCCCGGCCGAGGACGTGATGCTGGCCGCTTACCTCGTCGAGCCCAGCCGGGCGTCGTACGTGCTCGACGAGCTCGCGGCGGAGTACGGATTCGAGCTCGTACCGGAGCCGCGGGCCGAGGAAGAGACCGAGGCGCTCGTCCGCGGCGCGGCCGCGATCCTGCGGCTCGCCGACGTGCTGCCGGGCCGCGTTGCCGAGCGAGGCGCCGAGCGCCTCTACCGCGACGTCGAGCTGCCCCTCTCGACTGTCCTCGCGGCGATGGAGGACGTCGGCGTCAAGATCGACACCTACCGGATGGGTGAGATCACGGCCCGCCTCGCCGACCGTGTCGAGGAGCTCGAGTCCACGGCGTACGAGCTAGCGGGAACCGAGTTCATGCTCGGCTCGACCCAGCAGGTCGCGGCCGTCCTCTTCGAGACCCTCGGGCTGACACCCGGGCGCAAGGGCAAGACCGGCTACTCGACCGACACGCGCGTGCTGCGCTCGATCCGCCACGAGCACCCGGTCGTGCCCGTGATCGAGGAGTGGCGCGAGTACACGAAGCTGATCAACACGTACCTCGGGCCGTTGCCCGGGCTGATCGGCGAGGACGGTCGCCTACACACGACGTTCAACCAGGCGGTTGCGTCGACCGGGCGTCTCTCGACGTCGAATCCGAATCTGCAGGCGATCCCGATCCGAACGGAGCTCGGACGCGAACTGCGGTCGGCGTTCGTCGCGGAGCACGGCTACCGGCTGATGTCAGCGGACTACTCCCAGATCGAGCTGCGCATCCTGGCGCACGTGTCGGGCGAGCCCAAGCTGCGCGACGCGTTCGAGCGCGGGGAGGACATCCACACGGCGACGGCGGCGGAGGTGCTCGGCAAGGATCCCGCCAGGCTGACGCGCGACGAGCGGACGATCGCGAAGATGATCAACTTCGGGATCGTTTACGGCATCTCCGCGTTCGGGCTCTCCGAGAATCTCGAGATCCCGCGCGAGGAGGCGCAGGCCTACATCGACGCCTACCTCGCGCGCTTCCCGCACGTCCAGGACTTCATCCAGCGAACGATCGAGCGAGCGCGCTCGGACGGATACGTGACGAGCCTGATGGGACGGCGGCGGCCGGTGCCGGAGATCCGCGCCCAGAACCGGCAGACGCGTGGCCTCGGCGAGCGCTACGCGGTCAACTTCGTCATGCAGGGCTCGAACGCCGACATCATCAAGGTCGCGATGGTGGCAATCCATCGGCGCCTGCGGGACGAGGGGCGAGGCGCGCGGCTCGTCCTGCAGGTACACGATGAGTTGTTGCTCGAGGTTCCAGAGGCCGAGGTTGCCGCGGTGCGCGACCTCGTGCGGCAGGAGATGTGCGGCGCCTACCCACTCGATCCGCCGCTCGCCGTCGACATCGGCGTCGGCGACGACTGGAACGAAGCGAAGTAGCGGCCGCGCCGGACGTCAGAGGATCGGTACGAACTTGGTGATCCGGCACCTGTTCCTGCGACCTCAGTAAACGGCCGCAAAGGCCAGGGCACAAGCTCGCGGCACGTCTTTCGCCACCGCGAGTCGATCAGCCTGGTCTCGATCGTCGGGGCCAGTTCGCGTGGCTCAGCACGTCGGTGCGGGGTCAGACCCGGATCAGGCCGTAGGACGTGGCAGTCCCCGCGGTCGATCGTGGGGTCAGGACCCGGGGCGTGCGCCGTTCGGACACGGCCTGGCCGGGCGCATATCACGGTAGGGTCAGGCCCATGGACGTGGTGCTTTCGGACGGGTACCGGATGTTCGTCGAGGCGGTCGGCGCGGGCGCGCCGGTCGTCGTCCTTCACGGCGGGCCGGGGATGGACCACACGATGTTCCGCCCGTACCTCGACCCGCTCGCCGACGAGTTTCGTCTGCTCTACGTCGACGAGCGTGGTCAGGGGCGCAGCGACCGAGTCGACCCGGCAACGCTCTCGCTCGAGCGGTTCGCACGCGACGTCGACCTCCTGGCCGAGGCGCTGGGAGTCGACCGCTTCGCCGTGCTCGGTCACTCCTTCGGCGCGATCATCGCCACCTGGCACGCGATCCACGTAGGAACGGCTGATGCCTATGTGATCTCAGGCGGCGGCGACTCCTCCGACGCGCTGATGGAGGACGTGGACGCCTCGCTCGCAGCAATGGGCGACGCCGGAAAGGCGATCGCGGAATCGTGGGAGCGCGAGCAGCACGTCGAAACGGAGGAGGAGCTGGCGCAACTCACCCGCGACCAGATGCCGTTCCACTTCGCGGGCATCCCACCGGAGGACTTCGGCGCGGCGACCATCCATACGCCAGACGTCTTGCGCCACTTCGCGAACGCCGGGTACGGCAACTTCGACTTCCGCCCCGCTCTCCGGAGCATCGAACGCCCGACGCTCGTGATGACGGGACGCGAGGACCGAACGACGACAACGCGGGCGGCGCAGGTGCTCCACGACGGCATCCAGGGCAGCGAGCTCGTCGTACTCGAGGGTGCCGGGCACATGAGCTTCGTCGAATCCCAGGACGCATACATCGACGCGGTTCGCCGCTTTCTTCGGGGCGCCGCGCTCGGGAGCTGAAGAGGCCGAAGCTATACTGCGCGCGCCTTCTAGCCCATGCCTGAAGACACGATGCCTACACAACAAGAGACCTCGTCGCCGCCCGAGCGGCTCTCCGACGAGACGGCCTGGACCACCGGGCCGGACGGCGAGCGGATCCCGAACTACGAGGCGACGTTCCCGCAGATCGAGGAAGGCCAGGTCGTCCACGGGACCGTGGTTCGCGTCGACAAGGACGAGGTGCTCGTCGACATCGGCTACAAGTCGGAGGGGGTCATCCCCGTCGCCGAGCTCTCGATCCGTCGCTCGGTCAACCCCGAGGACGAGGTCAAGATCGGCGAGCCGGTCGACGCACTCGTCCTCACGAAGGAGGACGCCGAGGGGCGCCTGATCCTGTCGAAGAAGCGCGCCCGCTTCGAGCTCGCGTGGAAGCAGATCGAGGACGCCGAGACGACCGGCAGGCCCGTGACCGGCAGGGTGATCGAGGTGGTCAAGGGCGGCCTGATCCTCGACCTCGGGGTGCGCGGGTTCCTGCCTGCGTCGCTCGTCGACATTCGCCGCGTGCAGGACCTCGACGAGTTCCTCGGACAGGAGCTCCAGGCGAAGGTGATCGAACTCAACCGAACGCGAAACAACGTCGTGCTCTCGCGGCGAGCCGTGCTCGAGGACGAGCGCAAGGAAATGCGCCAGGCGATTCTCGACCGGCTCAATCCGGGTGACGTCGTCGAGGGCCAGATCTCGAACATCGTCGACTTTGGAGCATTCGTCGACCTCGACGGGATGGACGGCCTGATCCACATTTCCGAGCTCTCGTGGAGCCACGTCAACCACCCGTCCGAGGTGCTGGAGATCGGGCAGAAGGTCAAGGTGAAGGTGCTCGACATCGACCGCGATCGCCAGCGCATCTCGCTCGGGCTCAAACAGACCCAGACCGACCCGTGGCAGCAGGTGCTCGAGCAGTATCAGGAAGGCGACGTCGCCGAAGGTCGGGTGACGAAGGTGGTGACGTTCGGGGCGTTCGTCGAGATCCTGCCGGGTGTCGAGGGGCTCGTTCACATCTCCGAGTTGGCCCAGCACCACGTCGAGAATCCGCGCGAGGTCGTCTCGCAGGGCGACCGTGTCCGCGTGTTGATTCTCGAGATGGACGCCGACCGCCGCCGCCTCTCGCTGTCGCTGAAGCGTGTCCCCGAGGAGCTTCGCCTGGAGCCGGAGGAGGAGCCGGTCGAGGGGACGCCGGAGCTCGACCTCTCGGAGGAGGTCTTCAAGGACACCGCCGGCCCGCCGGTGGACGCCGCTGAGCCAGAACCCGAGTCGGAGGCGCCCCCCGGGGCGGAGCCGGAGACCGTGGCCGAGCCTGCTGCCGAAGCCTCCGCCGACACCGCGCAGCCGGAGAGCGTGGCCGAGCCCGCTGCCGAGCCCGCCGCCGAGACCGTGGAGGCCGAGGTCGAAGCGCCAGACGAGGACGCCGAGGCCGCGGGTGCGGAAGCACCCGAGGCAGAGGCGGAAGCGGATACGGCCGACGAGCGCGCGCGGGCGCAGCCGGAAGCGTCGGGCGAACAGCCGCAGTAGTGCCCCCGCGGCGGCCGATCGCCGTCGCCATCACGGGCGGCATCGGCGCGGGGAAGACGGAAGCGCTGCACGCGTTCGCACGTCACGGGGCGCCGACCCTTTCGAGCGACGACGTCGTCCACCGGCTGTTGCGCGACGATGCCGACGTCCGACGAGCGGTCGTCGAGCGCTTCGGAGACCGCGTGATGGACGATGCCGGACGGCTCGATCGCAAGGCCATTGCGGGGGTCGTGTTCGGAGAGCGCGAGGAGCTCGAATGGCTCGAGAGCGTGCTGCATCCACGCGTTGCGCAGGAGTCGATCGCCTGGATCGACGCTCTCGCCGCACTCGACGACCCACCTGACCTCTGCGCGATCGAGGTTCCGCTCCTCTACGAGACGGGTGCGGAAGCGCGCTTCGACGCGGTCGTCGTGGTCACCGCCCCGGAAGCGCTACGCAAGTCCAGGGCACGGACGTCGGTCGATGATCGCTCCCGGCGCCTTCTCCCTGACGAAGACAAGGTGAAACGAGCAGACTTCGCATACGTGAACGACGGGACCCTGGTGGAGCTCGATCGGTTCGTGTCCGGCGTCATCGGCAAGCTCACAGGCTCGGGGTGAGACGGCTCGGCGCACTCCTTGTCCTGGGAGCGACGGTTGCCATCGTCGTCGCGTTCGTGCAAGGAACGCCCCAGCGCTGGTTCGAAAAGGTGCGATACCCGCTTCGGTACGAGTCGATTGTCCGCGCTCACGCCCGTAATTACCGCCTCGATCCGGCACTCCTGGCCGCAGTCATCTACCAGGAGAGCAAGTTCCGGCCGACCGCGCGGTCCTCATCCGGCGCGGTGGGGCTCATGCAACTGCTGCCGTCGACGGCGGAAGGCATCGCGGCACGGACCGGGGGCAACCAGTTCAAGGTCGACGACCTGCTCGACCCGGAGCTGAATGTCCGCTATGGCGCCTGGTACCTCCGCTACCTGCTGGATCGCTACCGCGACGAGCGCCTGGCGCTTGCGGCGTACAACGCCGGCCAGCGGACGGTCGACGAGTGGCGTCAGGAGGGCAACGGGATCCAGTTTCCGGAGACGCGGGCGTACGTCGATCGCGTCGAGCACCTGAAAACGATCTACCGACGCGACTACAACCTCTGACGGCCCGTCGGGGATCGCAACGGCGGGCGCCGGCTGCGCCTGGCGTGGGGTCTGACCCCCTGTATTCGCGCATCGGCAACCGGTTTCCGCGGCAGTGGTCGCATGGCCGCGCCATGGTGCGCCCGCCTGCTACGACCGGGGTCGGCGGGGGTCAGGCGACTGCACGTTTGCATTCCGCTGGCGCCGGAAAGACACTTGACAGGTGTCATTAGTGATGTCATAGTGATGTCATGCAGCTGTCGAGATTCGTCGAAGCGCTGAGAGGCGACCTCGCCGCCGTCGCCGAGCTGGGGGACGAGCAGACCGCGGAGGCCGCGCGCCGGATCGCCGTGTCGATCCAGGGCTCGCTGTCGATGCGACTCCTCGACGCCCTCGGCGAGGCGGCACTCGAGCTGAACGGCCAGATGTCGGACGGCCGCGTCGAGGTGCGTCTCGTCGGCCAGGATCCCGAGCTCGTCGACATCCACGAGGAGGAGCC
>JBKPNC010000038.1:0-10416 GCA_046732435.1 Actinomycetota bacterium
TGACCGTGCGCGACGGGATCACACTTATCCGGCCCAGCGCCTCCGTCGAGCTCGGTAGCTGAGCGCGTCCGGCTCGACGAGCCGGGCGAGCCGGAGGCCCTCGGCTTCGAGGTCAGCGCAGGTCGCCTTGTCGAGGCGCCGGAAAGGAGTCAGCTCGAGTGTTGCCCGGTCGCCGGAGCGCTCGATCCGCCAACAGCCGGCGACGGCGCCGTCAACGAGGAAGGTCGAGAGCGACGCGGGATTCTTCGAGTTGAAGACGAGCGGCCGGAGCTCCTCCGGCAGGATCGCTGTACGTCGGGCGTGGACGAGGAGCGCGGCGTCCCAGGTCGGGAGCAGGCGTGCGGGCGCTCGAGTGTCCTTTTCGGGCAACGGCGCGCGGCGTAGGTCAACGAGCGTCCGGCCGTGCTCGTCTCGGGAGGTGCGGAGCGGCACCCGTTCCGCCGCCGCCTCGACGGCACCGGGTGCGAGCCTCGCCCACTGGCGGATGTCCGCCGGACGGGCGGGGCCGAATGCGGCGAGGTAGCGGCGAACGAGCAGCTCGACCCCCTGCTCGGGCGTCGCGTTCCGTGGCCCCACCCAATCCTCCGCGAGGGCGTACAGATTCGCGCGGCGGCGTTCCCACGTGCCGGACGGCGGCACGCGGACGAGGTTGACCTTCGCTCCCAACCACGCATCGCGACCGATGAGGTCGATCAGCTCGTCCCGCGTTCGCGGGCCGTCGCGGAACGCGTTGCGGAGCTTCTCCTCCTCGGCCCGGAGGTCGAGCGCGGCGATGTCGGGAGCGACCCGGGCCAGCCAGACGCGGTCCGGTTCGCGGATGGCCTCGGCCCAGAGCCAGTAGTCGCGCCGCGAAACGATGTGGATCGTGCCACGGAGCAGCGTGCCCTGGATCACCGTCTTCCGATGGAGCGCTCGCGTCAGCTGCGCGAGCTCGAAGCGTTCGAGCCGCGTCCACAGGGCGATGTACGCGGACGGCGCGTACTGGGCCTGGATCCCGCCCATCTGCTCGACGGCACGCGGAATGGATAGCCGCACGCGCCGCAGCAGTTGCTGGCGCGCAAGCAGGGCACGGTTGAGATCGCGGGTCGTGAGGACGCGCTCGGTCACGCGGCGAAGGCGGCAAGCTGGTCGCCCTCGCGCCGAAGCGCCCGCTCGGTCGCGATGCTGAGCCGCTCGAACGGCTCGAGCTCGACCCGGCCGTCGACGAGCTGCCACCGTCCGGCGACGAAACCGTCGACGAGGAAGACGGGGTCGACGAGCCCACCGCGAATCACGATCCGCCGGTGTTCGTCGACGATCACGCGGGTGCGATCGCGGTGGGACAGGATCAGGTTGTCGAACGCGGGAAGCAGCCGGACCGGAGCAGGGGTATCCGCGTCCGGAACCGGTCCCTTGCTGACGTCGAAGAGGTCGCGGCCGTGCTTGTCGGCGAAGCGGCGGAGAGGCAGCTGCTCGAGGACCGGGCGAAGTTGCGCGACCGCGACGCCGCTCCATGCCGAGACGTCGGCGAGCGTCGCGGGACCGAAGGCGGCCAGGTAGCGCCGGATCAGATGGGATCGGCCCGCTTCGGTGCTCGCGAGTGGGCGCCGAAGCCAGGCAGTTGCCGCGACGAGCCGCGGGAGTCGCGGAAACGCCCAACGATCGTTGCCGGGAACGTGAACGAACGCTGCGTGCCGACGGACGCGCCACCACTCGTCGTCGCCGTCGAGGTGCCGGCGCATCTCGGTGTTCGTCCGCGGCTCCACGGCGTACGCGAGTGCCCGGCGCGTCAGCTCGTCGACGTCTCCGACGAGCTCACGGTCGCGAAGGTAGCTGCTCCACATCCGCTGGATCGTCGGCAACAGCGCGGGCATGAAGAGGAGGTAGTCGCGCGCGCTGACGACATGCAGGGTGCCTCGCATGAGCGTCCCCTTGACCGCGCGGCGCCGCTGGAGCGCCTCCGTCAGCTCGTCGGCGCGGAAGCGCTCGAGTCGTGACCAGAGACCGATGAAAGGCGGCATCCGCTCCTGCGCCTGCAGGCCGGCTACGCGCTCGAGCGCTCGCGTCGGGGGTAATGTCGAACGTTCCAGGAGCAACTGCCGCGCGAGCAGGGCGCGGTTCAGCTCGCGCTGCGAGAGCACCCGGGGGCTCACGGGCGCACCGCCGCCTTGAGAAGGTCTCGCGGGGGATCGGCCAGGAGCGGTGCGACTCCCTCGAGTCCGACCTCGTGCGTGATCAGCCGCTTCCACGGATAGGCGGCGCTCGCGAGAAACGCGAGTGCGGCGCGGACGGAGCGCGGCGTGTGGTGGAACGAGCCGCGGAGGGTCAGCTCCTGATAGTGCAGCCGCGTGGCGTCGACCGGGACGGTCGTCCCGCCGGGGAGGCCGCCGAAGAAGAGGACGGTACCTCCGGGGCGGACGAGCTCGACGGCCGCCGTCCACGCGTCGGGCGTCCCGGCCGCCTCGACGACGACGTCGGCCGAATGCCCGTCACCGGCGACCGCGCCGAAGTGCGGCGCGAGCTCGCGGCGCTCGGCGCGCCCGCCGACGACGATGGGCGTCGCACCGGTGTCACGGATGCAGGCGCAGAGCATCAGCCCGTTCGGCCCCGCGCCGAGCACGGCGACGCGGTCGCCCTCGGAGATCCCAGCGACGTCGACCGCATGCAGGCAGCATGCGAGCGGCTCGAGGAGGGCGGCGACCTCGGGTTCGAGCACGTCGGGGACGCGGTGCAGGTTCACGCGCGCGATGCGCTCCGGGACGAGCAGGAGCTCGGCGTATGCGCCGTTCAGGAGCGGCAGCAGCGAGTCGCAAAGCGTCTCCTGTCCGCGACGGCAGGCCGCGCATTCTCCGCAGGGTGCCGAGTTGGCCGCCACGACGCGCCGGCCGGTGGCCGTGTCGATGCCGCAGAACTCGTGCCCGAAGCGGCTCGGCGGCGGCCCGAGCAGCACCGGGTGTCCACGCTTGAAGGCTTTCGCGTCGGTGGCGTCCGTGAGCGCCACCTCGACTTCGACGACGACGTCGCCGGGCGCCGGCTCGGGCTCGGGGACCTCTTCGAGCCGCACGTCCCCGGGCGCGTGGAAGATCAGCGCGCGCAGGGCTCGAGCTTCCTCGGGCGTCCCTTTAACTCACCCCAAGGGGTCCCCCGGGACCCCTGCAGACACGCTAGCGGAGCCCGCCGCACGCCACTGTTCCGAATGTGTGTCGACTTCGTCACGGCGCGCCGCCGGCTCGGCTCTGCGGCGGCCGCGTCACGGCGTGAAGACCACCTTGAGCGCGCGTCCCGAGCGATAGAGCTCGAGGCCCTCGGAGAAGCGCTCGAGCGGAAGCACCTCCGTCTCGATGGGTTCGAGCGCGGGCAAGAGCTCGACCGCCCGCCGCAGGTGGGCCGGGGTCGCTGAGCGCGAGCCAACGACCTGCAGCTCGCGCCGATAGACGAGGTCCGTGTCGAGCGCGCTGCCCGAGGCGAACACGAGCAGCGTCCCGCCCGGCTCGAGGGACGCGAGCGCGTCCGCGGCGCCGCCGGGGGCGCACAGGACCGCCGCGTCGACAGGCCCGTCCGGCCGAGCGCCGTCACGGTCGAGAGCGACGTCTCGGACGAACACCTCGTCGCCGCGCTGGCGGAGCACGGCCGCGAAGAGGCGGCCGACGAAGCCGTGGCCGACGACGAGCACGCGCCCGCACGGAACGCGTTCGGCGCCCCGAAGCACGCAGGCGAGCGGCTCGGCGAAGGTCCCGGCGACGTCGTCGACCGCGTCCGGCAGCTCGACCCCGTCGATTGCGCGCACCCGCTCGGCGAAGCCGCCGGGCACGATCGTGCTGGCGGCGAACTGCTCGCACGTCGACTCGTGCCCCGCTCGGCACCTGGCGCACCTGCCGCAGGGACGGTGATGCACGAGGGCGAGCCTGCGATCGTCGTCCGTTCGCGCCACCACCTCGTGCCCCAGCACCGTGCCGGCGTGCGCCGAGCCGAGCTTCTCCACGTCCGAGCCGCAGAGCCCGCACGCCTGCACCGCCATGAGCTCCCCCGAGCCCGCGGGCTCGCCGATTTCCGCGAGAGCAGGCTGTCCCGTGTCATCGAGGACGACCGCCCGCACGGCGGTATCGTAGGCGTGCGCTGGCGAGCAGGGAGGAGGACGATGGCGATCAAGCTCCACCGGTGCAGCAACCTCTGGGTGAAGGTCGGCGGGCATCCCTGCTGGCGGGTCCAGAAGGCGCTCGACGAGATGGGAATCGACTACGAGATCGTCAAAGAGCCCTATCTGAAGTCGAAGCGCCAGGCCACGATCGCGGCCACGGGCCAGAAGCGCTATCCCTGGATCGGGTTCGAGGACGGCAAGGCCTACCGCGCCGAATCGAAGGAGATGGCGCAAAGGATCCGGGAGGGCAAGCTCTTCGAAGGCCTTGAGCCCGCGGCCGCGACTCCTGCGGCCGAGGGCTAGACTGTCACGAGCGCGGGGCTATAGCTCAGCTGGGAGAGCGCCTGGATCGCACCCAGGAGGTCGCCGGTTCGAGTCCGGCTAGCTCCACCACGAAAGGGCCGCAAAAGCGGCCTTTTCTGTTTCCTGGGTGGAAACGCTTGAGGGCCTGGTCAAGTTTTTGGTCAAGTAGCTCTTCAAGGCGAACACCAGTACGCAGTCATCGCTCCCAGGAGGTCGCCGGTTCGAGTCCGGCTAGCTCCACCAACGAAAGGGCCGCAAAAGCGGTCTTTTCTGTTTCCTGGGTGGAAACGCCTGAGGGCTGTGGTCGAGTTTTGGTCAAGTAGACACTCACGACCCCGCGTACTCTTAATCCCAAGGTTGCAGGTTCGAGTCCTGCGCGGCCCATCCTCGAACTGGCTGCTAATCGCCCCCTTTTGGTCGTCAGGTCAGTCAGCGCAACCAGGCTAGGGGCCACGCACGGGGCCACACACGTGCACGGGTATTTCCCACGGAAGGAGCTTCCCGGCCAGTAGCGCCTCGCCGACGTCGCCCAAGCCGCTAGTCGCTTCGGCGGCTGCGGTGCTCTCTTGCGGTCGACCGGATGCGTGAGCGCCACGCGCGCTTCGTCGCTGGCACCAAGCAGTCAGGCACCGCGTGTCAGCTGCAAGATGCAGATGTGGGAGACGCCGGCGGCGGCGGCGATCCGTCGGATGCTGTGGCCCCTGCCCGTGCCCGTTGACCGCTGTTGTTACTTGCCGCGCGAAGTCTTCTTCGGTCGCTTGGGCTTCGCCGGCGTTTTCTTCACGGCCTGGGCCGACGACTTCGGACGCTTTTTACCGGCCACATCGGACTCCTTTCCGGTCGACGTGCTTTCGGGCGCACCCTACCGAGGTAGCCCCGCCTGCGCTGTGGTCGGCTTCCTCCTCGGCGATCACCGGCGGTCACTCGATCGACGGCGGCCGCCTCACTTTTCGCACCGGAAAACCTTCGCTGGCTCCCAGACCGGCTAGGGGCGGCGGCGTCCGCGGTCGAACGGCGTCGCCGTGCACGCCGACCTGCTGGCGTTCGGCGCAACCGTGCGGTACACGAGCAAGCGTGGTCTTCCTCTCCCGGGAATGGTGCCATTACCCCGGTCGCGACCTCTCGGCGCGTGACGCGGGAGGATCGGCGGTATGTGCTTCTCGTTCGCCTACCCAGCCGTTCGGGCTCTGCTCTGCTTGCGCGCCCCGGAGCCGCCTCGGCCCTGATGTCAGGGGCATCGAGCTGATGACCCTGCGGCATTAAGCTCGAGTCCTGCGCCATCGGGTTGGCCGTCCGTTGCGGCGCGCTGATCGTGCCCTTCTCGCTGGGCGCTCAGATCTCCACGATTCGACGCCGGGTCGTGACGTGGTCGATCACTAGGCCTGGCGGCCGCCGACCGCAATCACGCGTGCCCGCCAGGAGCCGCGTGGCGCGTCGACGTCGACCTCGTCGTCCGGCTTCGCGCCGAGCAGGGCGCGACCGAGCGGCGAGTTGGGGGAGACGCCACCGACACTCGAGATCTCGACCGTCATCCGTTCGCCCGTGTCGTCCTCGATCTCGACGGTAGAGCCGATGCCGACCTGCCCGCTCGTGGACGGCTCCTGCTCGACGAGCACGGCGCTGACCAACCGGTCGCGAATCGACCTGATCCGGTGCTCCAGTAGGCCTTGTTCGTGCTTCGCAGCGTGGTACTCAAAGTTCTCGGATAGGTCGCCGAAGCCGCGGGCCGTCGCGATCGCCTGGATGACCTCGGCGCGGCGCGGGCCTTCCAGCTGCGCGAGCTCCGACTCGAGCTGCCGTTTCTGCGCCGCCGTCATCGGCTCCGGCCTCTCGTCGGGCATCGTGAGAGGGTATCGCCGCTAATGTGGCTGGTCGTGCCTTCTCGGTAAAGGTGAGTTGACTCGCGGTCCTGGCGCAGCAAGTACTGGTCGGCGCTAACGACACCCGCACTATTGGCCGACGACGTAATCGGCGCGAGGGCCGCCGGTGAAGGTCAGATCCCATGGCTGCAAGGCGTGGTCGAAGCGCGGGCGCCTCGCGCCAGTGTCGCTGCCGTCGCAGACTTCGGCACCCGCAGGCGACCCGGCCGAGGACGTCGAAGGCCTCATCGGACGTGAACGCCCGCACGGGGGAGGACGCCGGATCGCCCTCCTGCGGTGCGTAACTTTTTTCCAAGACAGGGCAGCAGGTCCGCGTGTAGCTTGGCGCGGATGACACAGACGGTTACGCCCTACTTGCTCTACGAGGACGGCGAAGCGGCCTCCGCGTTCCTGACCGGTGCGTTTGGGTTCAGGGAGCTTGATCGGCAGGTTGGTGCTGCCGGCGGTCTCCATCTCGAGTTCGAGACCGAGCTCGGCGGCCGCATCTACGCTGGTCAGGCACCGGAGGGGTTTCGCAATCCAGCCGAGGTCGGCAAGACCGCGCTTGTCTACGTGCTCGTGCCGGCGGTTGACGAGCATTACGCGCGTGCGAAGAAGGCGGGCGCGACGATCGTCGAGGAGCTCGTTGATCTTCCGTTCGGGCACCGTCGCTATAGCTGCCGTGACCCACAGGGGCATGAGTGGGCGTTCGCGCAGGTGATGGAGCGTTCGCCTGGCTAAATGGCCCTGCGGGACGCCGACTTCGGTCCCGTCTGCCGTATAGGCCCCCCGCTGTCGACGGGGCAGACCGACGCCCGGCGCCTCTGTTCTTGCGTAACTGCGAGGTGCCGCGGTCCTCGGTCTTGCTCGAACGCTAACCACTCATCCACGCGAGCCGGGATGGGTGCCTCGAGAGGAGTTTCAGCTCCCCGCCCCCGCGCCAGACGACCGCGCATTTCGTCTCAAAAGTGTCGACTCGGGTGGTTCGACTTGCTCGCAAGCGTCGAGACGTGATCATTGATGACCTCTTCAGCGCGGGTCGGCCTCTTCGAGTTCCGCGCGGTCTCGCTCGAGTTCTGCGGCGGCGCGTTCCGGTTGCGCATTCCGACGTTCCAATCCGCGCGTCGCGGGTCACCGCGCTTCTCCCAGTACGAGGCAACGTCGACATGACGGGCGGCCGCCTCATCGTGCCTGTGAGCGGCACGCCGATCGTCGTCAGCGCGTTTGTTCCAGCAGGCAGCGGATACTACGCGGGTGGGGGTCCGCGGGTTCGTATGAGGATGCGATGAGCAGGCCAGATGAGAGCGATCCGCTTCTCGTCGAGCAGATCGCGTACTACCGCGCAATCGCGGCTGAGTACGAGAACCACGCCATTGCGGGACCCGGCGAAGACGAGCTGATCGCCGCGCTCGACGCCTTCCAGCCGACCGGCGACGTGCTCGAGCTAGCGTGCGGTCCAGGAGCGTGGACCGAGCGTCTGCTCCACCACGCGAACAGCGTCACCGCGGTGGACGCGGCCCCGGAGATGCTCGCCCGTGCAAAGGCACGCGTCGGGGATGAACGCGTGCGCTTCGTCCAGGCCGACGTGTTCGCGTGGACGCCGGACCGCCGCTACGACGTCGTCTTCTTCAGCTTCTGGATCTCACACGTGCCGCTGGATCGCTTCGACGCCTTCTGGTCCTTCGTCGCGGACTGCCTGCGGCCGGCGGGACGCGTCTTCTTCGTCGACGATGCCTACCGGACGCCGGACGAGCTGATTGAAGGCGAGTCGTCGACGACGATCCGTCGTCGCTGAATGACGGCACCCCGTATCTCTCGGTCAAGGTTCCACACCGCCCGGCCGACTTGGAGGACCGACTCCGGCGGCTGGGGTGGCAGGTCACGGTGACCGCGACCACCGGCCCCTGCTATTGGGGGGAGGGCAGCCCTTCGCCTGCTCGTCGCTTTCATTCGTGAAGGGATTCGCGCAGCGAACCAACGACGACCCCACGTGGCTACCTTCGTAGCGACATGCCACCCGCGAAGACCCTCGCCGAGCATGTCTTTGAGCGACGTGCCCGCGCGCCCGAACTCCAGCCGATCAATCGACCGACGAATGAGCCGGAACCCGGTCGGTTAACGACCGGTGATCGATTCATGTGACCCGGGGGATCGGGGCTCGCGAGGACGAGTCGGCGACAGCCGCCCCGCGCCAGGCGAACGCGCATTTCGTCCACGTTTGGATTCTATTCGCGTGTGACCCGGAAACTGGCTTGTCTAGGGCGATTCCGGCCGCATTCAGCGCGCCTATTTCGTCCACTCTCAACCAATGGTTGAGAGTTTCCGCGCCACTTCCGTCGTCTGCCGACGTGACAATCAGTTCGATGATCGGAGTGATGTCGTTCAACGCCACTACTACGCCACCGTGGCGACCGTCATTCCCGTCCTAATGGCGCTCTTCTTCTTCGAGGCATGGCGGCGACCACGAGGGGTGCCTCCGATGTTGCTTAGTGTGGTTCCCGCGACCAGCATCGTCGTGTTGACGGCTGCCGAGGCGAATGCGCTCGATTTCCTTCACGAGCGTGCGGTCGGGAGCCACTTTCAGCAGGTGATGGTTGACGGCGGTCTGATCTGGGGATTCTTAGCGCTCTTCTTCGGGGTTGTTATAGAGCGCTTGCCGATCACCGCGGAAAGTCTCGACGCCCGCGGAGTCGCCGTTTTGCTGCTCGGAGCCGCCGGCTTTGCTTCCCTGATCTTGCTCTCGGCCGGCGTCAACATGTTCCTCGCACTTGCGTATGCCGCGTACGCAGCCATCTTCATCGGCCCGATCGTTGTTAGCGTGCATCTAATACGTAGTGGGCGCCGTCAACTACAGCCGAGCGGCAGGCCGATGGCTCGACCGAGAAGAAGCCGGCCGACTCAAGCGAGAAGCGCGGAGCAGATGGGGCCGCCACCGGGCCGTCACGCGGGCAGCATCCGGCGGCAACAGTGGCAGCAGCGCCACGCAACCATGCAGGTTGTGGCTTGGTTGCGCGGTCGCTTTTTTCCTTGCCGGAAAGCGCCGAAACGCTGTGAGCAGTGGTTTACTGCGGATAGGTCGATACGGGACCACCAGGAGCGACAAGGGCATGCCCGAAGGCGCGCCGGTCTCGTGACTTGCTGAGGAGACCGTGAGGTTGCCCGCGGCGTTTCGCTCTCAGCGCACCTGCACGTTTCCGCTTGTCAGCGGGACAAGATCGAACTCACCGGGGACGCTGCAGTCGCTCCCGACGCCGACCTCATGGAAATTCGCGAGGCTCATCAAGTCGGGCGCGCTTGTGCCTTCGCCGTTGTCAACCACCTGGAAGATTCCCTCGAACCCGAGGAGCGTCGGGTCGCTTGAGTTCGTGACGATGCCGCTGATCGTCGCCGTAGTACCCACGATGTTGAGACAGTTGATGTCGAGTTTCGCCGTAACGCCCGCGGTGATGTCATGAATTACTGCGGTTCCGCTGGCAGTCCCGGTCCCATTGCTCTTCGCACTGAATGTGATGAACTCCTCGTTCGGTCCGAACACGATGTGACCGGAACCAGACGCGGACGCGATGGCAGCCGCAGACGCTGCTATCGCCCCCGCAGCAAAGACACCGGCGAGAACGGCCACGACGATCTTTTTCACGGCTCTCCTCCTTATGCCGCTGGATAATCGATAGGCGACCCGCCCTTCGCAGGGAAACGGCGCCTCCACCATCCCGTCGTTCCTCGACCCGGCGGCGGCCAAACACGGCCGCCCTCCGACCTCACCTAGTCACCGCCCCTCGCCGATTAGGAGGTGAGAATAGACGTCGAGCGTCAGGCCCTTCTTCGAGTGCCCGAGTTGCGCGGCGAGCCAGTGACCGGGACGCCCTCGGCGACCTTCACCTCGCGTACCGGTGCCTGCGGTCGTGCGGGCTGAATGGCCGATCCCCGCGGCCTTAAGCTCGCGCCATTGTGCGGCGATCGCCGCGCCAATACGGCTTAGCGCGTGACCGGTTCGGTCCGCGAGCGAACCGACTGCACGAGCCGCCCGTATCTCCGGCACACGATGGACGAAACGCCCATGAAGCGAATGCGGCCGCACGCCGGCGTCGCCCGTGACCAGGAATCCGACAGCTGGCTTCGTGACCTCCGCGCCGACGG
>JBKPNC010000039.1:0-18746 GCA_046732435.1 Actinomycetota bacterium
ATGCTGAGGGGTAGCGATCCGACATGAGACGTCTCGTACTTCTCGTCCTGGGCGCCGCGATCGCAGGCGCGGTCGTCATGTACCTGCGTCGCCGCGCCGAGACGGCGTCACCACCGGCCGGCCCAGCCGCGGAGCCGACGCTGCCGCTCGACCCGAACCGCCCCGACGTCGCGCCCGGCCCGGAGGCCCGCGAGCAGGAGAGCGCGGTCACCGAGGACACGAGGTTCGACCGCCTCGCCGAGGAAGAACGACAGAGGCGCCGAGAGGCCGCCACACGTGTCCAGGATCACCCGCTCGGCGGGCGGGCCGAGGTCGAGAGCGAAGAGGCCTAGGGGCGCCCGCACCCTTCGTAGGCGCCCCCGCCGGAGGCTTACGGGACGACGACCGTGTCGCAGTAGGTGCTGTTCGGGCCGAAGGGCCCACCGCACTCGAGCGTCTGGGCGAACTGATCGACGCCCATCAGGTCGTTGACGTCGTCCGGGAACCCGAACCCGTAGTGGAAGCCGCTCGTCCCCAGCGTGTAGTGCGGGTAGACGCAGAACCGGCCGCCGTAGCCCGAACACAGGGTCGGGCCGACGAACGAGTTCCCGAGGATCTCGGCCTTGCCGCCCGTGTCTGACACCGTCGCCCACGTGGAGGCCTGCGAGTGGTCGCTGTCGAACGTGACGGACTTGATCTGGATCGGCAGCGTGCCCTGCCATGGAGGCGCGTCGAACGACAGGCAGAACGTCTGCCCCGGAATGCAGTACTGGCTCGCCGGGCTCGTGAACGGCGACGTGTGGCCGATCTCCCACACGAACGAGTTCGGCGTGTCGTCGACGAGGCCCCAGCCGAGCGAGTTGCCGATCTCCTGCTTGTCGTACGCCGGAAGCAGCGGGCCGTCGGCGCTGTTCAGGACGATCGTCCCTGTCTGGTTCGTGGTCTCGTCCGTCACGTCGATGTGCCAGCCCTTGCTCTGCGACACGACGTGGAAGTGGATGTCGATCGTGTCGCCGGCGTGCATCAGCATCGCCTGGTGCTTCGCGCCGTTCGTAAACATCGCGTTGAAGGCGGCCGGCTCGTGGTAGACCGGTTTCTGGCCGGTCGTGTGAATGCTCCAGACCGGCGAGCAGACCGAGTACGTGTTCGGCGCGTAGTCGACGACGAGTCCGCCGTTGGGCGTGCAGTTCCGCACCTCGGCGTCCGGATAGAACTGCACCTCGAGGAACGCCTGGCCAAAGAGGCTCTTAAGGTCGGTGACCGTGCCGCCGAACCAGAACGTCGGCCCGACCGCCGACACCGGGAAGGCACCGTCGCTCGGGAGCACGAACTTCCAGGTGAAGTTCTTGGCCGAGTGCGGACGCGCTGGACACCGGGTCGAGCTCGGGCTCGTCGTGACCGGAGCAGCCCGCGGCATACGAGACCTCGAACACGTCCTCGACGTAGTTCGGGTGGTGCGCAATACACCTCGAACCCTGCCTGCCTCCGCTCGCCGCAGAAGCCTGGCCGACGAGGGCGAGCGCACCAGCGCGGCGAGCAGGACCGCAGAACGCAGTAGCGTCACCTCACCTCCTCCTGTCGAGAGAGGAGAGTTCTGGCGAAAACAGGGCGTGTGCGGGCCGGGCGCCGCGCGGCGCCCAGCCCCCGCGGGGCTCAGCTCTTCTTCGAGCCCGATTTCTTGCCGCCGCGGCTCGAGGCACCGGGGGAGTTCGCGATCTTCGCCGCGCGCTCCTTCGACATCCCCTTCTTGCGGAGCCCCTCGTATTGCTTCTCGTTCTTCACGCTTGCTCGCTTGTTCGGCATGACGCGCCTCCTTCCGAGGCGAGGGTTCCCGGGCGGACGGACGCGAAACGCGCACGACCGCCCGCCGGCGCTGCTCCGCCGGTCGGGAAGGAGGAGGCGAGGGGACGACGCCGTGTTGCTCGCGGCGGGAGGGATTCCGCCGGGGTCGAGGCGAGGAAGGAGGGCCGTCGTCCCCTCTCCCTGTCCATGGCGGACGTTAGGGAGCTACGCCGCGCTCGACAACGGCCCAAGGGCTCGGTCCGAGCCACCCAAAGGGGGTGGTGAGGGGGCGGACGCCGCCCGCCCGCCCCCTGGGTCACCTGCGGACGGCTACCCGGCGGTAATCGAGCCGAAGAGCCCGTCCTCCTCGTCGTTCGGCCCGGCGGTGAAGTAGAGCGAGTTCGTCGGCCCGGCTGTTCCACCGGTGCCGAACTCGAGGGCCCACAGCCCGTCGATCTCGACCCGGTCGCCGCTGCCGGTCTTCAGCTGGCCGGCGGGCACGAACAGCCCGGTCGGCGTCTGGCGGAATGCGTTGATGCGGCCGTCGCCGAAGTTGCCGACGAGCAGGTCGCCGCTGAACTTGCCGAAGTTGTCGGGCGCCCAGGCCAGGCCCCACGGCGCGTTCAGCAGGCCGCGCTGCGCCACCCGCGCGACGAGATTCCCCGACGGACTGAACTCGTCGACGAAGCCGAGCCCGATGCCGGCAACGTCATCCTCACGGTCCGCATCCTGCTTCGCGAACGTGACGAAGACGTTGCCGTTGATCGCCTGGATCCCGAACGGCGCGAAGCCGCGCGGGATGAAGGGATCGGTGAACTGGTCGACGAGGTTCCACGATCCGTCGAAGACGTCGACGACCCCGTTGTGGAAGTCGGTCGCGTAGAGCATGTTGCTCGTGATCGCGAGCCCTTTGTAGATGTGCTCGTCCCCCGGCGGTTGCTGGATCGGCGCCGGGACGGCCGTCGTCGGCGCGACGGTCGGGTTCCAGCCGTAGATGCCGCCGTCCTCGGCGTCGAAGATGAAGACCGCCGGCGCCGACGGCCCGCCGTTCGACACCTTGAAGTCGGACCCGCCGTTGAAGACGATCCCTGTCGGCGCGCTGTCCGGCGGGACGTCGAGCCCCACGTTGACGACGAGCGGCAGGATTGTCCCGTTGCCGGTGTACAGCGTCGAGACGCTCGTCCCGTTGTCGGCGACCCACCACGGGGTCCCGTTGGGCCGGCTCGGCGACACGGGCCCTGCGACGAGGCCCCAGGCGTTGACCAGGTTCGGGTCCTGATGCAGGGCGACATTCGGCTGGTTCGACACGAGCGGCGTCACCGTGTAGACGTTGTCGTCCGCTGCCTGCGTCGTCGCAGCACCGGCGAGCGCGGTAACTGCAACCGCCAAGCCCAGCGCGCAGCGACCGAGACGTGCTCGGTTCATCGCTTCCCTCCTTCTGCGTTTGAAATCGGTCCCTCTGCGCATTTCGTACGAGGGAAGCCCCCGCCCGGTTTTCGTCAGGGGGACATCTGAGCAGCGACACGCCGCAGTTTCTGCGTGTCGGGGACTCGATCCTCGTGTTCGGAGGGCCGCCGTGCGGTGACGGCGACCCTCACGCGTGAAGCCTCGCTACCCGATGCAGCTCTGGTTTGCCGTGACGAAGAGGTTGTCGAACCAGATGTCGGAATCGCAGTTCGCGTTGTCGTCCTGCATGTCCCAGGTGAAGTTGACATACGAGCCGTTGAACGACACGACGTCGTGGTTGGACGTGGCGATCTGGATGCCGACGTTGTTCCGGTAGGTCTGATTGAGGCTCACGGCCGTGCCCGTCGAGCCGTCGGAGAGATAGATCCCGACGCCGTTGTAGGCCGACTGGTTGTTGAAGATGATCGTGCTGTCCGAGCCGGAGATGATGCCCTTGTCGGCGTTGAAGGCGACGTAGTTGTGCTGGAGGATGTTGTCGGAGCCCTGGAAGAAGCTCGCTCCGTCGTCGCCGTTCCGCGTGAAGCGGCTGCTCCGGATCACGTTGCCGTCGCCAAAGACGATCACGCCGTCGTTGCCGTTGAAGCTCGAGTCCACCGCCGTCAGGCGGTTACCGCCGCCGTTGACCAGGATGCCCTGGGCGGAGGCGCTGTCGACGCCAACTCCCAGGACTTGGTTCGAGAAGCCTTCCACGATGAGGCCGTCCATGCAGCTCGCGCTCCCGCTCGTCACCCGACCGTTCTCCAGGCGCGAATGCGACGCAAAGACAAAGACGACCCCCTCGACATTGCTGTTGCAGATCACCTTGTGGCCGCCGAGGTTGACCGTGATCCCGCTCGCGTTGATGGTGAGCGGCGCGATGCAGTCGGCCGTCAGCGTTGCGCTCGAGCTAAACGCGCCGCACGCCGAGATCGCCTGCGCACTTCCGACGTGAACCGCTGTAAAGGTCAGCCGTTGTCAGTGTCGGCGTCGAACGCCAAACAGACGGAGTTGATGCAGTAGCGCAGCCCGGTCGGGTCGGGGCCGTCCTCGAAGACGTGGCCGAGATGCGACTCGCAGGTGGCGCAATGCACCTCCGTCCGGCGCATGAACAGGCTCCGGTCCTCCTCCGTCTCGATGCTCTCCGCGCCGGCCGGCTCGTAGAAGCTCGGCCAGCCCGAGCCCGACTCGAACTTCGCGTCCGAGCGGAAGAGCTCGGCGCCACAGCCCGCGCAGCGGAAGACGCCGGGCGCTTTCGTCTGGTTGTGCTCGCCGCTCCACGGCCGCTCCGTGCCGTGGCGGCGCATGATCTCGTACTGCTGCGGCGTCAGCTGCCGGCGCCACTCCTCGTCGGTCTTGGTGACCTTCGGGGGCATGATCAGCCTCTCGCCTCCCGCGCAAAGCGGGGATCGGAGTGCGCAGCGAGCTCGAGCAGCAACGAGTGCAGCGTCGCGCGCTTCTCTTCGTCCAGCGGGGCAAGGAATTCGCTCTCGAGGCGCTTCCTGATCGTGCGGCACTCGGCGAGGACGCGCCGCCCGCCGGCAGTCAGGCTGACGACATGGCGGCGGCGGTCGGTGCGGTCACGCCGTCGCTCGATCAGCTCGCGCTCCTCCATCTCGTCGAGAAGCCCGACGAGCTGGCTCCGGTCGAGCCGAAGCGCCTCGGCCATCGTCGCCTGCGACTGGCAGGCGCCCTCGTCGAGCAGCGCGAGGACGCTGTAGTAGTACGGGTTCAGTCCCGCCTGCTCGAACTCCTTGATCGAGCGCTGCTTGAGCGCATAGCCGAGGCGTCCGAGGAGGAACCCCGGGCTGTCGAGCAGCTCGCGCGGGATGCGCGGCTGAACCCGCTCTCGAACGTCAGCTGCAGTCGATGTCACGCAAACAAGTGTAGCGCAGCAGATCGTTTTGTTCTGATACGGTTGTTTTCGTAAACGATTTAGGGAGAAACCGAATGAGTGCTCTCGGGCTCGCAACATCATCGATCGCTCGGACCGCCGACCGGCGGCGCTGGCTCGCGCTCGCGGTCGTCGTGGCGGCCCAGTTCATGGTCGTGCTCGACGTCGCGATCGTGAACGTCGCGCTTCCGTCGATTCGCAGCGACCTCCACTTCACGCAGGAAAGCCTGCAGTGGGTAGTCACCGCGTACTCGATCATGTTCGGCGGCGTGCTTCTGCTCGGCGGCCGCATGGGGGACCTCATCGGGCGCCGGCGCATGTTCATCGCGGGCATCGTCCTGTTCACGATCAGCTCGCTGAGCGCCGGGCTCGCGTGGTCCGAAGCTTCCCTGATCGCGTTCCGCGCCTTGCAGGGGCTCGGCGCCGCGCTGCTCGCGCCCGCCGCGCTCTCGATCCTGACCACGACCTTCGCCGAGGGGCGTGAGCGGAACATCGCGCTCGGCGTCTGGGGAGCGGTGTCCGGCAGCGGCGGGGCGACCGGGGTCCTGCTCGGCGGCCTACTGACGACGTCGCTCAACTGGTCGTGGATCTTCTTCATCAACGTCCCGGTCGGCGTCCTCATCGTCGCGGTCAGCCCGTGGCTGCTCCGCGAGAGCCGGGCGCAGCTCGAGCACCGCCACTTCGACGCAGCCGGTGCCGCGTCGGTTACCGGCGCGCTGATGCTGCTCGTCTACGCGCTCACGCGCGCGTCGCAGCACGGCTGGGCGACCGCCGAGACGATCGGTCTGCTCGCCGCCTCCGCCGCACTCGGCATCGCCTTCGTCGTGATCGAGTGGCGGTCGAAGGCGCCGCTGCTTCCGCTGCGGCTCTTCCGCCTGCCGACGCTGCGCGCGGCCAACGTGACGGGACTTCTGAACGGCGCCGCCGCGTTCTCGCAGTTCTTCCTGCTGACGCTGTACATGCAGGAGGTCCTGCACTACTCGGCGCTCAAGACCGGTGTTGCGTACCTGACGATGACGCTCGCGATCATCGTCTTCGCGAACGTCGTCCAGGGTCTCGTTACACGGATCGGCGTCCGCCGGATCCTGCCGGTCGGGCTCACGCTCTCGGCCGTCGCACTGCTGCTGTACACGCGCCTACCCGTGGACGGGCACTACTTCTTCGACCTGTTCCCGGCCATGCTCATCGGCGGCATCGGGCTTGCATTCACGTTCGTGCCGACCGCCATCGCGGCGCTGACCGGCATCCAGCCGCGCGACGCCGGCGTCGCTTCGGGCCTGATCAACACGAGCCAACAGGTCGGCGGCGCGGTGGGCGTCGCGATCACGTCCTCGATCGCGGCCACCATCACGTCGCACTACGTCGGCGCGCACCCCGGCGCGTCGCCGTTCGGCGGGACTGCCCTGACCGACGGGTTCCACGCCGCCTTCTACCTGCTTGCCGGGCTCGCGCTGCTAGGAGCGGTGCTGGCCGCCGTCCTCATGCGGGCGAAGCCGCCCGCGGAGCAGGCAGAGACGGCGGAGGAGCGCATTCCGCTCGAGGCCGCGGCCTAGTGCCGCGGCCTCCGGGCCCACTTCAAAAAGTGTAGTCTCCAGCTTCAAAAGGTAAAGCGAGGCGAGGAGGCTGCCGTGAGCACGATCGACGAGCTCGTGGAAAACGCGAAGACCTATGCCGAAGACTTCGACAAGACCCACCTCCCGCTCCCGCCGGCCCGACGGATCGCCATCGTCGCCTGCATGGATGCGCGCCTCAACGTGTACGGACTGCTCGGCCTGCACGAGGGGGAGGCGCACGTGATCCGGAACGCCGGCGGTGTGATCACCGACGACGAGATCCGCTCGCTGGCGATCTCGCAGCGGCTGCTCGGCACGGAGGAGGTCATCCTCATCCACCACACCGACTGCGGGATGCTCACGTTCGACGACGACGAGTTCCGGCGCGAGGTGCAGGAGCAGACCGGCATCAAGCCGGAGTGGGCCGCCGAGACGTTCAAGGATCTCGAGGACGACGTTCGGCAATCGATCCGCCGCATTCAGGCGAGCCCGTTCATCCCGAAGAAGGATCGAGTGCGCGGCTTTGTCTACGAGGTGGAATCGGGCCGGCTCCGCGAAGTGACGTAGACGGGCGGGCGGTTGCCCCACGCGCGGGGCTCGCGCAACAATGGCGACGTGGCCGAGGAAGAGCGCAACCAGCATGACGAGCAGTGGCGGCAGGTGCTCATGGGCGAGCTCAAGTCCGTGCAACGCCTGCGGCGAGTCGTCGGCTGGATCCCCTCCGACCCGCGCTGCAAGCTATGCAACGCCCCGTTTGGGAGCCCCGGCAAGCTCCTCGTTCGCTTCCTCGGCTTCGCTCCGTCACGGATCAACCGGCGCCTGTGCCGAGCGTGCATTCGCCACATGGAGAAGGAGCCCGGCGGCGCCGAGGTCGAGCTCACGCTCCTCTTCGCCGACGTCCGCGGGTCGACGGCTCTCGCCGAGCAGGCCGCGGCGCAGGACTTCTCGCGCCTGATCGCCCGCTTCTACGGTGTCGCGGCCGCCGAGATCGACAGGCAAGACGGGATCGTCGACAAGTTCGTGGGCGACGAGGTCGTCGCGCTTTTCATCCCGGGTTTCGCAGGCACCAACCATGCGGCGCGCGCGGTCGAGGCTGCGCACGCCTTGCTGCGGCGGACGGGCAACGACGGTGGGGATCCCTGGATCCGCGTCGGCGCCGCCGTCCACACCGGCGTCGCGTACGTCGGCACGGTCGGCGAGGGCGATGCGGTCGACTTCACCGCGCTCGGAGACGCAGCGAACACGGCCGCACGTCTCGCATCGTCCGCCGGGCCCGGCGAGATCCTCGTCAGCTCGGCCGCTGCCACGGCAGCGGAGCTCGATACGTCCGAGCTCGAGGGACGGACGCTGACACTCCGGGGCCGCAGCGAGTGCGTCCAGGCCTGGGTTGCGACCGCCCAGCCCGCGAAGGCTGTCGCGTAGCGCCTAGATCAGCGCCAGCACGGTTGCGCCGTGGGGACCGAGCAGCGCCGCTGCCCGGCGCAGCGTGACGACGAGGCCCGCGCCGGCGGACGCAAGTGCGCCCGCATCCTTGAGCAGCTCCACCGCGCGGGCGAGAAGCTTCGCCACGCGCCCCTTGTCCGGTCTCGCGCTCGTCGCGTGCGCCGCGGCTCCGGCCAGGGCCCACTCCACCGAGGAGCGCTCCCTCGCCGAGAGCGCGAGCTCGGCAATCTCTTCCCGCGCCCGGTCGATCTCCCTGCGCAGCTGGTAACTCCCCCACGTGGACGAGACGTGGTCGCCCACCACCACCATGTCCGCCCCGGCGCTCTGGACTCCCCCTGTCATCTCCCCTGCCTCCTAGCCGTGTGTCAACAGGACGGGGGAGCCCTGCCGATCCTTCCCCGGCTGTGTCAGGTGCGGCTCGAGGCTGCCCAGATATTGATCGCGCTCTCGGTCGCGAAGGTCTCGATCTCGGCCAGCTCGTCGGCCGAGAAGTCGAGCCGATCGAGCGCGCCCAGATTCTCGTCGAGCTGCGCGACGCTGCTCGCGCCGATCACCGTCGAGGTCATCCGCGGATCCCGAAGCACCCAGGCGAGCGACATCTGGGCCAGCGTCTGGCCGCGCCGCCCCGCGATCTCGTTCAAGCCACGCACCTTGGCGAGCGTCTCCTCCGAGAGCTGGTCAGAGGAGAGCGAGCTGTCCCGGCTCGCCCGTGAGCCGGCCGGGATGCCGTCGAGATAACGCGTGCTCAGCAGGCCCTGGGCCAGCGGCGAGAAGGCGATGCACCCGATCCCTTCCGCGCCGATGACGTCCAGAAGCTCGTCCTCGATCCAGCGGTTCAGCAGCGAGTACGACGGCTGGTGGATCAGGAGCGGCGTGCCGAGCTGCCGCAGGATCTTCGCCGCCTCCCTCGTCTTCGCGGCGGAGTACGACGAGATGCCGACGTAGAGCGCCTTTCCCTGCCGGACGGCCGTGTCCAGAGCGCCCATCGTCTCCTCGAGCGGCGTGTCCGGGTCGAATCGGTGCGAGTAGAAGATGTCGACGTAGTCGAGGCCGAGCCGACGGAGGCTCTGGTCGAGGCTCGCCAGCACGTACTTTCGCGAGCCCCACTCTCCGTACGGCCCCGGCCACATGTCGTAGCCGGCCTTCGACGAGACGATGAGCTCGTCGCGGTACGGCGCCAGATCGCTTCGCAGCAGGCGCCCGAAGTTCTCCTCCGCCGAGCCGTACGGCGGCCCGTAGTTGTTCGCGAGGTCGAAGTGCGTGACGCCGCGATCGAACGCCCGCCGGACGATCGCCCGACTCGTATCGAAGGGCCGGTCGTGCCCGAAGTTGTGCCAGAGCCCGAGTGAGATCGCCGGCAGCCGAAGGCCGCTCCGGCCACACCGGTTGTAGGTCATCCGCTCGTAGCGGTCGGCCGCGGGCGCCCAGTCCACGGCGGCACCCTAGCGGGCCGAGGCAATCGAGGAACCAGTCCAGGCCGGTGCCCGGCTCGAGCCGTTCGCCGCTGCCGTTTCGGGTCGTGTCCGCGTCGATCGTGAGTCCGCGTTGTTGATTCAGCTCTCACAGCCGGTCGACGCTTCCCGGGGGTGGCCGTGGTGCCGGCGAGATCTCACTTGCCGGATCCCGGTTGTCCACTTCTATTGTTGTCTTATTTGACAACATAAGCCTATGTTACATCAGCGGCCGGACGTCACCTCCCAGCTCCGCCGCTAGTGCAGCCGGGCCTTGCCGATCGCCTGCCGGAAGAGATGCGCGAGCGCCATCGACCCAGGGCCGTTCAGGTGCAAGCCGTCGGAACCGAACCAGGAATGGCCCTGACATAGGGCGTTCCAGTCGGCGATGCGCAGCTGCTTCCAGCGCTTCGCCGCCTGGCGGATCACGCGGTTGTTGTGGATGTAGACCGTGTGGTACGACGAGCTGCCGTTCTCGAACAGGGTCGTCCAGATCACCGTCCGGACCCCCTCGGACAGGAGCGTCCGCATCATCTTGTTGACGCCCTGCCGGTAGCCGTAGGAGTCGTCGTTGTAGCCCACGTCGATGACGACCGTCTGACCGAGGTGGCCGCGTCGCGCACGGACGGCCTCGAGCGCCGTCGTCGGCTGGTGGCCCTGGTAGACACAGCTCGGCGCGACGAGGCGCCGACAGACCTGAAGGTCGAACCGGGCGTCGAAGTAGCGCTCGAGATACCGCGCCGCTGCGGGGTTTTCGAGGATCGATCCCGCCACCGAGTCGCCGATGAACGTCACGCGCGGCTTGTGCCGAGCAGTTCCACCGGCAGCCGCGGAAAGCGCCGTCAGCGCGACGACGACCATGACGATCAAGACCCCGAGCCTGCGCAAGGCGCCAACTCTAGCCGAGGCTCAGGTCAGCTTCGGCGGAGGATCGTTCAGGTTGAGGACGAGGGCGGGCGGGACGATCTCGTGATCGTCACGGATCGGAATGATCGCCGTGCCGATGGCCAGGAACTCGAGCACGTGCGAGCCCCAGCCGTGGCTGCGCTCGTGCAGCTCGACGCCGACGATTCCCTCGGCCCCGAGCGCCTCGGCCTCCACCTGCATCCGGGTCATCGCGAGCTCGCGCGCGTCGTACAGGCCCTGGGTGTAGTTCGGCATCTCACGGTTGCGGCCGATGCGCTGGACCCACCCGCCGACGCTCTGGTGGGCGATGTGGTAGACGCAGTTCCCGAGCACGAGGCCGACCGGCCGGTAGCCGGCGGAGAGCAGCGTCCAGAAATCCTGGCCGGAGAGGTCGCTCGTGAACGGGCGGCCGTTCGGCGCGCGGTGGAGCTCGCCCTCGGCGTGCTTGACGGCGGTGCCGATGGCGATGAACTCGGCGAGCTCCCCGCCCCACTCGTGACGGCCGACCTCCAGGCGAACTCCGACGACGCCGTCCGCGTCGAGCTGATCCGCCTCCTCCTCCATGCGCGTCATGGCGAGCTCGCGCGCGTGATACATCGCCTGCGTCAGCACGTCGAGCTCCTGGTTCTTCCCCCAGCGCCTGAGCTGCAGGCCGATGTGGTAGATCGACGTGCCGAGCACCAGGCCGAGCGGCTCGAACCCCGCCTGCTTCACGAGCAGGAACTCGTTGACGGACAGATCGCTGGTGAAGAACCGACCGGACTCGCGCAGGCGGCGCAGCCGCTCCTGGCCGTGCTCGGGGATGCCCTCGACGGACGTCGGGTCGTAGGTGTCGCTCATCGGCCTCCCAGGTCGAGAGCGTAGTAGGCGTCGGACGGCGAGCCCCGCTCGATCGGTGCGATCGCCGTGCCGAGCGCGTGGACGGCGACCACAAGGTCGCTCCGCTCGCCGGCTAGCAGGCCCGGGTCGTGCCGCTCCATGTCGAGCGAGAGCGCGAGGACTCCCGCTGCATCGACAGCACGCGCCTCCTTCCGCACGTGCGCGAGGGCGAGCCGGCGGGCATGGTTCAGGCCGTCCGTGTAGTCGAGGTACTCCTGATTCCGCCGCGACCGGGGAGCGAACTGCGTCCGCGCCCACTGCGTTCGCTGGCCCGAGACGACGTAGAGCACGCTCGTGCCGCCGACGACGCCGAGCGGCCGGTAGCCGGATGAGACCAGCTTCCAGAAATCCGCACCGCCCAGGTTCGTCAGCGGAGCTTCCTCGCCGTCGCCGATCGTGTAGCGATCCGATCCGAGCGCGGTTCCCATCGCGGAGAACTGAATCGCTCGCCGTGCATGTCCGATGCGGCCACGCCGAATGTGCAGATCGACGACGGCGACGGCGCCCGCTTCGCGCGCCGCGTCACGGAGTCTCGCCAGCGCCAGCCGGCGGGCCTCGTTGAACGCCTCCGTCTGCTGCTCGAGCTCCGTCCACATGCCCTCGCTGATGGACTGAGCCGCGGTGTCCCAACCCTTCGGGAAGTACTGCTTCGTCCCCCCGATCAGCGGCCCCGGAACCGACTGCGGTCGCAGGGCGCGACGCATCTTTCGCTGCGGGAGCCGCTGCCACCCGATCCGGTAGACCGACAGGCCCTGCACCTGTCCGAGCGGGAAGAAGCCCGCCCCGCGCACGGCCCGAAAGCCCGGCACGGAAAGCGTCGACGCGAACGGCTTCGGCATCACTCGTGCAGCAGCCGCTCGAGCGCGACGCGGCTTCGCTCGCTCGTCTCGGCCGCCGCCGTGAGGTCGCGGCTCAGCGTGTCGATCCACTGGTCGAGTGGGAGTTCGTCGTTCTTCAGCACGATCCCGCGCACGACGCGAGCACGCGAGGCGAGCGGGCGACCGGCCTTCGTGGCCTCGAGGCGGTACCGATTCTCGCCTAGCTCGACCTGGATCCGCTCGACCCGCCTGCCCCTCAGTCGGCCACCGCGCTCGACCGTCGTGGCGTCCGGCAGCGCCCCGCTGAGCTTCGCCGCGAGCGCCTCGAGGAACGTCGCGAAATCCTGCGCGTCGGCGCGCAGCGACGAGGCAACGAGCTCGAACGTCGGGGCCTCCACACGCCGAAGGGTACGGTGCGGCGGTGGACGACCGGCTCGCGCACCGGGGCGTCGGCTCCTCGGGCATCGCCGTCTCGATCGTCGCCCTCGGCTCGTGGAGGACGTTCGAGGTCATCCCGCGCGAGCAAGGAGTCCAGGTGATGAAGGCGGCGCGTGAACGCGGCATCGACTTCCTCGACGACGCCCGTTACAACGACCGCACCGGCAAGGCGCCCCTTCGCACCGGCTACTCCGAGGTGGTCTTCGGCGAGCTGTTTCGAGCCACCGGGTGGAATCGGGACGAGGTCGTCGTCTCGAACAAGCTCTGGTGGGAATTCTGGCCGGACGAGTCCGCCGCGCAGGAGCTGGACGGCTCGCTCGGCCGGATGGGATTCGACCACCTCGACCTCGTCTACTCGGAGCGACCGCCGAACGGGCTCGAGGTGGCGGAGGTCGTCGGCGCGGTTACCGACCTCATTGCGGCCGGAAAGGCCCGCTCGTGGGGCGTCCTCAACTGGGCGGCGGACCAGATCGCGGAAGCTGCCCGCGTCGCGCGCGCGGAGCGGCTGCCGTTGCCGTGCGCGGCGCAGCTGCCCTACAACGTCGTGCTCCGGTCGCCGGTCGAGGACGCGGCGATGGGACGGGCGCTCAGCGAGGCCGAGGCAAGCGTGGTGGCCTCATCGGCGCTGGCCGGTGGTGCGCTCACCGGGAAGTACGCGGCCGGTCCGGCGGCGGGTGGCCGCATTGCGGGCGAGCTCGACCGCCCCGCGCTGCAGCCGGCGCTGCGTGCAGCGCCCGCGTTGAGCGAGCTCGCGGACCGGCTGGAGACGACGCCGCCCGCGCTGGCGCTCGCCTTCACGCTTGCGAACCCGCGGGTCGCAACCGTCTTGTTCGGCGCCACACGCCCGGAGCACGTACACGAGAACGTGCAGGCGGCCGACGTGCTGGCCCGTCTGGGCGAGCCCGAGCTGGCCGAGCTGCAAGCGATCGGCAGCGGCGGCGCTTGACGCATTCTCCGTCTCCCAGCTACCCTCGAACGGTCAGCGACCGGGAAGGAGGCGCGCAAATGACTGTGACCCTGGCCCTCTTCCTCGGCGCCGCCTGAGCTTCCCAAGCCTCCAGGCCAACCTCTCCGCGTACCACTCGAGCCCAGCGCCTCGTCGCGGGCGGCGCCTCGATCCGCCACCGACGCGAAGGAGACGTGCGTGCTCGACCAGCATTCCACCCGGAGCGGCGAGCTCCGGACGCAGCACCGAAAACCGAACATGCGGCTGCACGCGATGGACGTGTGGGTCCGTCGTGCCGCGACGCTGACCGACCTGGAGCGGATCAAGGCGATCCTCTACGACGGCGCCGAGGTCGGCGGTGCAACGGTGCTCGGCGAGGAGTTCTGCGTCTTCGCGAACGGCGCCGTGACGGGGGTGCTCGTCCTCGCGCAGTCGCATCTGAGCATTCACACCTGGCCCGAGTACGCGCTCGCGAACGTCGACCTGCTCACGTACGGCGACATGCGCGGCGAGGAAGTCCTGCGATCGATCTCGGAGCAGCTCGACGCGGTGCGCGCGGACGTGACCTGCATCCGGAGGGCAGTTGGCTGAGGCGGGTCAGGTCGTCGGCGACGTCGCCGCAGCCGTCGGCCTCGTGGAGGGGGAGGCCGGCGTGCGAGCCGTCATCTCGACGCTGGCGCGCCTGGAGCCCGTCTCGATCCGGCATGTCAGCCGGACGGTGGACCTGCCGGTTCCGATCGTCGCCGCTGTGTGCGGCGAGCTCCGGAAGCGCTCGATCGTCGCCGACGAGCGGCCGGCACGGCTGACGGCGGCGGGACGCCGTCTCTTCGCCCCGGCAAGGCTCGAGCTCGGCCGCGGCGCCTCGTGCCGGCGCTGTGACGGACGAGGGATCGCCGTGCCGCGCCGGCTCAGCCGGCTCGTCCCGGACCTCGAGCGCCGGATCGGTCCCGGGCCGCGGCTTCGAACCGAGCTCGACCAGTGCCACTGCACCGTCGAGACGAAGTTGCGGCGCGTGCTCGCGCTGTACGAGGCTGACGCGCTCATTGGCCGTCGGGTGCTGCTCCTCGGAGACGACGACCTCGTCTCGCTCGCGATCGACGCCGTCGTGCGCAGCTTCGGCAGCGCAAGGACCGTCGCCGAGCTCGCCGTGCTCGACCTCGATCCCGGGGTGATCCGCTTCCTCCGGCGCGAGCTGGCGAGCGCGCCGTTTCCGGTGTCGTACGTGCGCCATGACCTCCGGGAGCCGCTTCCCCCCGCCCTGGTGCGCGGCTTCGACACGGTCGTCACGGACCCGCCTTTCACCGTCGAGGGCGCCGTTCTCTTCCTCTCGCGTGCGGCCGAGGCGCTGGCAGGCGCGGGAGCCGACGTCCTCCTCTCGTTCGGGTCGAAGCGGCCGGGCGCCGCGCTCGCGATCCAGCGGGCGATCGCGGACATGGGCTTTGTGATCCGTCGGCTTGTCCGAGACTTCAACGAGTACGTCGGCGCCGGCGTCCTCGGCGGCACGAGCCACCTCTACCACCTCGTGGCGACCAGCGAGGTGCGGCCACTGGTGACAGGGCGTTTCGACGGGCCGCTCTACACGGCCGACTGAGACCCGAGCTGACCGGCGAGAGAGGGTGTCGTAGGATCGCCGGGACCGATGAGAGTCATGCTCCAGCTGCGCCCTGCGAGCCCGCTCGGGCAGGCACTGGAGGCCTCGATCGGCGCCGCGGCACCGCAACCGGCGCTGCCCGTCGGCTTCGTGCTGGACACGAGCTTTGCACCCACGCCCGTCCCGACTCCACGGACCACGGAGCAGGGCGCGGACCCGTTCTCGCTCACCGTTCCTCGAACCTTCGCCACCGCGCAGGACGAGGTGACGCGCCTCGTTCGCGGCACGATCCCCGACGGCCCTGAGGGTGCACGGGCGATCGCCGAGGCGACCGCTCACCCCGACGTCCTCGGCGTCTTCTCGGATCCGACCATCGAGACCTGCCTGACGTGCGGCGGCGACCCGCCGGTCGGGACGAACCGCAACGTGGCGCGCCTCCTGCAGGTCCGCGATCTCGCCGCAGGGCGGCTCGACGGCCGGGGCGTCACGCTGGCGATCGTCGACACCGGCGTCAACATCGCCTACCTCGAGTCGCGCGGCCAGAGCCCGAGCTTCAACCGGCGCAAGAGCTGGAAGCCGGGCGGGGTGGCGACGAGGCCCGGCGAGCATCCGGTCAACCACGGAACGATGTGCGCATACGACGCCGGCATCGCCGCGCCTGGGGCGACGCTGATCGACTACGCCGTCCTCCTCTCCCAACAGGAGACGACGCCGGTCATGGCGGGGCTCCTCTCGGACGCGGTGCTCGCGTACTCGAAGCTCATGCGCGTCGCTCAGGCGATGCCGGCATCACGGCGCGCGCTCGTGGTCTCGAACTCCTGGGGCATCTTCCGGCCGGAGATGGACTTCCCGGTCGGGCATCCCGGCAACTACTCCGACAACCCGCGCCACCCGTTCAACGTCATCGTCGCCGGCCTGGACGCCGCCGGCGCCGACATCCTGTTCGCCGCCGGCAACTGCGGCCGCGAGTGTCCCGACGGCCGCTGTGGGTTCGGCGCCGCCCGCTCGATCTGCGGCGCGAACTCGCATCCGAGCGTCCTCAGCGTGGCCGGCATGGATACGAAAGGCAAGCGCGTCGGCTACTCCAGCCAGGGACCGGGCCGGCTGAGCGACCAGAAGCCGGACGTCCTCGCCTACACCCACTACAAGGGCTCGCAGGTCTTCGGCCGGGGTGAGGCGGACAGCGGCACGTCGGCAGCGTGTCCCACGCTCGCGGGCCTGATCGCAGCCGTCCGGTCGGGCTGGAGCGCGGGGACGGTGCCGCCCGCCCAGCTCCGCAGCCTCGTTCGCCGCACGGCGAAGGACGTCGGCCGCACCGGGTTCGACTACGACAACGGCTTCGGCGCGGTCGACGCGGCGGCGCTCGTCTCGGCGCTGCGGGCGGCGACGCCGACGGCGCGCGCCACCGTCCGCACGAGGCGGGGGCCTAAACTCGTTCCATCGGGAAGGTGATGCTGACACTCGAGCTCGCGCCCGCCGACGCCACCGCGGCGACCGTCCGGCGCAAGCTCGGCCTCAAGTCCGGCGAGCTGGACCCGTCGTTCGGCGTCGTCGAGATCGACCCGACGAAGAACCTGTACACGGTGCTCGTCGACGAGGAGGCCGCGGAGCGCGTGACCGGGCAGCCCGGCGTGCAGGGGCCGCACTCCAACCCGCCGATCGAGCCGTTCGGGCCCGAGTAGCATCTCCGCGATGGCGAAGACGATTCTCGTCGGCTATGACGACAAGGAGCCTGCAAAGCGGGCGCTCGAGCGGGCCATCCAGGAGGCGAAGAAGGCGAATGCCGACCTGCTTGTCGTCTCCGTGCTCACGATGCCGCTCGACCCGGAGGGCCCGCAGAACTTCGGCTCGCTCGACGACAGTCCGCCCGTGACGCTCCCGCTGGTCGTCCCTCCCGAGCTCGAGCCGGTGATCGAGCACGCGCGCAAGCGGGCCGAGGACGAGGGCGTCCGGGCCGACTACGTCTGGGCGGCCGGCGATCCCGCGAAGACGATCGTCGACGCCGCCCGCGAACGGAAGGCGTCGCTCGTCGTCCTCGGCGCCCATCATCACGGCTTCCTCGGAAAGCTGTTCGGCGTGGACGTCGCCGACGAGGTCGAGCGCGAGCTCGGCACCGATCTCGTGGTCGTCGAGTAGCCCCGGGTCCTACAGCAGCCGGGTCTGCGTGGCCTTGAAGGTGGCGACGACGCGGCGCCCGGGTCGGAGGCCGAGGCGCTCGACGGAGGCGCCCGTCACCTCGGCGGTGAGCCGGTCGAGCCGCACGCGAACCCGGTTGCCGACGGGGACGAGCGAGACGATCTCGCCGGGCAGGTGGTTCATCGCCGACTCCTGCGCGACCTCCTCTTCGAGCGTGACGTCCCACGGGAAGATCGAGACGGTGACCGGGCCTCGAGCCTCGTCCGCCGAGTAGACCGTCCCGCCGAGCGAAAGCCGGACCTCCGTCAGCCCGTTCGGGCCGGCGGCGGCCTCGCCCGCGAGAAGGTTGGCGCCCGCGAAGCTCGCGACGAAGGGGTCGCTCGGAGCGGCCAGGAGGTCGCCGGGAGGCCCGAGCTGCCGCAGCCGTCCCTCGACGAGCACGCCGACGCGGTCGGCGAGGGCGGCGGCGTCTTCGAAGTCGTGCGTGACGAGAAGGGTCGGGAGCCGAAGCTCACGCAGCAGGTCGTGGAGCTCGATGCGAACGCCGGTCCGCGTATGCGGATCGAGCGCGGCCAGCGGCTCATCGAGCAGCAGCACGCGCGGGCTCCGTGCCAGCGCCCTCGCGAGCGCGACGCGCTGCCGCTCGCCGCCGGAGAGCGCGGCGGGCTTGGCGCGTGCGAGCTGCCCGATTCGCAGCCGTTCCAGCAGCCCGTCGGCGCGGCCGCCGGCGAAGGTGACGTTGCGCTCGACGGTCAGGTGGGGAAAAAGCGCGTACTCCTGGAACACGTAGCCGACCGAGCGCTGCTCCGGCCGCCGGTCGATGCGGCGTTCGTGATCGAACCAGACGTCGCCCTCGCACGAGATGCGTCCCACGCGCGGTCGGACGAGCCCGGCGACGGCATTGAGCGCCGTCGTCTTCCCGGCTCCGGACGGCCCGACGAGCGCAACGGTCTCCGCAGCGACGTCGAGCGCTAGACGGAGCTCGTGGCTGCGGGTCGGAACGGCGACGTCGAGATGGAGCGAGCCCATCCGAAGAGGCGGAACGTGAGCAGCAGGCAGACACCGACGAGCACGAACAGCGCGCCGATCGCGAGCGCGACGTCGAAATCCTGCTCGAACTGGGCGTAGATGGCGAGCGGCAGCGTCTGCGTCACCCCCTGGAGGCTGCCGGCGAAGATGATCGTGGCGCCGAACTCGCCCAGGCCGCGCGCGAGCGCGACCGCCGACGCCGCGCCCAGCGCCGGCCCCGCGAGCGGCAGCGCGATCCGGCCGAAGACGCGCCAGGGCCCGGCGCCGAGCGTTCTCGCCGCCCCGATCAGGCGATCGTCGACCGACTCGAAGGCGGCGATCGCGCCGCGGAGGTAGAAGGGGCTCTCGACGAAGGCGACGGCCAAGACGACCGCCGTCTGCGTAAACGCGAGGTGGATGCCGAGCGCGTCCAGCTCGTTGCCGAGCAGCCCGAACCGGCCGAACGCCGCGATCAACCC
>JBKPNC010000040.1:0-13888 GCA_046732435.1 Actinomycetota bacterium
ACCGTGATGTCAGTGTGTGTGCCTACACGGCAACCATTGGCCCGATCGGGGCCGGCAGCAGCTCCGGCGACATCGATGTTGCCACGCGAGCCGGCAACAACAACGGCGTCTTTATCGAGACAAGAGACAACAGCGGAGTTCTCTCGGATCGTCCGTTTCACCTCATGGTCGCCTGCTGAGCGGCGTGAGCGCATTGACCTAGGGGCTAAGAGCGGCGGCGGGCTTCAACGGCTCGCCGCCGCTCCCAACTAGCGGGGCTGTCCCGCGAACGGGTTACTCCGGGTGGCCCTTGAATTTGGCGAGCGATAGGAGGAACATCGACGCGTAGCGGGTTGCCAGCCTCGTCGTCCGGGCCGAAGCTTCTGCGGCTTGGGGGCGGCTTCGTTCGGCGCGACCGGCACGCGTGCGGTTGTGACCACGAAGGAGGAGGGGGCGATGAGGAAGGCGCTTCTGTCTGGCGAGCGAGGCGTACGGTCGCCCGCGCGAAGCGGTCGCGAGCCCGCCGACGAGCCGGATCTTGCGGGCTGCGGGAAGTCGACCCGCCGACGAGCTGCCTCCGCTGGTTCGAACACTACTGGGAGGGGGTTCCAATGAAGAAGTGGACTCTCGTCGCTCTGCTCATCCTCGGCGCGAGCGTGCTGGCGGCGACGGTGTCGCGCGAGCCGACTCCGGCATCTGCGGCGTCAAGCGGCGAGTTCAAAGCGCAGTTCCAAGACGACGACTGCGTGACGCACGCGCTATGCGGGACGGGTCTAGTCGAGGGGTACGGACACGCCACGACTACGTTGGACCGCACGGGTGCGGACTTCGATCCGACCACAGGTTGTCTGGTCAACGTGACAGCTGTCCGCAACGTCGAACTAGTGGGCGATGTTTCGAGCACTTTGACTCTTGAAGTGACCGACGGAGTGATCTGCGCTAACAAGGGATCGGCCACTTTCACGATCAGTGCCGCGACCGGGGCCTTCGCGGGCTTGGCTGTTCTGCCCGGAACCGTTCGATTGACACTTATACCTGGCGTGCCAGGGGACGCGGCTCAATACCGCGCGGTGATAGCTCCATAAGGTCGCCGCCTGTCCGGTGATAGCGCGGCGGCGGGCTTTCACGGCTCGCCGCCGCTCCCCAACTAGCGCAGATACGAAGATCGCTTCGACGCCATCGCCTCAGCCTCGACCGGGAAGCACCAATAGGAGCGGTTCTTCGTCTTGACCCAGTCGTGCCGCCCTGGCCGGTACGGGTTGGACAGCCGCTTCGCGAAGACGCCCTCCAGGCCCGACCGGCACACCGCCTCGAACAAGCACGCGCCATCGTCGTAAGAGTCGACCACGCGGGCAGCCCTCGGCAGCTCCAGCGCCTCAAGGATCGTTCGCCGCTCCCGATACGGCAGGCACATCGTGTCGTGCCCCTCGACGCGGAGCACGTCGAAGACGAACAAGGTGATCGCAATGCCCTCATGGCCGTGGAGGACACGCTCGCCGAGCCGTGGCCACGACGGCATCCCATCTTCGCCCCACGCAACGAGTCTCCGTCGAGCACGAGGCCGGCAGGTAGCGCCCGGAGTTCGGGTAGTCGCGCCGTCATGTCCCACCGCCGGCGGCTCAGAACCCGCAGGCCGTCTTCGGTCGAGACGAGCGCACGGAACCCGTCCAACTTGACCTCGAACGCGAACGCCCCGCTGCGAGGAAGCGTGTCTGGGCGAGCGAGCATCGGTTCGGGGATCGGCGCACTCACCGTCGCAGGACGCTAAGGCTTGTGTGACGCAGCGGCTAGATGGCGTTTTGGGACGCGTCGGCGCAAGCGCAGTCGCCTAAAGTCGGGACCCATGCGCCCAGCCTTCCTTCTTGGCTCGGAACCTCCATCCCTGCGGGCATGCCGACCGTGTCCGACCTCACAGAGCAGGTGCTATCCGGTCGCGACGTTACCTCCCATGCGGGCACGTATTTGGTGAGCCGTGGTGGCGATACCCCGGACAGGCTTCCTCCCGATGCGCCCGTTATACGTTTCGCGAGCGTCCTCGCGGGTTTGGTCAACTCGTTTGAATACCGGTACGGAGACGGACGCGAGGCGAACTACGAGGACATCGCCTTCCTCGCCGCGCAGATCCACGACTGCCTCGGACGCGAATACGAAAACCCCGCGTTGCTACATCTTCTTGACTACCTCGTCCGAACGGAGACGACTGTTGACAATGCGAACGAGTTGGACTCACTGGCGTCTGAGGAGAACAAGTACCTGCAGGGGACGGTGTGGAGCAGCCTCTTGCTCCAACCGAAACGCCTCGATCACCTTGGTGCGCTGATAGACGCCGTCGAGGCGCTCCGGGATGACCAGGTCGTTTGGCTGACCTCGCTCAACCACGACACAGTCCTTGAACAGGCATTCTCTCTCCACGGAGTCGCATTCACCGACGGCTTTGAGGAGCGCATAGGCGACCTCGCTTACGGCTGGACGGACACCTACACCGGCAATGTGCGGCTGCTCAAACCACACGGCTCCTTGAACTGGCTACGGACGCGGCATCGCGGCCGGCGCGTTTGGGTTCGTGCGGCCGAGGGTGCGGATATGTACCACCTCTACGCCGACGACGGCGAACTTTTGGAGTTCCCCGCTGACGGATTGGGCCAGTTCCTGACGGGGACGTTCAACAAGATCCTCTCC
Source organism: Actinomycetota bacterium (assembly GCA_046732435.1). GTDB lineage: Bacteria > Actinomycetota > Thermoleophilia > Gaiellales > Gaiellaceae > JALZFG01. The sequence continues at coordinate 2,659 of JBKPNC010000040.1, forward strand.
TATCAGGGTTACGTCTACGCCGAGCAACACGTCCACTTCTTCCAAGCACTGAAGGAAGCAGACACTCTGGACATCTGACCAGGTGGTCTCTTCGATCCATCGCTCGACGACCGCGAGCTTTCCCCGCCGGTTCGTCCACGGGAGCGCGTTCTGCACCGCTGGGCGTGCATTCCGGATGAGGTCTTCGGGCGACCGATGGATAAGCGCAAGCCGTCGGTCATGATCGGCCGCCAGCCATTTGAGGACCTGTGTGTTGATCGCTTTGTCCCGGAACCCATAGCCGATCACGACGGTTGCGGCACTCAACGCCTTACCGGCGTAGAGCGAGGCGGGGCGGGCGGAACATTTCGCGAATTCGATTCGCGCCGCCTCCATAAAAACCCCAGGTAATCGCTGTTTCCGCGTCCGCTTCTTCTCCGGATTGTTACACCGGTTCGATTCCGGTCGGCGCCTCTCAACGGGGGGACAGTTCGGCCGGAGAGGCCTTTCGGCGCCCATTTAGCGAGTCGACGTTCGGTGCGCCGTCCGACCCGTGGTCAAGACTCGAGGCACCAGGTTCCAGAAGGAGGACGCATGATTGTTTCGGGTTGGTCACGGGTCAGCGCTGCGACGGGCATCCCGTTCGTCATCGCCTATGTGGTGATCCTCAATCTGACGAGCGACTCGCCGGACGACGGGAGTTCCGATGCGAAGATCATGAGCTACTACGGCAGCCACAGTCATCGAGTTCGGGACATCACCGCATTCTTCGTGGTGCTCGCAGGCGGGGCCCTCTTCCTGTGGTTCCTGGGGCACCTCCGCGGGCTGCTCAGCTCGGCCGAGGGCGCCGGCTCCCGCGGCGCGGCGATTGCGGTTGCCTCGGGCACGGCGTTCATCGCGCTCTTCGCCCTCGCCGTCTGTCTGTTCACCGCCCCATCGTTCGTCGTCAGCGACGCCGCAAGCAAGTTCACGCTCGACCCGAACACGTTTCGGTTTCTGTCCGGCCTCGGCTTCCTGGTGTACATCGCCGCCTTCGTTCTCGGCGCGCCGCTTGCCTTCGCCGTCGGCGTCATCGCGTGGCGGACACGCATCCTGCCCCGCTGGCTCGCGGTCGTGAGCTTCATCGCCGGGATTGCGTGCCTCGGCAGTTTCATCTTCGTTCCGAGCTGGGTCGACCTCCTCTGGATCCTGGTGCTGAGCGCCTACCTCGCCGCCCGGCCCGCTGGGAGACAGCCGAGCGCGGCACCGATGACCGCGTAGTCGGCCGCGCAACGAGGCGGTAGGCGCCTCACTTCACTCTGGCGCCGCAGCCTGAGAAGATCGCCCCGACAGTTCCGCGCGCCACAAGCGAGGGGAGAACACATGCTCACGATCAACCTGGCCCTTGTCTCCGAGGTGGAAGGGCACGATCCGGGTGACGTCTCGCGGGTTGCCGCCGCGTTGCAGCGGCAGGCAACGCGTGACTTCGGTGCCCTGTGGGACGTCAAGGCGACCGTCGACGCGTTCCCGAGGCTGGAGGACGTGCCGGTCGGGTACTGGCCGATGATCATCGAGACCGACATCGGCATGCCGGGAGCGGCCGGCGTCCACGAGGACAAGGAGGGCCAGCCGTTCGCGCTCATCTCGATGTCGGATAGCTGGTCGTTGACCGCCAGCCACGAGATGCTGGAGATGCTCGGCGATCCCTTCGGCAAGCGCGTGATTCCGTGCAGGTCGCCGAAGCGCGATCAGGGGCGCGTCGAGTTCCTCGTCGAGATGTGCGATCCGTGCGAGGCCGATGAGTTCGCGTACACCGTCAACGACATCCTCGTCTCCGACTTCATCACGCCGAACTTCTACGACCCCCGCCGCTCGGACGGCGTGCGCTACAGCTTCACGGGCGCCATCCCCGGGCCGAGGGAGATCCTTCGGGGCGGGTACATCAGCTGGCACGAGCCGATCTCCGACCACTGGTGGCAGCAGTTGTGGTTCGGCGCACGGAAGGAGTACCGCGACCTCGGTGTATTCGACGCCAAGGCCGGGAGCCTCCGGGCCTGGATCGACGCCCAGACCGATCACCCCGGCATTGACCACGGACTGCCGAAGAGCAACGCGACGCTGAAGGCAGCAGTCGCCGGCGGGCAACGGACCGCGGATTCCTCGTCCTCAAAGGCCAACATCTGGCGCAAGCAGATCGCAGGGATCAAGCGTCGGAAGAAGCGCTAGCCTCTGTGCCAATGGATGAGGAACAGGCACGCCGGGAGCGGGCCGACGAGGTGCACGAGGAGATCGAGGCGCTGAAGTCGGGGCGTGAGCGCCCGCCGCGATCGCCGCGGGAGTTCACCGACGAGGAGGCTCGCAAGGAACGCGAGGCCGAGTCGCCCGACGACGACGATTCGTGATCCGCCGCGTCGCGATCGCGGCGAGCGTGGTGCTCGTGGGTGGGCTCGCGCTTGCGCAGGCCGCGGTCGGGGCTGAGAGCCGGGCGCCGGCGCCGATTCGGACGCTTCAGCGGGCCGAGGCGATCTTCCACCGGTCGCCGTTTGCCGCTCCGGTCGACGCGACGATGGCGCTGCGCGACCTCGTGCTCGTCCGGGACCGGCTGTCCGGCGCCGCTCGTCGTCAGGCGGACGCGCTCCTCGACAGGCCCGACGATCCGCAGGGCGATCGGAACGGCATCCACTACACGGTGCCGAGCACGACGTTCTGCACGGCTCACTTCTGCGTGCACTACGCGCGCACGACGAGCGACGCCCCGCCGCCGCACGACGCGAACGGGAACGGGACGCCGGACCAGGTGGAGACGACTGCGTCGGTGCTGGAGTCGCTGTGGCAGAAGGAGGTCGTCGAGTACGGGTTCACCCCGCCGAAGTCGGACCTCGTCCTCGGCAGTCACGGACCCGACGGGCGCATGGACGTCTATCTCGCCGACATCGTCGACCAGGGCATCCTCGGCTTCTGCGCGCCCGAGCCGCCGCCGAACTACTCCTACTGGGACGTCCCGGGCTACTGCGTGCTCGACAACGACTACTCGCCCGTGCAGATCGGGGCGCCCGGGCTCGCGGGGGTGCGCGAGCTGGAGCTGACCGCCGTGCACGAGTTCTTTCACGCGATCCAGTTCGGCTACGACTACGCCGACGACACCTGGCTGCTGGAGGGAACCGCGACCTGGATCGAGGACGAGGTCTACGGCCCGGTCCACGAGCCGTACGCCCGCTTCCCGTACAGCCCGCTTCGCCAGCCGCAGGTGCCGATCGACGTCGCCAGCGCGACGACGCCGTATCAGTACGGATCCTGGGTGTTCTGGCGCTTCCTCGAGGAGTACCTCTCAGGGAACTCGTCGCACGTCAATCCGGGAGTCATCCGGCGTGTCTGGGAGCTCGCGGCCGGTCGGCCCGGCGTACGCGACCGGTACTCGATTGAGGCGGTGGCAGCGCTGCTCGCCGAGCGCCGCGTCGCGTTCACCACGTTCTTCCGCGACTTCGCCGTCCGGAACTTCATCCCGGCGACGTTCTACCGCGAGGGCAAGACCTGGCCCGGCGCGCCGCTGGCCCGCTCGACCGTCTTGAAGCCCGCGGGGACGGCTCGCGGCGGTTTCGCCCTCGACCACCTCGCGAGCCGCTACGTGGGCTTCGTCCCGGCCAAGGGCCTCTCGGCTCGTGCCAGGCTGTCGATCAGGCTCGAGGTGCCCGGGAGCGGCTCGTCACCGGCCGCGGCGGCGATCGTCTTCCGGCGCGGGCGGCGGCCGGCCGTTCGCAACATCGCGCTGTCCGCGTCCGGCGAGGGCGGCGTCACGGTGCCGTTCGGGGACGGGGCCGTGAAGCGCGTGGTGCTCGTGCTCGTGAACGCGAGCACGCGCTACACGTGCGGGCGCTCCGAGCCGTTCTCCTGCCGCGGTGCACCGCGCGACGACGGCCGCTCGTACCGCTACGTCGCGACCGCCTCGCGTTAGCGAAGCGGCTGCCAGTCGGGTGTGCGGCCGACGAAGCCGCGGTGCGTGAGCTGTCGCACGCCCGACCCGTCCGAGGCCATCGAGTAGATCTGCAGCGACCCGCCGCGGTCGCTCGTGAACACGAGCCGCTTGCCGTCCGGCGCCCACGCCGGCTCGAGGTCGGTCGCGGGATCGTTCGTCAGGCGGCGAACGCCGGATCCGTTCGCGTTCATCACGTAGATCTCGAAGTTTCCCGGCTCGCTGCGGTCGCTCGCGAACGCGAGCCGGCGCCCGTTCGGCGACCAGGACGGGGTGGCATCGACCGCCGGGTTGTTCGTCAGGCGCGTGACGCCGCTGCCGTCCGGCCGGATCGTGTACAGCTCCCAGTTGCCGTCGCGGTCGCTTCGGAACGCGATCTCGCGCCCGTTCGGTGACCAGACCGGGTTCAGGTCGTCGCTGTTCGTCCGTGTCAGCCGCCGGACGCCTTTGCCGTTGACGTTCACGATGGCGATGTCGGACTCGATCGGGACGAAGGCGGAGCCACCCTCGACGAAATGCTGGAAGACGATCCGCTTCCCGTCGGCCGACCACGACGGCCTGGTATCCGGAAGCGACGAGTGGGTGAGGCGCCGGACGTGCCCCCCGTTCCCATCCATGACGTAGATCTCCGGATTGCCCGACCGCTCGCTCCGGAAGGCGATCTGCTTCCCGTTCGGCGACCAGACGGGAGCCGAGTCGTCGAGGCGGTTGTTCGTGAGCTTGCGAACGCCGCTCCCGTTCGGCCGCATCGTGTAGATCTCCCAGTCGGCCTCGATTCTCCCGGCATAGACGATTCGGCCGTCGCGGCCCGGGAAGGCCCCGTATGCGGCGGCGAATGAGGCTGCCAGCGCGGCGCCGATGGCGACGATGACGATGGGCGCGCGCCGCATGGGCATCAAGGTTGTAGCAGGCTGCCCGTCCGGCGGTAGGGTCCGGCACCCGTGGCGGCAAAGGTGATGGACGGCCGGGCCCTCGCGGCGCGCGTGCGCGCCGACGTCGCCGCTGACGTCAAGCGGCTGGTAACGGTCCGGCTGGCAACGGTGCTGGTCGGCGACGACCCGGCCTCGGATCTCTACATCGGCCTCAAGCAGCGCGCGGCACGCGAAGTCGGCATCGAGCCCGAGGACCACCGCTTGCCGGCCGAGACCCCCCAGGAGGACGTGCTTGCGCTCGTCGCCCGCCTGAACGCGGATCCCTCGGTCGACGGCATCCTCGTCCAGTCGCCACTGCCGCCGCAGATCGACGAGCACGCGGTCATGCGGTCGATCGACCCGAGCAAGGACGTCGACGGGCTCAATCCCCTGAACGCCGGCCAGCTCTACCTCGGCCGGCCGACCCTCGTTCCGGCGACGCCGCTCGGGATCATGGCCCTGCTCGACGAGTACGACGTGCCGCTGGCCGGCGCGAGGGCGGTGGTCGTGGGACGAAGCGAGCTCGTCGGCAAGCCCGTGGCGCAGCTGCTGCTGGCGGCGAACGCGACGGTGACGACGTGTCACTCGCGCACGGCCGACCTGGCCGCCGAGACGCTTGCCGCCGACGTCCTCGTTGTCGCGGCCGGCCGCACCGCCCTGGTCACGGCGGACATGGTCAAAACCGGCTCGGCCGTCGTGGACGTCGGCATCAACCGGACCGACGACGGCCTCGTCGGCGACATCGATCCGGCCGCCGCGGAGCGCGCCGCGCTCATCACTCCGGTTCCAGGCGGAGTCGGCCCGATGACGATCGCGATGCTGCTCGCCAACACCGTTCGCGCCGCGAGGCACCGGCGCGGCGAACTGCCGTTTGACTGATCCCACCGCTGCTAAGGTGGCGGGGTCGTTGCAAGGTTCGGCGGCTCGGTGCCCGGGCCGTCGTTGTGTTGAAGGAGGAGGGACCCAGTTGGCTCAGGGCACCGTCAAATGGTTCTCGAACGAGAAGGGGTACGGCTTCATCGAGCGCGAGGGCGGCGAAGACGTCTTCGTCCACCACAGCGCGATCACCATGGAGGGCTACCGGACGCTGACCGAGGGGCAACGTGTCGAGTTCGACGTCGTCGAGGGCCAGAAGGGTCTGCAGGCGGCGAACGTCCAGGCGGTCTAGGGGCTCCGTAGAGAACCGTTTCGCGGGCCCCGGAAGGGGCCCGCGGTCTATCTGGAGGGAGTTCTTTGGAACTATTCGGACGATGTCGCTGACGAGGGAGGAAGTGCTCCACGTCGCGCGCCTCGCGCGGCTCGCGCTGACGGACGAGGAGGTCGAGCGCTTCCGCGAGCAGCTGAGCGCGATCCTCGAGGCGGTCGGCACGGTCGGCGAGCTCGACCTCGCGGATGTCGAGCCGACGTCGCACCCGCTCGACGTCGTGAACGTCTGGGCCGACGACGAGCCGCGACCCTCGCTCGAGGTCGACGAGGTGCTCGCGAACGCGCCCGAGCGCGACGGCAACTTCTTCCGCGTGCCGCCCGCATGATCGACACGCTGCGGCTGACCGCCGAGGAGGCGATGGGGCTCCTGAACCGGGGCGAGGCGTCGCCTGCGGAGCTGCACGCCGCCTACCTCACGGCAATCGGCGAGCGCGATCCGGAGCTCCACGCATACCTCCGGACGATCGGGGCCCCGGACGGCGAGGGCACCGCCAAGCGCAACGGCGCCGGCGTGCCGATCGCGTTCAAGGACCTGATCACGACCCGCGGCGTGGAGACCACGGCCGGGTCGCGGATCCTGTCGGGATACGTTCCGCTCTTCGACGCCACCGTTGCGTCGCGATGCCGCGAGGCCGGCCTGCCCTTCCTCGGCAAGACGAACATGGACGAGTTCGCGATGGGCTCGTCCACCGAGAACTCGGCGTTCGGCCCGACCCGAAATCCCTGGGACCCCAAGCGCGTCCCCGGCGGATCCTCCGGCGGGTCCGCGGCGGCGGTCGCGGCCGGCCTAGCGCCCTGGGCACTCGGCTCCGATACCGGCGGTTCCGTGAAGCAGCCGGCGTCGCTTTGTGGCATCGTCGGCCTTCGTCCGACGTACGGAACCGTCTCGCGCTACGGCATCGTCGCCTTCGCGTCCAGCCTCGACCAGGTCGGGCCGATGACGAAGACCGTCCGCGATTGCGCCCTCCTGTACCGGATCATCGCCGGGCGCGATCCCTGCGACTCGACGACGGTGGAACTGCCGCAGCCCGTCGAGATCCCGGAGCGCGAGGATCTGAGGGGACTGACGATCGGCGTTCCCAGGGAGATGGTGGAGGCGGAGGGGATCGAGCCCGGTGTCCGCGACGCGGTCGATCGGGCGATCGAGCTGGCCCGCGGGCTCGGCGCCGAGGTGGGGGAATGCATGCTGCCTCGCTCGATGCGCTACGGCCTGCCCTGCTACTACCTCGTCGCACCGTCCGAGGCGTCGTCGAACCTCGCGCGCTACGACGGCGTCCGGTACGGCTTCCGGGCGCCGGAGGACGAGCGCGTCCGCATGTACGAGCGAACGCGCGACGAAGGCTTCGGCGACGAGCCGAAGCGGCGAGTCATGCTCGGCACGTATGCGCTCTCGGCGGGGTACTACGAGGCCTACTACGGCCAGGCACAGAAGGTGCGGACGATCATCCGGGACGAGCACGCGCAGGCCTTCGAGCGATTCGACATGCTCGTGAGCGCCACGTCCCCGACGGTCGCGTTCCGTTTGGGCGAGCGTACGCAGAACCCGCTTGCGATGTACCTCTCCGACCTGCTGACGATCCCGGCGAACATGGCCGGCCTGCCGGGCCTGTCGATCCCCTGCGGGCTCTCGGACGGCCTGCCCGTCGGGCTACAGCTGATCGGTCCGCAGTTCTCCGAGAACAGGCTCTTCCGCGCCGGGCATGCGCTCGAGCGCGCGCTCGACTTCGACTTCGTCCCGGAGCGCCTGCGGTGAGGACGTTCGTCGACCGCGCAGCGGACTTCGTCCCGGCTGTCGCCGAGGTCTTCGGCGTCCACCCGCGCGTCCTCGACGGCTCACGCGCCGTGCTCGTGGGCGATGTCAAGCTGTCGCTCGAGCGCGGCGAGCGAGAGCTGTGGCTGATCCGGATGCACACGCCCGCGCTGGAACAGCGGCTGGCGATGGTCGAGGTGACGGGGTCGATCGCCGACGCCGTGCGCGAGGCGAAGGAGGCCCTGGATGGCTGAGTGGGAGACGATCATCGGTCTCGAGATCCACGTGCAGCTGAAGACGCGGACGAAGATGTTCTGCCGCTGCCCGCTCGGTTACGGCGATCCCGAGAACACGCACACGTGCCCCATTTGCCTCGGCCACCCGGGCACGCTGCCCGTTCCGAACCGCCGGGCGATCGAGTGGACGCTCAAGCTCGGGCTCGCGCTCGACTGCCGGGTCGCCGAGCAGGCGCTCTTTCACCGCAAGCACTACTTCTACCCGGACCTGCCGAAGGGGTACCAGATCTCCCAGTACGACCTGCCCCTCTGCGTCGACGGCCGGTTCGTCGTGCCCCTGGAGGACTACGACCTCGCGGTCGGGATCACCCGGGCGCACCTCGAAGAGGACGCCGCCAAGACGATCCACGTCGGCGGCGGTACCGGGCGGATGGTCGGCGCCGCGCACTCTCTCGTCGACTACAACCGGGGCGGTACCCCGCTCGTCGAGATCGTCACCGAGCCGGACCTGCGCTCCGCGGACGAGGCCCGCCGGTTCCTCGAGCTGCTCCGCCAGACGGTCGTCGAGCTCGGGATCTCCGATGCGGAGATGGAGAAGGGGTCGCTCCGCTGCGACGCCAACGTCTCCGTCCGGCCCGTCGGCGAGTCGGGGTATCGGACCCGATGGGAACTGAAGAACATGAACTCGTTCCGTTTCGTCGGCCGCGGGCTCGACGCGGCCGTGCGCGCGCAGATCGCGCTCCACGAGGCGGGCGAGGAGGTCGTGCAGGAGACCTACGACTACGAGCCCGACAAGGACCGGCTGACGCCGCACCGCTCGAAGGAGGAGGCCGAGGACTACCGGTACCTCCCCGAGCCCGATCTCGTGCCGCTGGCGCCGGAGGCCAAGCTGGTCGAGCGCATCCGCGGCGAGATTCCCGAGCTGCCGGCGTCGAGGATCCGTCGGCTCGAAACGCCGCTCGGGTTCGACCTTGCGAACGGCCTGGTCACGTCCGGCCGTGACCGGCTCTACCAGCGACTAGTCGAGGCCGGCGCGGAGTCGAAGGCGGCCGCGAACGTCGTCATGAACGAGTTCGCGGCCACGGGCGTCGACCCCGAGGCGGCGGACGCCGGAGAGCTCGCGAAGCTGATCGCCGAGCGCGCTCGCATCCCGCGCGACTCCTTCGCCGAGGCGCTGGCCTCGAGCGCCGACCCGGGCTTCTCCGCCGAGCGCTACCTCGCGGACGGTGCGATCACGGATCCGGCTCAGCTCGAGCCCCTCGTCGATCGCATCATCCGGGAGAACGAATCCCAGGTGGCGGCGTACCGCTCGGGGAAGGAGGGGCTGCTCGGCTTCTTCGTCGGCCAGGTGATGAGGCAGACGCAGGGCAAGGCCGACCCCCGCATCGTCAACGAGCTGCTGCGCGAGAAGCTGAGAAGCTAAGGACTAGGAACCGGCGTTTCCGCGCGGGCGGTTCAGGGAACTTCGTGCCCTGAACCAAGAAGGGGGAACGATGGCTACCTGGATTTGGATCGTGATCATCGTCGCCGCTGTGCTTCTGGTCGCATTGATCGCGTGGAGAGCGGCATCGCGACGCAGAACCGAACAGCTCCGCGGCCGGTTCGGCCCGGAGTACGACCGGACGGTCGACTCGGCCGACGGTCGCCGCGACGCCGAGCGCCAGCTGCGAGAACGCGAGGAGCACCGGCGACAGCTGGACATCCGGCCGCTCTCGGCGGAATCTCGAGATCGGTACAGCGACGAGTGGGACCGGCTGCAGTCACGCTTCGTCGACGACCCGAGCACCTCGGTCGGCGAGGCGGACCGTCTCGTCCAGGACGTCATGCGCGAGCGTGGCTATCCGACCGACGACTTCGAGCAGCGGGTCGGTGACGTCTCCGTCGACCATCCGCACGTCGCCGAGCACTACCGCGCGGCGCATTCGGTGGCGGTCGCGCGCGAGCGCGGCGACGCGAGCACCGAGGATCTCCGGCAGGCGCTCGTCCACTACCGCAGCCTCTTCGCCGAGCTGCTCGAGACCGAGGAGGAGCACGAGCCGGTCGACGCGTCGACGAAGAGCTGAGCCGCGCCGCTAGCGCTCAGAGGAGCTCAGGTCAAGCCGCACAGGCGCGCGGTGTTCGGCCAGGGCGAGAAGCCCCGCGTGGCATGCGCCCGCTCGGCGACCCACATCTGCTCGAGCGGTGTCCACCGGTCGGCCGTGCCCTTCGTGCGCAGCAGGTAGGGGCCGTAGGCCTGCTGGAAGCCGACGTCCATCTGCAGGCCGCCGTAGTAGGGGGCGTCGGGGTCGTTCCAGGCGCCTTCGTAGCGGTGGATGCAGAGCCACTGACGCTTGTGCGGCGGCCGCCGCGCGCGCGTCCAGACCGCGGCTGCTCGATCCTTCCACAGACCAAGTACCCAGAGGCGGTACGCGGGACTCGTCCGGCGCAGGCTCGTTCTCGAGACAGGCGTCCGGCGAGCGCCGAGGACGGCCTGCCAGTGCCACGTCACCCTGCGTAGACGCTGGATGCGCGTCACGACGTGCCCGGCGCGAATCGGCTTCGGGCTCGCAACCCGGTGGCGAAGCCGGTGATGCTTGGACGCCCGCTTGGACGGGCCTCGATCCTCGGCGCCGGCTTGCTGGACGAGCTGGACGGCTGCCGCAGCGAGCGCGGCGAGGACCGCAGCAACGAGCAGTGCTGTTCGCATCGCTGGTTCCACTCCTTGGTCGGGCCCTGGCCGGCGGGGAAGTCCGCAGCCGCAGGCGGGCCGGTTGGCGAATCGGTGCCTACCGGGTTAGCAGACGAGAAAACGGCTCCGGGCGATTCCTTGCGAAGTCTTTACAACGTGGGTTGCCCGGTCGGGCGCTCCGTGGGGCGGCGATTTCCCGCTTACCGAGGGGCGACGAAGCCGCCGTAGAGCAGGACGGCCGCGGCGGCGATGAACGCCGCCGTCTCCGCCTCGCCGAGGCTCGCAAGGGCGCTGCCGACGGCGGCGACGACGATTCCGGCCAGGATGAGCCCGTTGCCGAGCGGGCGCCGTCGCAACGTGAGCAGCGCCACCCCGACGGCGGCGAGCGTGCCGAGCGAATTCCCGACCACCGCGAGGAGCCGCGCCGGGACGAACGCGAGGTGGTCCTGGGCGGACGGAATGCCCGGGCCCGACACCGGGCTCGTGACCTCCACCGCGGTGGCGACGCCGACGGCGAGCCCGACGTAGACG
>JBKPNC010000041.1:0-17559 GCA_046732435.1 Actinomycetota bacterium
CGCGGCGAGAGGGCGCCGCCGATGACCTGAATTCTTGGAGAGACGCGCTTGAGCGCGTCGTACGTCCTGGCGAGCAGCTTCTCGTAGGCCGCCGGCGCGGCGCTCCGGTTCCGCTTGAACTGCGGCAGCCAGAAGCGATTGAGATTCGGCTCGTTGCCGACGATGAAGCGGTGGACGGTCGGCAGCGCCCGGCCCAGTGCCGCCGCAAAGGCGGCGAACTGTCCCCGCGCTCGCGCCGTGAGCGGCGTCGTCCGGCTGCCGGGCTGGTAGACGGAGAGGTAGACCTCGATCCCGTCCAGCGCGGCGGCGTCGGTCGCGTTTTGCAGGTGGACGAGCTGCTGGTCCGTCGGCGCCGTTCGGCCCGGGAGCCACTGCGCCGTCAGCCGGATCGCGCCCAGGCCGCCAACGCGCGCGAGGTCCATCTTCGTTACCGCGGTGGTCAGATCCGGCTGCTCGGGTGAGTCCTCGGCGGCGCCGACGAGCATGCCTCTGCCGGCTGTGGCTGCCTGTGTAAGGGCGAGCGCCATGGCTGCGCCCGCGAGCATCGTGACGAGTCGGTGGGGAATCGGGGGCTTGGGGTTAGGTTGGCCGCGTGACGGCGCGGGATGTTAGTGGACGCGGCTCGACTTTGGAACGGTTGTGGAAAACTCGGCTGAAGACCTGAGGGCCGCAGCTACGAAGACTGCTTCTTCTTCGACGCGCCGGTCGCCGAGAAGAATGGGCTGCGCAGGTTGATCGCCCGGCCGGGGTTGAGCGGCGCGACAAGCGACAGCTGCAGGCGGTAGCGGCCCTTCGCGAGCCTCGTTCGCACCGGCACCTTCGTCAGCACCTTGCCGACCACGCGTCCGGAGAACGCGAACACGGTCTTCGCCTTGGTGGAGACGATCCGCGCCTTGAAGGCGCAGTCGATCGAGCAGCGGAGCTTGAAGGACAGCGGCTTTGCGGGCGAGAAGGTGCCGCGCGGCCACTTCAGCGTCTGGACTCGCGGGACGAGCTTCAGGCCGGCACAGGGGGCGAGCACGCCGCGGTGCGCCTGCGCGATCGCCTTCTTGACGGCCGCGAGCGTGATCTTCCTCGGCGTCCGGTCCGCGTAGTAGAGCCCCGACTGCCAGCGCTTCAGGCTCTTCTCGTCGTAGAGGTGGAAGAGGAAGATCGCCTGCACGTTCGGCTGGCAGTAAGCGATCTGCAGCGCCTGCCGGTAGTACACCGCCTGCGTCGCCTGCGGGACCGCCTTCACGCTTGCAGGCTCCGAGTCCGTGTACTTGCTCCGCTTTGCAGCTGGGATCTGCGCCTCGACGCCGAACTCGCCGTAGACGATCGGGAGCGTCGAGCCCTTTTGCGCCGTGCCGTCGAATGCCGTGCCGAGCAGGCGGATGAGCTTGCCGTAGTCTGCGATCGCGATCCCCTTGTTCCCGCCGTTCTGGGTCGAAGGCGGCTGGCTCGAGTTCTGCTCGTAGGGATGAATGGCGAACGCGTCCATGATCGGCGCGGTCCGGCCGCTCTCCCGATACGCCGTGCCCAGATCGCGGATGAACGTGGTTGGAGAGTGCGTCTTGCTGGCCGCGAGCGGGTTGTCGGAACCGCGCGGCGAGAGCGCCCCGCCGATCACCTGTATGCGCGGGGACACGGCCTTCAGCGCGTCGTACGTGTTGGCGAGGAGCGAGAGGTACGCCGGCGCGGCGGCGTCGCCCCCGTCGTCCGTGTACTGCGGCTGCCAGAACTGGTTCAGATTCGGCTCGTTGCCGACGATGACGTCGTGGATGTACGGCGCCGCCGTGACGATCGACGCGCAGAAGGACGCGAAGTCGTCCTTCGCCTCGTCGGAGAGCGGCGTGTCCTTGCCGCCCGGGTTGTAGATCGCCAGGTACATCCTGAGCCCGTTCAGCCGAGCGGCCGACGCGGTGTTGCCGATCATCCCCAGCGTCTCGTCGGTCGGCGCCGTCAAGTCGGGCCATGCGATGGCGACGTAGCGAAGGGAATCGAAGCCGGCGAGCCTGGCGATCGTGAGGTTCGCCTTCGCCTGCACGAGCGATGTCGCCTTGAGGTCGCTCTCGGCGACGCCCATGCGCAGCTGCAAGCCGCCCGCGTGCGCAGCGGCTGGGAAGAAGAGCGCCGCTGCCACCGCGGCGACGAGAACGACCCTGCCCATTCCGGGCCAGAATAGCCCCTGGTTAGGCTGGCGTACATGGCACGTACGGGAAGGCCGTCCGAAGCCACGCTGAAGTCGCTGCCCGCAAAGCCGGGGGTGTACCTGTTCCGCGACGAGCGGGGCGACGTCGTGTACGTCGGCAAGGCGAAGTCGCTGCGGCCGCGCGTGCGCTCGTACTTCCAGGCCGGGCATGAGCGGCCGGGGACGGCGGGGCTGCGGCAGCGCATCGACGACGTCGAGGTGATCGTCACCGGCACCGAGGCGGAGGCGCTGCACCTCGAGCAGAACCTCGTCAAGCGTTACCGGCCGCCGTTCAATATCCGCCTGCGCGACGACAAGTCTTTTCCGTACATCGCCGTGACAGTCGACGACGAGTTTCCGCGCGTGATGTTCACCCGCGAACGCCATCGCCGCGGCGTCGTCTACTTCGGCCCCTACGCGAACGCCAAGAAGGTGCGGGAGACGCTGGACGTCCTCAACCGCGTCTTTCCCTACCGCCCGTGCGAAGGCCCGAAGCCGGGCCGCCACTCGGGGATCCCATGCCTCGACTACCACATCGACCGCTGCCTGGCCCCCTGTGTGGGGTACGTCTCCAAGGACGCGTACGGGGAGATCATCGACGGCGTGATGGAGTTTCTCTCCGGGGACACGCAGCCCGTCCTGCGCGACCTGGAGCGGAAGATGCAGCAGGCAGCGTTGGAGGAGCGCTTCGAGGAGGCAGCGCGGTACCGGAACCGCCTGTTCGCGGTTCGCCACCTGGCCGAGCGGCAGGCGGCCGACAAACGGGCGGTCGGCACGGTGGACGTCATCGGCATCGCCGTGGACGGCGATGCGGCCGCGGTGCAGGTGTTTCCGCTGCGCGGCGGGAAGATGGTCGACCGCTACAGCTTCCATTTGGAGAACGCCGAAGGGAGGGATACGGCGGCGCTGCTCGAGGCGTTCTGCCTCGAGTACTACGGCTCGGCGCCGAGCGTCCCGCCCCAGATCATCGTGCCGCCCGGCGCCGGCGACCTCTCGGCCCTCGAGACGTTTCTCTCCGAGCGCCGGGGCTCGCGCGTCGAGGTGCGCGCGCCTGCGCGCGGCGAGAAGCGGCGGCTGCAGGACCTGGCCTCGCAGAACGCCCGCGTGGCGCTCGAGTCCGAGGCGGCGCAGGCGGAGCGCCGGCGGCAACGGCGGGTCGAGGCGCTCGAGGAGCTTCGGGAGTGCCTGAATCTCGAGAGCCTCCCGTTCCGCATCGAGTGCTTCGACATCTCCAATATCCAGACCTCGTCACCGGTCGGCGCGATGGTCGTCTTCCAGGACGCGGTGCCGAAGAAGACCGACTACCGCAAGTTCGGCATCCGCGGTGTCGAGGGTCAGGACGACTACGCCGCGCTCGCCGAGGTCATCTCACGGCGCTTCGCCCGCCAGCGCGAAACCTCGGTCGAGGAGTACGACGAGTCGTTCGCGGCCATGCCGAATCTCGTCGTGATCGACGGCGGCAAGGGACAGCTCTCGGCGGCGCTCGGAGCCATGCAGCAGTTCAACCTGCCTCGTGTGGCCGTCATCGCGCTCGCCAAGCGCGAGGAGGAGGTGTTCGTCCCGCACCAGTCCGAGCCGATGACGCTGTCCCGCCACTCGGCGGGGCTCCAGCTCCTGCAGCGGATCCGCGACGAGACGCACCGGTTTGCCGTCGGCTTCCACCGTCAGCGCCGGGATGCGGCGGCCCGCGAGTCCATCTTCGACGAGCTTCGCGGCGTCGGGCCGGCGCGCCGGCGCGCGCTGCTACGTCACTTCGGCTCGGCGGAACGCGTGCTCGCGGCCACGCAGGAGGAGCTCGAGGGTGTTCCCGAGCTTCCGGCGACGACCGCTCGCAAGGTCTATGCGCAGCTCCACAAGGCCGGCCGGCCTTGAACCGGGGAAATGGGGTTTCCCCCGGTTGCCCCCTCCCAGACCCAAGGGCAGACGCGCTTCCCGCGCTGTGGCTACGGCCGGCAAAGCCGCCCTCCGCCGAGCAAGAACTATCGGAACCTGATCCGCTCTGTCTAGCTCGCGGGGACCGTGGCGGCGAACGTGCCTTGGTAGAACTTGCCGGCGGGCGCAGCCGCCATGGAGAAGATCGCGACCGCGCGGTCGCCGGCGAACGCGGCGGCTCCGTAGTCGCCGACCATCGCGCCCTGCGCGTCCGCGAGCCAGCTGTAGTCCATCGCCTCCGCGTCGACGCGGACCGGGCGGTCCCACGTGCTGCCGCCGTCCTGCGAGATCGCGATCCGGACGCCCAGTCGCGTGCCGGTGCGAACGTCGTAGGTGACGGCGATGTGCCCCGGCGTCGTCTCGTCGGCAGCGAGCGCGGGAAAGAACCGATCGCCGCCGGATCCCGCGGCGATCCGGCGAGGCTGCGTCCACGAGAGCCCGTCGCTGGAGCGAGAGAGCAGCAGGTCGTTGGCCCGACATCCCGGTCGTGGAGCGCAGTCCGACCAGGCCGCGTAGACCGTTCCCCCCGCATCGACGGCGGCTGTCGGGAGCGGCGCGGTGCGCAGCACCGGCGGCTGGGCGAACGACGAGGGCCCGATCCGGACCGGTGCCGAGTAGGACAGGCCGCCATTCGTGGACCGGATCGCGGACAGCTTCCCCTCGTCGTAGTAGACGATCACGACCGCGCCGCTCGGCAGCACCACAGGCTGGACGCCGGGCGCGTAGCGGCCCTCGATCGCCGCTCGCCCGGCGTTGTTTGGGGCGAACACGCCGCCGGACCACGTCAAACCGCCGTCGGTCGAGACGCGCGTGGCGATCCGGTCGGCGGCGATATCGCTGTAGCTGAGGTAGCAGTGGCCGCGGTACGGGCTCGAGGCCCAGTTGTCGCAGGCGATCCACTCCTTGTCGTACGCGAGCGAGCCCTGCTTCGGCCCGACGATGACCGCGGGCGCCCACGAATTCCCGGTCTGCGAACGGTTAACGGCGAGCGCCGAGCCGTTGCCGGTATTGAGGGCCAGCGTCGCGGCGAGCCAGACGCCATGCGCGACGTCGTAGGCGATCGCCGGATCGCTGGCCCGGGCGTACGGCCCGCCGGCGACCGCCGCCGTCACCGCGGGCAGCAGGCCCGAGCGCCAGGTGCCTCCTTGGTCGTGCGACGTGGCCCAGCCGATCGCCATGGCGCCGCCGTCGCGGATGCGGGCGACCTGCATGACGGCGACGACGGTCGAGCCGTGCGCCGCCGCGCCGGGCTCCACTTCGGTCGCATGCTGACCGGGCCCGCCGCGCAGCGCGTCGCGGGAGATCTGCTTGCTCACGATCTCGCAGTCGGCGGTGACGGTGTCTGCGCCGTCGACGGCGACAAGGTCGCGGCCGCTTCCGCAGGAGACGCGGTCGCGCACGCCGTCGAACGCCTGGATTCGGTCCGCGCCGCGGCCCGCGAGCAGACGGTCGCGGCCACCGCGACCGTCGAGCAGGTCGGCGCCGCCGCGCCCGGCCAGGACGTCCGCGCGGGCCGTGCCGACGAGCGTGTCGGCGCGCTCTGTGCCGACGACACGCCTGGCGTCCGCCGACAGCGCGAGCAGCGGGAGCACTGCCGTCGCGGCGACGGTGACCAGAATGAGCTTCGACTTCAGGGGCGGCCCGGCGGCCCCGAGCCGTCGCCGCCGGCCTCGGGCGCGAGGAATGGGTAGCGGTAGTCGCGCGGCGGCACGAACGTTTCCTTGATCGTCCGCGGGCTCACCCAGCGAATCAGGTTCCACATCGAGCCCGCCTTGTCGTTCGTGCCGGACGCGCGCGCGCCGCCAAACGGCTGCTGGCCGACGACTGCGCCCGTCGGCTTGTCGTTGACGTAGAAGTTCCCGGCCGCGTAGCGCAGGACCTCCTCCGCCTCGTCGATCGAGGTCCGATCCTCGGAGAAGATGGCGCCCGTGAGGCCGTAGGGGGCGGTCTCGTCGACGAGCTCGAGCGTCCGCTCCCACTCCCCGTCCGGATAGACGTAGACGCTCACGATCGGGCCGAAGAGCTCCTCGCGCATGAGCGTGTTCCCGGGGTCGTCCACCTCGATCACGGTCGGCTCGACGAAGAAGCCCTGCTGGTCGTCAGTACCGCCGCCCGCAAGCACGCGGGCGCCCGTCGCCTTGGCGCTCTCGATCGCCTCGCGGTGCCCGGCCCATGCTTTCGCGTCGATGACGGCGCCCATGAAGTTCGAGAAGTCGGCGACGTCGCCCATCTTCAGCGAGCCGACCTCCTCGACCAGGCGGTCGCGCATTCCCGCCCAGAGGCTGGAGGGCGCGTAGACGCGAGACGCCGCCGAGCATTTCTGGCCCTGGTACTCGAACGAGCCGCGCACGATCGCCGTGACGACCGCGTCGGCGTCCGCGGACGGGTGCGCGAGGATGAAGTCCTTGCCGCCCGTCTCGCCGACGATGCGCGGGTAGTTGCGGTACCGGGCGATGTTGCCCCCGATCGTTCGCCACATCGACTGGAACACCGGGGTCGAGCCGGTGAAATGCACTCCCGCCAGGTGCTCGCTCGCGAGCGCCGCGTCGCCGATCGTCCGTCCCTCGCCGTAGACGAGATTGATGACACCGGGCGGCAGGCCGGCCTCCTCGAGGAGCCGCATGATCCAGTACGCGGAGACCGCCGCCGTTGAGGCCGGCTTCCAGACGACCGTGTTGCCCATCAGCGCCGGCGAGGTCGGCAGGTTGCCGCCGATCGACGTGAAGTTGAACGGCGTCACCGCGAAGACGAAGCCCTCGAGCGGCCGGTACTCCATCCGGTTCCAGGTACCCGGGGCGGAGATCGGCTGCTCGTCGTAGATCCGGAGCATGAACTGCGGGTTGAAGCGCCAGAAGTCGATCAGCTCGCAGGCGGCGTCGATCTCGGCCTGGTGCGCCGTCTTCGACTGGTTCAGCATCGTGGCGGCGTTCAGCGTCGCCCGCCACGGGCCGGCAAGGAGCTCGGCGGCGCGCAGGAAGATCGCCGCGCGGTCCTCCCACGGCGTCCGGTGCCAGTCGTGCCAGGCGTCGGCGGCTGCCTGGACCGCTCGGTCGACCTCTGTGGGGCCGCCCTTGTGCACGTCGGCGAGGACGTGGCCCTTGTCGTGCGGCATGACCGCCTCGAAGGTGTCGCCCGTCCGGACGTCGTCGCCGCCGATCACGCACGGGATGTCGAGGCGCTCGCGCTGCATCTCGTCGAGCCGGCGCTTGAGCTCGTCCCGCTCCGGCGACCGCGGCGCGTAGTCCTGGACGTGCTCGTTCGCGGGGAACGGCGGCCGGAAGAGGGCGGGCGCGCTCACGAAAGCGATTCTAGAGAGCAGACGGAGCCAGCCAAGTTGTTGGTGGCCGGTCCGCACGCGGAAGACCTATTCGCCGGGATGGGCAAATCCACCCGTCCGGCGTGCGCGTCGCGGGGCGCGCCACGTCAGACTCGAGGCGTGGTGGCCCAACTGCGTCTGCTCTGCGCGTTCATCGGGACGGCTCTTCTCGCATTCACGGTTCAGAGCGGGCTCGCACGCCCGGCATAACACACTGGCCACGTTCCGTACTGGGCGCCGCAGTTGCCGGGAAGTATCGATCGCGACCTCCCGCGCGCCGTGCGAAACCGGCTGGAGCGGTATCAACGGACCCTCTTTGCTCGCCTTCGCGCGATGCAGCGCGTCCACCCGTCCAAGGCGCTCGGCTGCGCGCCGTCTGAGTTCCGCGGCGAGCTCGGGCCGCCGGCGCCGCGCGTCCGCGCACGCCTCATCGGGCGCCATGTCGAGGTGGTCGCCACGTTTGCGCACATGCCTCACGCGCTCGCGTGCCGACCCTGGACGCTCACCGCCGTCGTCGACGGCACCGCCCGTGGCGCGGGAAGTCCCACACCGTCTGTTCAGACGTTTCGAGTGGTTGGGGATCACGGGCGCGCGGTCGTCGTCCTGCCGCTTTACGCCGCGCCGCCCTACCGCCTCCTGGTCGAGGCCGCGACGTTGAGCGGTCGCCGAAGCCGGTACATCCGGCTTCCGCTTCCGTGTCCGCGGACGGGCGAGCGCAGACGCGGCTGCCTGCGCGGCGAGCGGCCGGTCGACCCACGCGCTGGCCGTCCGCTCGACCGGCAGCCACTGCCGAAGCCGGTTCTCCCTCTGCGTGGAGTCGACCGGGCAACACTCGAGGCGACCGTCCGCTACGTGCTCGCACCCGAGCGGAAGCCGCCGTTTCTCTATGCGGCGCCACGCCGGTCTCGGTGTCCCACCGTCCGGACGTGCGAAGTGACCTACGTCGACCCAGCGTTCCCGGGACGGCCGTACCGCGTCACGTACCGGATCGCCGGGGAGCAGGCTCGCGGCTGCTGGATCGGACGCCGGGCGCGAATCCGCGACCAGCTCCCGTTCCCGGATGCCTACACGGGACAACGCGACCTCGCCGCGTGCGTCTCCTGGCTTCGCTGAGGGCGCGCGATACGCTCAGCGGGCGGATGCCCGCGGTCGTCACGTATGAGGCACCCGGCTGGGGTGTGGGGGAGCTCTGGCTCGACGGCGACCGGCCCGTCTGGCACGAGCTTCCGACGGCGAAGCCGTCTGTCCGCGAAGCGGACCAGTGGAGGGGTTCTGGGGGAATCCGGAGGTTCCCCCAGCGACAGCCGAGCGTTCATCCGCTCGTCGAGCGGCTGGTCGCCTACTTCGCCGGCGAGGACGTGTCGTTCGACGACGTGGACCTCGACGTCGACGGGACGCCGTTCCAGCAGTCGCTCGCGCGCGCGCTGCGCTCCGTGCCGCGCGGCGAGGTGGTCACCTACGGCGAGCTCGCGGCGCTCGCCGGGCGGCCCGGGGCAGCGCGTGCGGCGGGGACCTTCTGTGCGCAGAACGCCCTGCCGATCTTCGTGCCGTGTCACCGCGTCGTCGCGTCGACGGGGCTCGGCTCGTACGGCTCGAGCGGTGTCGCGTACAAGCGGCGGCTGCTCGCGCTCGAGGGCTATGCCGCTCAGTGACGACCTCCGGAACGAGCTCGCTGCGATCGCTCCGCGGCGCGAATGCGACCGGCTGGCCGAGATGTCGGCGCTCTTCCACACGGCGGGAGCGCTCCGAATCCACGGTCGCGGCCGCGTCTCGGTCGTTCTCGACGTGGCCAACTCGGCCGTGGCCCGGCGCGCATTCACGCTGCTGCGGTCGTTCGGGGTGGCGACCGACATCCGTACGTATCGCCGCCGAGCCTTCGACCGGGGCGTGCGGTATCAGCTCCAGGTCGACGGCTCGGGCCGGGGCGTGCAGGTGCTGTACGAGGCCGGCATCGTCACCACGGGCCTGGCGCCGCTCGCGGCGCCTCCCCGGCGCGTCGTCGCGAGGAGTTGCTGCCGCCGTGCGTACCTCCGCGGCGCGCTGATCGGCGCCGGCTCCCTCAGCGGCCCACGCTCGCCGCACCTGGAGATCAGGGTCTCGAATCGCGAGGGAGCGGAGTTTGCGGCCGACGTCGCGGCGGCCGAGGGGCTGAGGCTCGACGTCCGGGAACGGGATCAGCACGCGATCGCGTACGCGAAGGGCACCGCCGCGATCCGCGATCTTCTCCTCGCCGCCGGCGCGAACGACCTGGTGCTGGTTCTGGACGAGCGCGCCGTCGTCGCAGCAACCCGGTCCCGCGCGAACCGCCTCGCGAACGCCGACCACGCGAACCTCGTCCGCACGAGCCGGGCAGCCCAGGCCCAGCTCCGCGCCGTCGAACGCCTCACCAGGCTCGGACGCCTTGACACGCTCACCGCGCCGCTCTTCGAAATGGCAGAGCTCCGCCGCGAAAACCCGTCGATGACGACGAAGGAGTTAGCAGCAAAATCGAATCCAGCGGTAACGAAAGCAACAGCGCACCGCCGCCTCCAAAAGCTCATCCGCCTCTCAGAGAGCTAGTTTCGTGTGTGCATGAGGAGTCAAGGTCGGCCGGGGGGGCTCGGCCCTCCCTGGCCGAGCTTTCCCCGCGAGATGAAGGCGGGCCGGAGGGGAAGCTCCGAGGAACGCATCCCTCCGTTTGCACCGTGCTCAGTACCTCTGCGGCGGACGGGGTCTGGATCCGCCGCCGGACGAGCACAGACCCGCCTCGAGCTTGAGTATAAAGAGTCTGTAAAGAAAGCCGCCAACGCTCCGAGGCGCCGAGCCGCTTGGTCAGGGGAGCGAGGCGCTGTCCAAGGCTCCCAGGGGCGCTAAGGCGGGTACAAAGCGGGGTACAAGGTACGGCGGCTCCGGGTAGACGAGGACGCTTTAGGCCGGGCCGATCTCAAGCACGCGGGCTTCGCGATCGCCGGAATCGTCCCTCCAGCGTGCCCACAACACCAACCCGCCTGCCCGCGACGGCTCTGCGGGAATGTTGAGCACCTGCTCGGGTCGCGTCTTGCCGGCTAGGAGAGCGGACGCAACCTTGGCCTCGGCCACAACATCTTCGTCACGCCGTGCTTCGATTACGACCGAGAGGGCGGCCCAGTATTGGTGATCGCGAAGAAGTGATGGTCGACACTGACGCCGCGGTCGATCCGTCCGGACTCGGCGACGACCTCCGCACGCAGCTTGGCGGCGCGCTCAGCTTCCTCCCCTTC
This sequence comes from Actinomycetota bacterium, assembly GCA_046732435.1. Classification (GTDB taxonomy): domain Bacteria; phylum Actinomycetota; class Thermoleophilia; order Gaiellales; family Gaiellaceae; genus JALZFG01. Next base: position 10,658 of record JBKPNC010000041.1, read on the forward strand.
CACCTGCTGGCGCAGTAGGCCAACTTCCGTCCGACGATCGCGGCGCTCCAGCCGATAGAGCAGAAGCGGCAGGGCCAACGAGACGAAGAGTGCGGCAAGTGCGATCCAGTTGCTCGTCGCCACTGCCCCTACCGTCGCCGCTCGCGCATGGCCATGTGCTTCGCTCGTTCGCCCGCCACCGCCCGGCTCCTCTCGTGGTTAGGTTTGGCAGGGGTGCTCAGTCCGCCGCGTCACGGTTTCGGCTTCGGCCATTAGCGCCAGACGCGCCGCCAGGCGCCCAGAATCCGACGCCGCCCTGCGCTTTCGCGACCATCCGATTCTTTGCTCGTCTCGCGATCCGCTGAGGGTCACTCGACGCGGGCACGTGAACGTCGTGTGCCTTGCCTTGCCGGTCGGGCGAATCTCACGGACTGACTCCGCTGTCCGCGCAAGGAGTTAAGTGTGAGCCGCTCGGAACGCGTCTATCTCTACCGTTGCTGCTTTGAAGAGGTTGGTGCCCCGGACGATCTCGCGACCGCCCCGCGTAAGCAGCGTGCTGTTTAGGTGGTCGATGCCGCGAGCTGCAAGTTTCCCCCCGCGCTCGAAGTGCTGACAACCACGAAGCATCTTCGCAGTGAGAGCCCGCGTGCGATCGGTCGGCGCTTTCCGAAGATGCATCAGCGTCGTACACGACTCAAGGACCGCAAGAGCCACGGCATACATGATCTGCGTCTTTTGATCGGTTAGGAGCTTCGCAGGGTCAGCGCTCGGCTTGCTGATCTCTCCGAGGGCCTGCGACATCTCGCTTGAACCTTGGGCGACGCTGGCGAACCAGGACTTCTCCGACGATGTCAGCCCACTTGACGTCGTCGTCGGTGCTGGAGGAGGAGGCGGAGGAGGCGGCGGAGGAGGAGGCGAGGGCGACGGCGGAGGTGATCCTGGTGTACCCCTGGTTGTCTTAAGGGCCGTGACGGAGCTGTTAGAAGCGCTGGGATGACTTGATCCGCCGGTACTGAGGAGGACGCCGGCGACGATCCAAAGAGCGACATAGGAGACGCCGATGATCGACCCTCGCACCACCAACGAGCGTTGCGCCCACCAACTTGGTGGTTGCCGACGCTCGCGTTTCCGAAGGCTCGCGAACCACAGGATCGCGAATGCGATCGCGGCAGGGATCGCCAAAAGGAGCAGGATGAACAGAATCCAGCCGAGGGCCACGGCGACGATGTTGAAGAGCGGTAGTTCGATCATCAAGCGAGCGCGAACGACTACCAACGCCGCGGCAACGGTGACCGCGTCGCGCTCGTGGAGGCCGAACTGGATCGACTCGCCGGTGAGGAGTCAACGGACGCTGAGCCGGTCGACTTAGAGGCCGCACGGCAGCGGGCCGAGGCCAGGGCCGACCGTGAGGCCCTGGTCGCAGCCCTGCTTCGCGAGCGTGCCGGCTACCGTGAGCGCGGGCTGCCGACAGGGTCGCATTGGTAGACGCCGAGCTGGCGCGCAGGGCCGCGGAAGCGGAACCGCCGCGCAAGCGGGCGGAGCGGCGAAAGCGATGAGCGACCGCCTGTTGACGATTGGCAACGAAGCTTGGCCGGCGACGGGAAGACGTCCTCGACTTGATTCGGTGTGAGTCGCTGCGTGCCGCAACGGTGCGGCCAGACGGCCGTGCGGAGGAGCGGCTGCGCGTACCCGAAGCCGAACTCGACCGCTGGCTTCGCGACCGCTACAACGCCGACCGGCTGCGATTCGCCGTCGCAACCGCGACGCGTTCGATCGCGCCTACGAAGCCAGCGTTCAGTCGGCAGCGCATTGAGCGCAAGCCTCAGGTGCGTGCAGCGCCGGGTCGGACGTCTGGAACCCATTCCGGCGTCCGGTCGCCAGCGAAGCTTCCGACCAGGCTTACCGCGGCCGAGACCGAACGGCTGCTCGCACGGAAGGTCAACGTCGAAGCGGCCGTCTGCCGCTTCCACGGGGCGAGGGCGCGCAGGGACCCCGGCTTCTTCACCACCTGTTCGCTCACGCTCGACGACGGCACCCCGGTCCGCTGGAGGTTCTGGCCGGCGACCGGACGGCGCGAGTATCGGCCGTACGGGGCCGCGTAGCGCCACCCGCACGAGCCCGAGGGCTGCACAGTTTCGACGCACGTTGTCGGCGGTGACAGCGCGGCGGTGCGCGAGGTTGTGTTGACGTGCTTGGGGCGGCGCGTGGCCGCCCCAAGCCTCTGAAGTTTGCTCAGTTCAGCAGCCGAAGCATTGATCGGGGGTGTTCTGTGCGATCACGCTGTTGGTGAGCGTGAGTGCGTGCTGGATGTAGAGGCCGCCGCCTTGCAGCAAGATGCCGGCGGCTCCTGTCAGCACGTTGCGGGTTACGTTGCTGTTCACGAGGGCGAGCGGCCCGCCCGGCGGGCCGTCGGGGATGGGTGCGTCGAAGATGCCGCCGCCCTGGGCGGTTCCGCTTGCCCCGGTGGCGTCGACGGTGTTCTCGGTAACCGGTGTGTTGCGCAAGGTCATGCCAGGCGCGTCGACGACGAGGCCGCCGCCGCGGGCCTCGACCGACCCGTTCGGGCTGGAGGCTGCGATGTGGTTCCCGTTCACGAGGCTGTTCGTCATCGAGCCGGTGAAGAGGCCCGCGCCGGCCAGAGCCGTCACGTTGCCGGCGTCGGAGCTGACGGTGACCGTGTTTCCGCTCAGGCGCGAGTTCGTGATCGTGCCGAGCAATTCACCGGCGCCGGAGTCGCCGACCGCGTCGCCGGAGGAACCGGCGAGCGTCCTGGAGACGACGGCGTTGTCGGCGATGACGCTGTTCGTCAGCTGGAAGTCGACGTCGAGGTCGACATGCACGCCGCCCGAGAACGCGTTCGCGTCCCCGACGGCGTTCGTCATCGTCACCACGTTGCGCGCGACGATCGTGTTGCGGATCGTCGCCTCCGACACGCCGCTCGTGACGTGAATACCGCCGCTGTTCGCGAGCTGATCGACGCTATTCGGAAGCGACGCCGCGAGCTCAGCGCTGTTATCCATGACGACGCTGTTTCTGATCGTCAGCGGGCCCGCGAACGCCATGATCGCTCCGCCCTCGGCGAAGCGGCCGTTCGGGCCGGTCGCGCTCGCCTGGTTGCCTCGGATCACCGAGCCGCTGATCGTGAGCGCCGCCAGGTTGTTCAGGATCGCGCCGCCGTCGGCATCGCTGGCGAGCGTCGACAGCCCCGACGCCGAACCGATGCGGTTGTCGCTCACCGTCGTGTTCCTCAGCGTCAGCGTGCCCCAACTATCGATCCCGCCGCCGCCGGCGAACGCAAACGGGCAGGGGCCGTCGGGACACGGCGGACCGAACGGTGCCGTGTCCCTGGGCGCGACGCGGTTGCCGGTGATGACGCTGTTCGCGATCGTCACGTCCGCCCCACCGCTGAAGTCGGCATTCGGCGGGATCTCGACGCCGCCGCCGACAGCGAACACGCCCTCCTGCCCCGTGAACGGCACCGACTCGGGGCTCGACCGAGTCACCCCGCCGGTGATCGTCACGCCCTCGATCGACACGGTCGGCTCCCTCGCCGCGCCGAACGCGCCGATGGTCAGCACCGGTCCACCACCGGCGATCACGGTCTGACGCGCGCCGGCGCCGACAAGCTCGACGCTGACGTCGATCGTGACGCCACCGGCATACGTGCCGGGCGCGATCGTGATCACGTCTCCCTCGCTGGCCGCGTCGACAGCGGCCTGAAGCGTCGAGAAACAGCCCCCCTGGTTCCCGACGCAAAGGTGCGCGGCGCGCGCCGACGGCGCCGCCAATCCCACCAGAGCGGCAACCACAAAAACCACCGCCCCAAACGTCAAACGTTTCACCTCGCCCTCCTTCCCAGGCGCCCGCCCCTCGCCGCGCCACACGCGCGACCGGACCGAGCCGCCGCAAATGCATCGCGTGTAACTAAACAGCGACGCGGGCAAATTGCCAGGCCCGCGGAACCTCGCCTCCCTGGCCGGGGGACGCCGCCTAACGTCGGGCGCCCGTTGATAGGCCACCCGGCCTAGCCCTACGCGCTACAGCGAGATTGGCCGAAGGTGGTGGCAGATAGGGAGCGGCGGCGAGCCGTGTAGCCCGCCGCCGGCTTAGCTTTCCTTGTTTCTCAGCCGCAGGTTTCGTGCGTCCGACGACGTTTCCGTCGGCCGGCGGTGGGTCGTTGTTCGCGCAGATCGCGTCGCGACCGACGATGTTGTGCGAGACGACGAGGGAGCCGCCGTCCAGCGCGGTGTTGCCGGTGAAGATCAGGTCTCGGCCGACGCTGTTGTCCGTCACGTTGAGCGAGGAAGCGCCGAAGAACGGGTTCGTAAGGGCGGTGTCGTTTTTGACGATGATGTCGCGGCCGACGGTGTCACCGCCGATCGTGAACCGGAACGTGACGCTTCTGTCGGTGATCTGCAAGTTGCGACCGACCGTGAGGCGAAACAGTCCGTCAAAGACGAAGTCGTTGTCGGGCGGCGTGCCCTGGATCACGAGGTCGCGCCCCACCCGCACCGGGCCGCCGGGCGTGTCCGGGCCGACCATGCGTCACGACTGGTGGAGGATAATCGCGAATTGCCGACGGCCCTGGCGGTGCGCGGCGACGAGCGACTGCGCGGCCGGGTTGGCCGCAAGAAACGTCTGCAGCGCTCGGTTGTAGTCGACGTCATCGACGACCATCGCGCCGGAGCGTGTGAGCAACGGCCAGACGTGATCCAGCTCGAATCCGACGTTGCGTTCGGTGTGCATGCTGTCGTGGACGAAGAGGTCGACGGAGCGCAGGCCCCGCAGCACGCCCGGTAAGCGGCGCCGGCTGGAACCCTGGACGTAGGTCCAACGACCGCGGCATTCAGCCGGGACCGCCATTGCGACCTCGTCCTCGAGATGGACGTCGATGAGCGGAGGGAGATCGATGCTCCACAGCTCGCCGGTTCCGTTGCGTTCGAGCGCCTCCAGAAGGAATCTGGTCGTCACGCCTCGCGCGACGCCGGTCTCGACCGCCCGTCGCGGAGCCAGGTGCCTGGCCAGACAGAAGACGGCCTGCGTGAATGCTGGATCACCGTCGTCCCAGCCGCCGAACGTCCCCTTTCCGAGCGGTCGCCGCCGCGCCGCCATGCTCTCGGAGACAGTCGACCACAGCGCCCCGAACTCGGTCCCGACGTCGCACGGCCACGGTAATCCAAGCCGGTCGTGGAGGGCGCGATGCCAGTCGCTCTCCGACGCGTACGCGGGCGGCGGTTGGTTGCGCGCCCTTCGGCTGCTCAATCGCTCCCGAACTCGCTCCAAGCCCTCTGCGGGGTGACGCACGATCGCGCCTGCAGCGTGCGCGGCGTACGAGGCGCGGTCGAGTGCGCGACGGCGGATGCCGATTTTCATGGCTGAGGAGCGGCAAGAGGATACCTCCGATACCGCCACAGCGAACAGAGCGCGGCTGCAACGCTGTACGCCCAGACGGCGGAACGCTGGCCCGAGTTCGGCGACGTCCCCGAGCGCGCCGACGCCCTCCTCGGCCAGGGCCGCTGCCTGACGATGCTTGGCAAGCCGGAGGACGAGGAGCCCTGCGGAGGCGCGCGACCTGTATCGGAGGCGTGCTGCTGTCGAGCGGGAACACGGACGGTTGAAGAATGGGTACGGGCTGACCCCGCTCCGCACTCGCAACCTCGCACGTGTCCAGCTTCATGCTGCCGCAGCGCGTCGCCGAGGCCCCAGGCCGGACCGTGGCGGGTCTGGGAAGTCGATCCAACCCTATTTCCTTCCGAGTAGCGCCGCATGTAAGGAATGTGATAGCAGGAGCCCCCTTTGCGTTTCCGAACGTGTCAAGGAAGGGAAAGCGGGTGCGCATGCTTGCGAGACGCGGAAATCGCAGATTGTTCCCGGCTGTGGTCGCGTTCGGGCTGTTGCTCGTTCCTGCCGCCGGTCAGGCAGTGCCGGCCGCGACGAAGACGGTCTCGATCACGTCGATCGGCTTCAGCCCCACGTCGGTCACGATCAAGACGGGTGACAAGGTCACGTGGAAGAACACCGACTCGAAGTCGCACCAGGTCGTGTCCGACGGCGGTGCATTCGCGTCGCCGATCCTCGGCGCGAGCCGGACGTATTCGTACACGTTCACGAGGACGGGCACGTTCGGGTACCACGACGGGCTCTACCCATCGCACAAGGGCAAGATCGTCGTGCAGGCTCGGCCGCAGCCGCCGACCGTGACGCTGGCGCTCTCGAGCCCCGTCGTCACCTTCGGCAGACCGATCACCCTGTCCGGCGTCGTCTCGAGTAAGAAGGCGAACGAGACGGTGACGATCTACGGCCGGAGCCTCGGCGAGACTTCGCCGGTCCAGCTGGCGACCGTCCTGACGACGACCGGCGGAGCGTGGTCGTACAGCGTCTACCCCGACATCCAGACCGCCTACCAGGCGCGCTTCCGCGGTACGAGCAGCGGCGAGGCCACGATTCTCGTGCGCCCGCACGTCCGCCTGCTCGGCTCGCGATGGTTGCTGTTCGCGAAGGTGATCGCTTCCCATAGCTTCGCCGGCCACTACGTTATTCTCCAGCGCAAGAGGCCGGACGGCACTTGGCTAGGGGTGAAGCGGCTCAAGCTCGGGAAGCACTCCGGCCGTCTGATCCCGGTGCCGCGACGGCACGGACGCCGCGTCTACCGCGTCTACCTCACCGACAAGCAGGCGGGACCAGGCTACGTCGCCTCCTGGAGCGGGACGCAGACCGTTCGCCGGCGCTGACGATCGGTGGGGACCGGCCGGTCACCACGGCCCCTACGTATCGGGTTCTTTACCACCTGTTCGTTAACGCTCGACGACGGCACGCCAGTTCCGTGGCGCTACTGGCCGGGGACGGGCAGGCGCGAGTACCTCGAGTTCGACGCTTCCGCATTGAGCCGTAGCTCCGCTTCCTCGCCATCGAGCGCCGCCGCT
>JBKPNC010000042.1:0-14784 GCA_046732435.1 Actinomycetota bacterium
GTACCGGTCCGTGAGCGCCGGCTCCAGCGCCAGCGGCGTGTTCTCGTCTGCCAACAGGCCGCCGTGCACCAGCAACACCGGCTCCCCCGACCCATGCACGTCGTACTCCAACTCCACACCATTCACATGAACGCGCTCCATGGGCTTCTCTCCTCCCCTCCCGGCTCCGAAGGTCGCGAGTATCGCACGCACGCGTTCTATGATCGAGTCGTTCGCTCGGACGAGAGGAGACCCGAATGACCACACCGGACGGCGGCCGGCGGAAGGGCCGCGTCGTGTTTGTCCTCCAGCTCAAGCCGGGGATGAGCGAGCAGTTCCTCCAGGCGTACGAGTCGATGCGGTACGAGGTCGCGAGCGGGGTCGAGGGTCACCTCGTCGACCAGGTATGCCGCTCCCCGGACGACCCGGACCGCTGGCTGATCACGAGCGAGTGGCGAAGCCTCGAGGACTTCCTCGCCTGGGAGGCGACGGAGGAGCATCGCGAGCTGGCCCGCCCATTGCGCGAATGCTTTGCCGAGGCCAGGTCCCTGAAGTACGAGGTGGTCGAGGAAACGCGCAATCCGGCCGTGGAGCAATCCGTCTCGCCGCCCGCCTGACAACGCTAGACCGGCGTCGAAAAACGGCGTATGCTCGCGCATCCATGCCCGACCGACGCGTCAGGCGCGGCGTCATCGTCGCGAGGATCAAGCCGGGCTCCGAGGAGAAGGTCGCGGAGATCTTCGCCGAGTCCGACCGCAGCGAGCTGCCGGGGCTGGCCCGCGTGCGTCATCGCAGCCTGTTCGTGCTCGACGACGTGTACGTCCACTACGTGGAGATGGACGAGGACTTCGAGCAATCGGTCGCCGAGGTGCGCGAGCACCCGCTGTTCAAGGAGATCAGCCGTCGGCTCGACGAGTACATCACGCCGTACAACCCGGAGACGTGGCGCTCGCCGAAGGATGCGACCGCGCGTGAGTTCTACGTCTGGGACGCGAGCGACGACGCCTAGATGAGCACGGCGAGCGAGAACCAGATCCTCGAGGAGGCGCGCGCGCTGCTCGAGGAAGGCGAGGTCGACCGCGCCCGGGACGCGTTTCGCCGCGCGATCGAGCTCCGTGCCGACGACGCCTCGGCGCTCGTCGACCTGGGCCACCTCGAACTCGCCGCCGGGCAGAAGGACGAGGCGGTCGGGTACTTCGAGCAGGCGCTCGAGCACGAGCCGGCCAACGCGGCCGCCCTGCTGGCGCTGACCGAGGTTCGCAGGCGCGAGAGCCGGTTCGACGACGCGCTCACCGCGGCACTCAGGGTGGCCGAGTCCCGGCCCGACGACGTCGCGACGGCGCTCGACGCGGCCGACCTCGCCCTCGAGCTCGGTCGCCTCGACGAGGCCGAGGCGATCTTCCGCCGCGTCCGCACCGCGGACGACGAGCCCGAGCACGAGGTGTACGCCTATCACGGCCTGATCGAGGTCGAGCTCAGGCGGGAGCGCTGGCGCCGTGCGCTCGACCTGGCGGTCGACGCGACGCGTGTCGACCGGCTCGGCGCGACGACGGACGTGCTCGCCTTCGTGGTCACCCAGGTATTCGGCGCGAGCGACCGGCCCGCTCCGACGCGCGACGACATCGAGCGGGTGCTCGCGGTGTCGCGGGCGGAGCACCGACGACTGCACGCGGGGACGCTTGGCTGAGGCGGTCGCCGCGACGAGGACCGAAGAGGTCCAGTGGACGAAGTGTCCGTCGTGCGACGCGTTCGTCTACCACAAGCGGCTGCGCCGGAACCTCGGCGTCTGCCCCGAGTGCAACTACCACTTCCGCCTGCCGGTGCGGCAGCGCCTCGAGCAGCTGCTCGACGAGGGGAGCTTCGACGAGCTGAGCGGCGACCTCGAGCCGCTCGACGTCCTCGGCTTCGCCGACTCGAAGCCGTACAGCCGGCGAATCGAGGACGCCCAGCGGAAGACCGGGAACGCCGAGGGTGTCATCTACGGAACGGCGACGGTCGACGGCCGTCCGCTCGTCGTCGCGGCGATGGACTTCGCGTTCATCGGCGGCTCGATGGGCAGCGCCGTCGGGGAGGCGATCACGCGGGCAGCCGAGCTCGCGCTCGAACGCCGCGTCCCACTCCTCGTCATCACCGCCTCGGGCGGCGCGCGCATGCAGGAAGGCTGCGTCTCGCTCATGCAGATGGCGAAGACGAGCCAGGCCTTTGCGCGGCTCCACGAGGAGGGCGTCCTCGTGATGAACCTGCTCACCGATCCGACATACGGCGGCGTCAGCGCCTCCTTTGCCACGCTCGGGGACATCCTCATCGCCGAGCCGCAGAGCTACATCGGCTTCGCTGGCCCGAAGGTGATCGAGCAGACGATCCGCCAGCAGCTTCCCGACGGCTTCCAGACGGCCGAGTTCCTGCTCGACCACGGCATGCTCGATCTCGTCGAGCCGCGGGAGAACCTGCCCGGCGTCGTGCGAAAGCTCGTGGAGCTCCACGGCCTGGAGGGAGCCGGCGTGCCCGAGGCCGAGGCGGCCGGCCCGATCGACGACCCCGATGCGCTTCCCGACCGCACGCCGTGGGACGTCGTCCAGCTCGCCCGAAACCTGGAGCGTCCAAACACGCTCGAGTACGTGGGCTACGTCTTCGACGACTTCCAGGAGCTCTACGGCGACCGGCTGTTCGACGAGGACGCCGCCATCGTCGGCGGCGTCGGCCGGCTCGGCGACCTCGCCGTCGTCGTGATCGGGCACCACAAGGGGCACACGACGAGCGAGATGATGGAGCGCAACTTCGGCATGCCGAACCCCGAGGGCTACCGAAAGGGCATGCGTCTGATGCGGCACGCCGCGAAGTTCGGGATGCCGGTCATCACCTTCGTCGACACGCCCGGCGCCTACCCCGGTCTCGGCGCCGAGGAGCGTGGCCAGTCGATCGCGATCGCCGAGAGCATCATGCTCATGTCGCGGCTGCCCGTCCCGATCGTGACGCTCGTCACCGGGGAGGGCGGAAGCGGCGGCGCGCTGGCGCTCGCCGTCGGCGACCGCGTCCTGATGATGGAGAACTCCTACTACTCGGTGATCAGCCCCGAGGGCTGCTCGACGATCCTGTTCAAGGATGCGGCGCAGGCGCCGCGGGCGGCCGAGGCGCTGCGCCTGACCGGTCGCGACCTCCTCCGGCTCGGAATCATGGACGCCGTCGTCCCCGAGCCCGAGGGCGGCGCCCACACCGATCCGCCCGCAGCCGCCGCAACCGTGAAGGCCGCCATCGTCGCGAGCCTTCGCGACCTGCTCCGCGTTCCCACCGATGAGCTTCTCGAGCGGCGGTACGACCGCTTCCGGAAGTTCGGGACGCCGGGACGTCAGCCCACCCTTCCGCCCCTGGGAGAGAACGAATGAGCGACGCAGAGAACCAGCCGAATCCCGATCAGGAGTTCGTCCGCTCCGTCTGGGAGGAGGCGCGGGACCTGATCAAACGACTCGAGGGCAGCACCGTGCAGCGCTTCTCGGTCGAGGCCGCCGGCACGCGAATCGAGATCGAGCGGGCGATGGCCTCTGGCGGTGCCGCACCGGTGGCAAGCTTCGCCGCCCCCGCCGCCGCGGCGGCAGGTCCGGCCGGCGAGGGCGAGGCCGAGCTCGACGGGCGCCACCCGGTCGTGGCGCCGCTCGTCGGAACGTTCTACCGCGCCCCTCAGCCGGGCGCGAAGCCGTTCGTCGAGGAAGGCGACGTCGTCGACGAGGGCCAGACCGTCGCCATCGTCGAGGCGATGAAGCTCATGAACCACGTCAAGGCCGACCAGGCCGGCAAGGTGGCGGAGATCCTCTGCACGGACGGCGACTGGGTCGAGTTCGAGCAGCCGATCATGTATCTGGAACCGATCGGAGACTAGGGGCGGCTTGTTCGAGAAGGTTCTCATCGCGAACCGCGGCGAGATCGCGCTGCGCGTCGCCCGCGCCTGCCGCGAGCTCGGCATCAAGTCCGTCGCCGTCTACTCGTCCGCCGACGCGGAGTCCGCGGTGGTTCGCTTCGCCGACGAGGCCGTCCACATCGGCCCGCCGGCCGCCGGCAGGAGCTACCTGCACATCCCGAGCATCATCGGGGCGGCCCAGAAGACCGGCGCGGACGCGATTCACCCCGGCTACGGCTTCCTCTCCGAGGATCCCTACTTCGCCGAGATCTGCACCGACGAGGGGATCACCTTCATCGGCCCGCGGCCGGACGTCATGGAGAAGGTCGGCGACAAGGCGACGGCGCGCGACCTGATGTCGAAGGCCGGCCTGCCCCTCCTGCCCGGCACCGTCGACCCGGTCAACACGGTCGACGACGCGCGCGACATCGCCGACGAGATCGGCTACCCGGTCATCATCAAGGCCGTCGCGGGGGGTGGCGGCCGCGGGATGACCGTCGTCTACAACCGCGAGGAGCTGCCGAACCAGTACCGGTCGACGCGCGCGACCGCTCAGGCGGTGTTCAAGGACTCGGCCGTCTACATCGAGCGCTACCTCGAGGCGCCGTATCACACCGAGGTCCAGCTCGTCTGCGACTCATCCGGCGCCGGCGTCTACTTCGGCGAGCGGGACTGCTCGGTTCAGCGGCGGCACCAGAAGCTGATCGAGGAGGCGCCCTCGGTTCATCTGACAGCGGAGATGAGGAAGGACATCGGCGAGAAGGCCGTCGCGGGCGCCACGTCGATCGGTTACACCGGCGCCGGGACGATGGAGTTCCTGCTCGACCACGACGGCAACCTCGCGTTCATGGAGATGAACGCCCGCATCCAGGTCGAGCACCCGGTCAGCGAGATGATCACCGACTGCGACCTGATCCAGGAGCAGATCCGGGTCGCCGCGGGCGAGAAGCTCTCTGTGACGCAGGACGACGTCGTCTTCCGAGGCCATGCCGTCGAGTGTCGGATCAACGCCGAGGATCCCGACAACAACTTCGCTCCCACGGCAGGTCGGCTGGAGATGTACGTGCCGCCGGGCGGGCCCTGGACGCGCGTCGACTCGCACTGCTACCCGGGCTGGATGATCAGCCCCTTCTACGACTCGCTGATCGCCAAGCTGATCGTCTGGGCCCCCGACCGCGAGCGCGCCATCGACCGCATGCAGCGCGCGCTGTCGGAGTTCGAGATCTCCGGCAAGGGCGTGAAGACAACGATCCCGTTCCACCAGCGGATCCTCCAGAACAAGCAGTTCCGCTCGGGAGACGTCACCACCGACTTCGTCGAACAGTTCATGGCCGAGGAGAAGCAGCTCGCCGCGGCGAGCTAGCGAACGAGAGGAGAGACGATGGCCGACACCCAGACCGACGCGGCGACGCTCGAGCGCCTGCTCGAGATCTCGTCGCTCCTCAACTCCACGCTGAAGCTCGACGACCTGCTCGGGCAGATCATGTCCTCGGCGACCGAGCTGACCGCCGCCGAGACGAGCTCGCTGCTCCTGCTCGACGACGAGGCCGGCGAGCTCACGGTCGAGGTCGCCACGGGCGCGCCGGGGGAGGCGGTCGAGCGCGAGACCGTGCCGGCCGGGCAGGGGATCGCCGGCTGGGTGGTCGAGCACGGCGAGCCCACCGTCGTCTCCGACCCGAAGTCCGATCCGCGCTTCTACGGCGGCATCGACGAGAAGTCCGGCTTCGAGACAAAGAGCATCCTCGCCGTTCCCATGAAGACGCGCGAGCGCACGATCGGCGTCATCGAGGTGATCAACAAGCGCGACGGCTCGTTCGACGACCGCGACGTGAGGCTGGCGACGGCGCTCGCCAACCATGCCGCGATTGCCGTCGACAACGCTCGGCTCTACGCCCGCCTCGCGGACGCCGTCGTGACGTCGAGAATGTCGTACCGCACGTTCGGCGACGCCGTCGCTTAAACCGGGGGAAATGGGGTTTCCCCCGGTCGCCCCCTCCCAGAACCAGGAGCAGACGCGCGTCCCGCGTTGTGACTACGCTCGGGCAAAGCCCGGCTCCGTCAGAAAGAGCAAGGTCTGGGTTAGGGGATCGGGGGCTCGCGGTCGGGCTCGCCGCGCCCGGCGGCCGTCTTCGCAAACGGGGCTAGCAGCGCTGCCGTAAAGGCCAGCACCGCCGGGATGACGAGGCCGGTGCGCAGCCCGACCCCGTGGGCGACGAAGCCGATCGCTGCGGGGCCGAGCACGGAGCCGAGGTAGCTCATCGTCACGACCCAGCCGAGCGCCCCGGTCCCACCGAGGTTTCCCGCCGCGCTGAACGCAATCGGAACGAGCGGCGCCAGTCCGAGGCCTAGGAGCGCAAATGCGACGAACGTCGCCGGCCACGCAAGCACCAGCAGCCCGAGGGTCAGGCCGAGGCCGGCGAGCAGGCCGCCGCCGCGCACGACAGCCACCGGCCCGGCCCTGCCGGACAGCCGGTCGGCGCTGAACCGGGACGCGACCATCCCCACGGCGAAGGCGGTGAACGCAAAGGCCGCGAGACCCGAACCGGCCCCAACCGACTCGCGCGTGTAGACGCCGCTCCAGTCCGCCGCCGCACCCTCACCGAGGAACGCGCAGAACCCGACCGCGCCGAGCGCGAGCACGGCGACGGGCAGGCGCCCGCGCTTCGCCTGCTCGGGGGCGGGACGGCCGGCCGGGCGGCCGGTTTGCAGCAGGCCGAGCGGGACGGCCAGGCCGACCGGCACCAGGATGACCGCCGCGACGGCGAACCACGCGAGCACCCCGACGCCTGCCGCCGCGACGCCCGCCGCCACGACCGATACCGCCAGCAGGCCGAGGCTCCACATGCCGTGCAGGCCGGACATGATCGGCCTCGCGTAGCCACGCTCCACTCCCACCGCCTGCGCGTTCATCGCGACGTCGAGGAGGCCCGACGCGAGCCCGAGGACGACGAGCGAGGCGGTCAGGCCGGCAAGGTCGCCGGCGAGACCCGGCCCGACGAGGGACGCCGCGAGCAGCGGCAGGCCCGCCCGGACGACTCGCCGGCTCCCGAAGCGGTCGACGAGCAAGGCGGCGGCGCGCGTCCCGGCGAAGAGCCCGACTGCGAAGCCGGTCAGGGCGGCTCCGAGCGCGCCGTCCGAGAGATCGAGGTGACTCTTGATCGCCGGAATCCGCGGCGCGAGCGTCCCGGCCACGGCGGCGTGGACAAGGAAGACGCCCGCGACGCTCAGCCGCGCGCGCCGGAGTCTGGCGCCTGGAGACATGCGGAGGGCGCCGTTGCCGGCGCCCTCCGGACGGTCGTCGTTGCCCTGGGTCAGGCGGGACAGGGGTTCGATGCGAGCACGTTGCGGAAGTTGTTCGTCCGCTGAATCGCCCCTAGTGGTGTGGGGTAGAACGAGAAGAGCAACGGTCCGTATTCGGCCGTCGAATTCCCGCCGAACGTGTTCGTCGTCCCCGGGATGAAGGGGCCGCCCTGGTGCCAGACGCACTGGCCGCCCGACGTCCCCGTGGTGTAGATGGGATAGAAGTTCGCGCCCGGCGGCGGGTTCACGCAGTTCGCCCCCGTGGTCCGGTTGCAGATGCCGCCGAAGTCTGCGGCCTCGATCCTCGGCAGATCCGCCTCGAACGCGATACGGCTGTAGTTCAGCGTCCCGTCGTTGAACTTCGGGCTCGTGAACTCCACGGAGCTGGGATGCACGGCCGCGTCCTGAGCGGGGTTCGCGATCGTGCCGGGCCAGTCCGGCTGATAGCTCGTGCCGTCGAAGTCGTTGTCGGTGGATAAGCAGCCGCCGACCTTGACCTTCGCCGCGAAGGGGCCCTGGAACGGCGGGGCGAAGCAGGCGTTGTCGTCGCCGTCCAGCGTATCGTCGTTGACACCCGGATCGGTGCAGCTCCCGCCCTGTTGATCGACCGCGTCGCAGTACTCGAAGTGGCCGATCTCGTCGGAGAACGAGACGTTGTACGTGTGGGCGGCCCAGATGACACGCGTGTCCTCGCTCGAGGTCGCGTAGGCCGGGTGCCAGTTGTGCGGCGTCTCGCTGCACTCGCTGGCATTCGGCTCGAAGTTCACTGCGGCGAAGCCGTTCTTCGAGCCGGCCGTCATCGTCCCCGTCTGACCCTTGGTGAGGTCGTTCAGGGTGATCTTCAGCCCGTCGGCAGTGTCGTGAATGTCGACCGTGACGCGGTCACCCTGCCCCATCATCAGCACCTTCGAGGGGCTCGGCGTGAACGTCGCATTGTTGATCCCCAGCGGGTCGGGCGGGCCCACGGGAACGCCGTTCCTGGTGATGAACGCGAAGTTCGCCGGCTCGAGACCGACCGAGTCGAGACAGGCCTCGTTGTTCGCCACGTTCGTGTTCTGGTTCAGGTTGAGCTGGAAGATCGCGATCGCCGCGCACCACTTCGCCGGATCGCAGCTGACGCCCGGCGGCCATTTCACCCAGCCCGGCGGGTAGAACTGCAACTCCATGAAGCCGACTCCCGGGTGCTGGCCGATGTAGTTCGGTCCGTTCGGATCCGTTCCCGTGTAGATGTTCGCGTCGCTGTCCGGGGTACACGGCACCTGCGGCCCGGCGAGGTCGCTGCCGCCCGGATTCGGCCCCGACTGGTCGTCGCAGAGCGCCATGCCGAACCAGAACGTGATCCTGTTCTGGAAGGTGTAGGTGCCGCCTGTTCCGTCCTGCGTCGGGAGCGTCGGCGGCTCGGTCGGCAACCTCAGCGAGTACCTGCTGCTGTTTCCCGAGCCGGCCGTGTTGGAGTAGAAGACGATCGCCGGCTCGTCGTGGCCGATGTAGTTGCCTTCGTAATTGATCGGGTTGTCCGGCTCCGCGCAGAGCGGTCCGTTGTCGTCGCAGTAGAGCAACGGGCTGGCGGAGTTTTGCGATGACGAGGCCGCAGGGAGAAAGACCAGAGAAGCGAGCACCGCTCCCACGAGCGAGAGCAAGAGTGATCGCCGCATTGATTCCCTCCTTCTTTTGAATGAGCCTCGGGCGACTGCCGCGAGGCCTGCACGAGCAAGTCGGTGGAACGGCATCACCTCCTACCGTCGAACGGCGGCCGGATGCGCCTCGGTGAACTCCCCGAGCCGGGCCGGCGAGTCGGCCGAGAAGACGTCCGCGCCCGGCTGGATCTGCCGGACGAGGCCGCCGAGGACGCGACCCGGGCCGACCTCCAGGAAGGTCTCCGCACCCGCGGCTGCGAGCGCCTGCACACACTCGACCCAGCGAACCGGGCTTGCGATCTGCTCGACGAGCGCCGCCTGCAGCGACTCGGCGTCGGACACGAGCTCGCCGCGCGCGTTCGCCGCCACCGGCACCCGGGGATCCGTCCAGGCGACCTCGCGGATGGCGTCGGCCATCTGTTCCTGCACCGGCTTCATCATCTCGCTGTGGAACGCGGCAGCCACCTGGAGACGGACGACTCTTGCGGCTCCCGCCTCCTCGGCGAGCTGCATCAGCCGAACGACCCCGTCGTCCTCGCCCGACACGACGATCTGGGTGGGCGAGTTGATGTTGGCGAGTGCCACGGCGCCTTCAGCCGAGGCCTGCTCGCAGAGCCCGCCGAGCGTCGCGGCGTCGAGGCCGATAACGGCGGCCATCGCGCCGGGCCGCCCGTCGCCGATCTCGCCCATCAGGTGCCCGCGCAGCGAGACGAGCTCGATCGCGTCCTCGACCGAGACGGCGCCGGAGGCGCACGCGGCCGTGTACTCGCCGAGACTGTGCCCGGCGACGAAGTCCGGCTCGACGCCCCGAGCGCGCGCCGCGTCCATGACCGCCAGCGACACGCAGAAGAGCGCCGGCTGGGCGACCTCCGTCCGCGTGAGCGCCTCGATCGGCCCCTCCAGCGTCAGCCGCCGGATCGGCTGGCCCGACGCGGCCTCGGCCTGGGCGAGGTAGCCGGCGAGCAGGTCGCCCTCGGTCTCGAGGAGCTCGGCGCCCATGCCGGCCTTCTGCGAGCCCTGTCCGGGGAAGAGAAACGCAACGCCCGCCATCGGCGCGCGAGTATGTCACGGTGCTTGCGCGCTTGCTAGCCCAGAATGGACAGCTCCCCTCACTGCTTGACCGTCGCGGGCACGTCGGTAAGGATCGCGCCACGCAAGCGAGGAGGACTGAGATGGAAGCCAGCAAGCTGCCAAACGTGCGCTCGGTCGAGGAGGTGCCTCCGGACACGCGCCGCGGGGGCGACCTGCGCACGCTGCTCGCACCGAAGAGCGTCGGCTCGACGTCGGGCTTCATGGGCGTGGCGACAATTCCGGCGGGCGACTGGATCTCGGAGCACTACCACCCGTACTCGGAGGAGTTCGTCTACGTCGTCCGGGGCGGCATGACCGCGCGCCTGGACGGGGTCAACCATGAGGTCAAGGCCGGGCAAGGGCTGTTCGTGCCCATCAACGTCAAGCACCGATTCGCGAACGAGGGTGACGAGGAGACGTTCATCGTCTTCCATCTCGGGCCCCTCGCGCCGCGGCCGGACATGGGCCACGTCGACACGGAGGAGCGGAACCCGGCCGAGGAGACGGCGTCGACGTGAGGCGCAGCGCGGTTACGGGGGTCGGCGTCGTCGCCCCCGGAGGCGTCAACCGAGAGCAGTTCTGGGAGACGATCACCTCCGGCCGCACGGCGACCCGGCGGATCACGTTCTTCGACCCTGAGGGCTTCCGGTCCCAGATCGCCGCAGAGGCGGACTTCGACCCGACGGCGGCCGGCCTCGACGACCAGGAGGTCAACCGGATGGACCGCTACGTCCAGTTCGCGGTCGCCGCGGCCATCGAGGCCGTCACCGACGCGGGGCTGGACGTCGAGGCCGTCGACCGCGAGCGCATGGCCGTGACGCTCGGGAGCGCCGTCGGCGGGACGATGGTGCTCGAGCGCGACTACGTCGTCGTCTCGAACCACGGCGAGAAGTGGCTGGTCGACCACGAGTACGCATCGCCGTTTCTCTTCCACGCCCTCGTCCCGAGCACGCTCGCGGCCGAGGTGGCTCTTCGCTTCGGTGCTCAGGGCCCCGCCGTGGTCGTGTCCACGGGGTGCACGTCCGGGATCGACGGCATCGGCTACGGCCATCAGCTGATCCAGGACGGCGAGGCGGACATCGTTATCTCGGGCGCGTCCGAGACGGGCATCTCACCGATCTCGATGGCCTGCTTCGACCCGATCAAGGCCACCTCACGCCGAAACGACGACGCGGCGCACGCCTCACGTCCCTTCGATCGCGACCGCGACGGGTTCGTGATGGGCGAGGGCGCGGCGATCCTCATACTGGAGGAGCTCGAGTCGGCCCGGCAGCGAGGCGCTCATATCTACTGCGAGGTCGCCGGCTATGCGAACCGCGGTAACGCCTACCACATGACCGGGCTACGTCCCGACGGCGCGGAGATGGGCGAGGCGATCCTCGACGCCATGTCGCAAGGCGGTATCGAGCCCGAGGACATCGACTACATCAACGCGCACGGCTCCGGGACGAAGCAGAACGATCGCCACGAGACCGCTGCCTACAAGCGGACGCTCGGCGACCAGGCGTACAAGATCCCGATCAGCTCGATCAAGTCGATGATCGGCCACTCGCTCGGCGGGATCGGGGCAGTCGAGATGGCGGCCTGTGCCCTTGCGATCGACCGCGGCGTCGTCCCTCCGACCGCGAACTGGGAGAACCCGGACCCCGAGTGCGATCTCGACTACACGCCGAACGAGGCGCGCCGGAAGCAGGTCGACGTGGCGCTCTCGACGGGAAGCGGCTTCGGCGGCTTCCAGTCCGCGATGATCCTCGCCCGCCCCGCCGAGCTGCAGGAGATGGGGACATGACCGTGCCCACCCCCGAGAGCTTCACCAGCCTTCCGAACGACGACCGCCGCGCCGTCATCACGGGCCTCGGCGTCGTCGCCCCGAACGGGATCGGGACGGAGGCGTGGTGGGAAGCGACGAAGGCGGGTACGAGCGGGATCGGTCGCATCACGCACTTCGACGCTGCGCAGTACCCCACGCAGCTCGCCGGCGAGGTCGACGGGTTCGAGGCCACGGACTACATCGAGCAGCGCCTCGTCGTGCAAACCGACCGCTGGACACACATGGCGCTCGCCGCCACTCAGATGGCGCTCGAGGACGCGAAATACGACCCGGAAGGCAAAGACCCCTACCGGATGAGCGTGATCACCGCCAGCGCATCGGGCGGCAACGAGTTCGGCCAGAAGGAGATCCAGAACCTGTGGGGGAAGGGCCCGATCTTCGTCGGGGCCTACCAGTCGATCGCCTGGTTCTACGCAGCGACGACCGGACAGATCTCGATCCGGTACGGGATGAAGGGGCCGTGCGGCGTCGTCGTCCAGGAGGGCGCCGGCGGGCTCGAGGCGCTGTGGCATTCGCGCCGGAATATCCGGCGCGGCGTCGACTTCGTCGTCTCCGGCGCCACCGAGGCGCCCATCGGCCCGTACGCCCTCACGTGCCAGATGACGACCGACCGCCTCAGCACGGCGCGCGAGGCGAAATCGGCCTACCGCCCGTTCGACGCCGCCGCGAACGGCTACGTGCCGGGCGAGGGCGGGGCGATCATCATCGTCGAGGAGGCCGGGCACGCGTCGAGCCGCGGCGCACCGCAGGTCTACGGCGAGATCCTCGGCTACGGGACGACGAGCGACGCGTATCACGCCAAGAAGCCGACGCCGAACGGCGGGCAGCTCGCCCGGGCGATGCGGCTCGCGCTCGACCGCGCTGGCGCGTCGGCTGACGAGGTTGACGCCGTGTTCGCCGACGCCGCCGGCGTGCCCGACCTGGACCGCGCTGAGGCTGATGCAATCAAGGACGTCTTCGACGGCCGCGAAGTGCCCGTTACCGCGCCGAAGACGATGACCGGCCGGCTCTACGCCGGTAGCGGTGCCCTCGACACGGCCGCGGCGTTGCTCGCGATGCGCGACGGCGTTCTCCCGCCGACGGTCAACCTCAGCCGCCCGGCGAAGGGCTGCAACCTGAACTTCGTCACCGGCGAGGCGCGAGAGGGGTCCGTGAACACGGTGCTCGTGAACGCGCGCGGTTTCGGCGGCTTCAACAGCGCCATCGTTCTGCGTCGCGCCGCGTGACGCCGGCCGTCAGGGTCGAGTCACTCCTCGCAGAAACGGTCGCGCGGCACCCGGACGCGGCGGCGATCGCCCACGGAGACGCCGTGCTCACGTACGCCGAGCTCGACACGGCGGTCGATCGTCTCTCGGGCCGGCTCGTCGATGCGGCGGGCGGCGAGTCGTTGGAAGGCGCACGGATCGCAGTCGTCGCGCCCAACGCGCCGGCGCTCGTGCTCGCGCTGTTCGCGGTCTGGCGGCAGGGAGCGGTGGCCGTGCCGCTGAGCGCGCGGCTGCGCGAGCACGAGCTGACCCAGATCCTCGCCGACGCGGAACCGCTCGTCGTGCTCTCCGTGCGGGAGCACCTCGGGTACGCGTTCACCGAGCTCCTGCGGCGGTTGCTGCCCGAGCTTCGGAGCGCCCGCGAATGCCTGTTCGTGGACGCCGACGGCGATGTCGAAGGCACCGAAAGGGGTGGCGGCACCGCTCGCCCGACGCCGTTGGAGCAGCAGATCGCGGCAGTCCTCTACACCTCCGGCACCACCGGGACGCCGAAGGGCGCACTCGTGACGCACGAGCGCGAGGTCACCGGCCCCCGTGAGCTGGCCTCTGTCCTCAGCCTGACCGTCGAGGACGCCGTCCTCCTGGCCGTGCCCGTCTCGCACGCGTTCGGGTTCACGTGCCTGCTCGCCGCCGTGGCCGCCGGGGCGAAGGCCGAGCTCGTCGACTCCACGACGACGATCCGCCCGCTGCTCACGGCGCTGGATCGCCAGGGGACGGCAGTGCTCCACGGGTCGCCGACGCTCTTCGGTGCCCTGCTGAAGTCGCGGCCCGACGCTCTCGACCGAATTCGCGCCGGTTTCGTCGCCGGCGCGGCCTCGCCGCCCGAGCTCCAGCGGCGCCTGGACGAGGCCGGGGTACTCAACCTCTATGGGCTGACCGAGACCGGCGCCGTCGCCTGCTGCCGGCCGGAGGATCCGCCGGCGCGGCGCCGGACGACCGCGGGCCGCCCGCTCCCGGGAGTCGAGCTGCGCGTCGACGACGGAGAGCTGCAGATCCGAGGCGGCGGCGTCATGCCCGGTTACCTCGGGCGGCTCGAGGAGACGGCGGCCGCGTTCGCCGACGACTGGTTTCGCACGGGCGATCGCGCCGAGATCGACGACGGCTACCTCCGCATCTCCGGTCGCCTGAAGGAGCTCGTCCACGTCGGCGGCTTCAACGTCTTCCCAGCCGAGGTCGAGGCGGTGCTGGCGCTGCACCCCGACGTCGTCCAGGCGGCCGTCGTCGGCGTCCGGGACGAGCGGATGGGCGAGGCGCTGCGGGCATACGTCGTCCCCCGGCCCGGATCCGCCCTCACCGCCGCTGCCCTGCTCGGGTTTGCGAGGGGCAGGATCGCGGGTTATAAGCTGCCCTACGCGATCACGTTCCTCTCCGAGTTGCCACTTCTGCCTTCAGGGAAGCCCGACCGGCGCGCACTCGCAGCGCGCTGATTCGACGACGACGTGGCAGCCTCCGCGCTAGCGCGCAACCCCCTGTTCGACGGGCTTCCGCCGGCCGCGCTGGACGGCGCCGAGGGCGCGATGACCCGGCGGGCGTTCGCTCCCGGAGACATCATCTGCTGCGCGGGCGAGCCGGGCGACACCCTGTTCGTGATCGTGGACGGCCTTGCCCGCGTCTCGTCCGCGGACGGCGACGTCGTGGCGCGCCTGCGCCGGAGCGACGTCATCGGCGAGATGTCGCTCGTCAGCGGCGAGCCGAGGTCGGCGACCGTCGTCGCGGCGGTGCCCACCACGGTGCTGGAGCTCGGCCGCGAAGACTTCGCGCGCCTGATCGCGGACTACCCCGCCATCCTCTCGAACCTCAACAGGATCC
>JBKPNC010000043.1:0-10926 GCA_046732435.1 Actinomycetota bacterium
CCGAGGAGCCGCACTGGGTCGAGGACGACTTCGGGCGCGTCGAGGTCGCCTCGATCGGCACCTACGGGGACGTCGTCCACGCGTTCGTGAACCGCGCCGACTACGCGGGCCCGCATCTCCCCGGCTACGTATCGACGGTCGAGAACGGGCAGGCGGCGGCGGGCGTCGGCCTGATCGCGCTCGACCACGTCGTCGGCAACGTCGAGCTCGGCCGGATGAACCACTGGGTCGAGTTCTACGAGCGCGTCTTCGGGATGACGAACATCGTCCACTTCGGAGACGACCAGATCCAGACCGAGTACTCGGCGCTGATGTCCAAGGTGATGGCGGACGGCAGCGGCAAGATCAAGTTCCCGATCAACGAGCCGGCCGAGGGCAAGCGCAAGAGCCAGATCGAGGAGTACCTCGAGTTCAACCACGGCCCGGGCGTGCAGCACATCGCGATGCAGAGCGAGGACATCGTCGCCACCGTCACGGCGATGAAGGAGCGCGGCGTCCGCTTCCTGGACACCCCCGACACGTACTACGAGGAGGTCGAGGGACGCGTGGGCGAGATCTCGGAGGACTACGGGGACCTGCGCCGTCTGAAGATCCTCGCCGACCGCGACGAGGACGGGTACCTGCTCCAGATCTTCACGAAGACCGCGCAGGACCGGCCGACGGTCTTCTTCGAGGTGATCGAGCGCCACGGCGCGACCACGTTCGGCGAAGGGAACTTCAAGGCCCTCTTCGAGTCCATTGAGCGCGAACAGGCGCTTCGGGGCAACCTGTAGCGCGCTCGCGGCGCTCTTGCTCGCGCCGGCCGCAGGCGCGGTTGGGATGGAATCGGGCTTCCAGACGCCGTCGCACAACATCGCCTGCGAAGCCGACCAGAACCCGAACGGCCAGCGTGTTCTCCGCTGTGTGCTTTTCTCGGCGAGCGGGACCCGCAGCCAGAAGACGTGGTCGATGAGGCTCATGGGGCGCGCGAACGTGCGCTTCGTGGTCGCCAACATCGCGACGGAAACGCCGGTGCTCAGGTACGGCAGGCGCTGGCGCTGGCACGGCATCGTCTGCACCTCGCGCCGCGTCGGCCTCACCTGTCGCAACCGCTCCGGCCACGGCTGGTTCCTTAGCCGCGAGCGGCAGCGGGTGTTCTAGGCCCGATTGTGAGCGGCGCCGGAGCGGACTAGCCTTGTCGGGTGCAGGTCTGCACGAGGTGTGGGCGTACGAGCGAAGGCGACTTCGCCTTCTGCCCGCACTGCGGCGCCGAATTCGCCGTCGGGCCGGCGCGGGAGCAGCGCAAAGTCGTCACGGTGCTGTTCTGCGACGTAACAGGCTCGACGGCGCTTGGGGAGTCGACTGACCCCGAAGCTGTGCGCGCGCTCCTGGCGCGCTACTTCGAACGGATGAAGGTGATCGTCGAGTCCCACGGCGGGACGGTGGAGAAGTTCATCGGCGACGCGGTCATGGCGGTCTTCGGCGTTCCGCACGTTCACGAGGACGATGCGTTGCGTGCTGTTCGCGCGGCTGGCGAGATGCGGGACGCGCTGCCGGAGCTCGGCGTGCAAGCTCGCATCGGCGTAAACACCGGCGAGGTCGTGACGGGCACCGAGGAGCGCCTCGCGACGGGTGACGCTGTGAACGTCGCGGCCAGGCTGGAGCAGGCGGCGCAGCCGGGCGAGGTCCTGCTTGGCGGCGAGACCCTGCGTCTCGTCCGCGCGGCCGTCGAGGCGGAGGCGGTCGAGCCACTCGGGCTGAAGGGCAAGGCAGAGCCGGTTGCCGCTGCGCGCCTGCTCGCCGTGACCGGCGAGAGGGGGCGCCGCCACGAGGCGCCGATGATCGGGCGGGAGACCGAGCTCAGGCGACTGCGGGATGCCTTCGACCAGGCGGTGCGGGACACCTCCTGCCAGCTCTTCACCGTCCTCGGCGCGGCCGGAGTCGGCAAATCCCGCCTCGCACACGAGTTTCTCGACGGACTCGACGCAACGGTCGTCCGCGGCCGCTGCCTCTCCTACGGCAAGGGGATCACGTACTGGCCCGTCGTGGAAGTCCTGCGGCAGCTGGGCGCGCTGCCTTCTGAGCGCGCCGCGGCAGCTGCGCTCGGATCGCTCCTCGACGAGGCGGACCAGGAACCACCTGCCGAGGAGATCGCGTGGGCCTTTCGGAAGCTGCTCGAGGAGCGGGCGCACGAACAGCCGCTGGTGTGCGTGTTCGATGACATCCACTGGGGAGAGGAGACATTCCTCGATCTCGTCGAGCACATCGCTGATCTCTCACGCGACGCGCCGCTCGTCGTCCTCTGCATGGCGCGCCCCGAGCTCCTCGACAGGCGGCCCGGCTGGGGCGGCGGCAAGCTCAACGCGACCACGGTCCTCCTCGAGCCGCTCTCTGCTGAGGAGACGCAGTCGTTGCTCGACGTTCTCGGCGCCGCGAACGACGAGTTGCGAGCGAAGGTCACGCAAGCGGCCGAAGGAAACCCGCTCTTCGTCGAGGAGATGCTCGCGTTGGTCGGCGAGGCGCGCGACGGCGATGTCGCGGTGCCGCCGACGATCCAGGCGCTTCTCGCCGCCCGGCTCGACCAGCTCGAGGCAACCGAGCGAAACGTGCTCGAGTGCGGCGCGGTCGAGGGCAGGATCTTCCACCGCGGCGCCGTCCAGGCCCTCGCCCCTGACGCGGAGCAGCTGCCGCAGCGGCTCGTGGCGCTCGTTCGCAAGGAGCTCGTCCGCCCGGACAAGCCGCAACTCGCGGGCGAGGATGCCTTCCGCTTCCGTCACCTACTGATCCGCGATGCAGCGTACGAGGCACTTCCAAAGGCGACGAGGGCAGAGCTCCACGAGCGCTTTGCGGACTGGCTCTCAGAGCACGGCCGGGAGCTCGTCGAGCTCGACGAGCTCCTCGCCCACCACCTCGAGCAGGCCGCTCGCTACCGGGAAGAGCTCGGGCAGCCGGACGTGACGCTCGCCGAGCGTGCAGCGGAACGGCTCGCCACGGCTGGCCGACGGGCTCTCTGGCGAGGCGACGGGCGCGCGGCCAGCTCCTTCCTCGAGCGGGCGCTCGAGCTGACGCGGCCCGTCCGATTCGATCTCCACCTCGAGCTCGACCTCGCCCAGTCGCTTTACTGGATCGACCTGGAGAAGGCGGCCGCGACCGCGGAGAGGGCGGCGGAGAAGGCACGCGCGGCCGGCGACGAGGCGGGCGAGCTGCTCGGCCTCACGGTCGCCACCTTCGTCCGCTCGATTTACTCGGAGGATCCCGATATCGACGAGCTCGAGCGCGTCGCACGAGCTGCTCTTCCGCTGCTCGAGCGGGCAGGCGACCACGCCGGCCTGGTTTCCGTTTGGTATGCGCTCGCCTACGGCGTTGCGAACATGCACGGCCACTTCGAGGAGTTCGAGGACAGCTCCGCGCAGGCTGTCCGGAACTCCCGACTCGCCGGCGAGCGGCGTTCCTTCCTCTTCTATCTCGTGCTGGCTCTGCTCTCGGGCTCGCGGCCTGCCGACGAAGCCTTGCGCCGTCTCGACTCGGCCCTCCCGGAGTATCCGTATCCCGACGATCTGTTGATGCGCGCGAACCTCGTGGCCATGCTCGGCCGCGTCGACGAAGCGTGGGCGCTCGCGCGCGAGGCGAACCAGCAGCTGATCGAGCGCAGGGGCTTCGGCGGCGATCACTGGCTCGCCAAGATCGCGATCCTCGACGGAGACCACGAGACTGCCGTCAAGCACCTTCGCGCCTTCTGCGAGGTGCTCGAGGAAACGGGTCGGCGAAACAATCTTTCGCTCTACACTGCGATGCTCGGCCGCCAGCTCTATGCGGTCGGACGGCACGAGGACGCCGAGGCGCATGCCGAGCGCGGCCGGGAGCTCGCGGCGAGGCAGGACATCGCAGTGCAGGTTGAGTGGCGCCGAGCGCAGGCGCTCGTCGACGCTTCGCGAGGTCGCTTCGCCGAGGCCGAGGCGCTGGCGCGGGAAGCGGTCGCGATCGTCGAGCGAACGGATGGGCTCTCGGACCAGGGCGAGACGTGGTCTGACCTCGCCGAGGTGCTCGCGGCCGGGGGGCGCACCGATGAAGCTGCCGCTGCGCTCGAGCAGGCGCTCGATCGATTCGAGCGGAAGAAGAACCTCGCGATGGTGGCCCAGGTGCGACCGAGGCTGGAGGCGCTGCGGAGCAAGCTCTCGGGTGAGGCGCGGGGGTGAGCTCGTTCGAGTTCATCGATGCTCCAGTGCGCCAACGCGAGGGGCTCGAGCAAACCGCGCACAGACCGTGGCCGTTGCCGCGGCGCTCGTGGACGATCGCACAGAGCTGGGACGACCTCCTGTTCGCGCACTGGCGCGTCGACCGCGAGGCCCTGCGCAAGCTCGTCCCGCCCGGCCTCGAGCTCGACGAGCACGACGGCAGCGCCTGGCTCGGGCTCACGCCCTTCCTGATCACGGGCTTCCGGCTCCGCGGCACGCTTGCGCTCCCGGTGGTGTCGACGTTCCCGGAGCTGAACGTGCGCACGTATGTGACCCACGGGGACAAGCCTGGGATCTGGTTCTTCAGCCTCGACACGTCGAGCCGGCTCGCCGTCGAGGCCGCGCGGCGCACGTACCGGCTGCCTTACTTCCATGCCAACACCGTCCACGAGCGGCGCGGCGCCCGCGTCGAGTTCTCGAACGCGAGGCGAGAGCGCATCTTCGAGATCTCCTATCGGGATGAGACCACCGAAGCGTTCGAGCCGAAGCCGGGCTCGCTCGAGCATTTCCTGACCGAGCGCTACTGCCTCTACGCTCACGACGACGAAGGGCTCTTCCGCGCCGACATCCACCATCCGCCCTGGCTTCTTAGGCCGGCGGAGGCCTCGATCGAGGCGAACACGATGCCGCCGGACGGCGTCGAGGTCGAAGGAACGCCCCTTTTTCACCTCGCCGAGCGCCAGGATGTCGTGATCTGGCCGCTCGAGAAAATCCCTGCAAATTAAGCGAAGCACGCCGCAAGAGGGCACGCCCGCCGGCATCTTCTTCACTGACAGCGAATGCAGGAGGACTGATGCAGAAGCGTTGGATCATCCCCGGGTTGCTTGCGGGCGCTTTTGCGCTTGCGGCCACAGCCCTCGCCGCCTCGGGCAACCAGGGCACCGGTCACGGCAAGAAGTTCGGGCCGTACACCGTCGTGACTGACGATCATGGCTCCTGCGGAAACGCCTGGGCCCTCGACACCGAGAAGCGCACCTTCAGCGTGAAGAACAACCACGACGGCACCTACCGTCTGATCCGCCGCGATCGTGGCACGTTCCTCACGAACGCCGGCCAGAGCCCTGGCGCGTGCGAGACGAAAAGCAAGCACGGCCACACGGTCCTGGCGGGCATCAAGGGTCGCTTCCACGGTTACCTCCGCGGGAAAATCTCGGGCGGCACGTTCAACCCGAATGCCACCTGCCCTGCCGACTGTGGTTTCACGGACGTTTGGATCGCGACGTTCTTCGGTCCGACCGCGACGTTCTCGTGCTTCGAGAACTCCAAGAACTGCGCGTTCGACTTCGAGTACACCGGCCTGCGTCACCAGCACCTGATCCGCAGGCACTGGTACGACAAGGGCAAGGGCGCCGGAACGTTCCTCAAGGAACGCTTCCGCGGCGACATCGCGAACGCATAGAGCTCCTCTCGCAGCACCTGCTCCGGAAGGGCCCGCTACGGCGGGCCCTTCTGATTGATTTGCTTTCCGGGTGAGTCCGCAGCGGAGAACCGCGCTCGTCTCGGTGATCGCGGCCTGCGCGCTGATCGCGCTCAAGCTCGCCACCGCCATCGCGACGAACAGCCTCGGGCTCCTCTCTGAGGCTGCCCACTCGGGCACCGACCTCATCGCCGCCCTGCTCACCTTCTATGCGGTCGGCGTCGCGATCCGCCCGGCCGACCCCGGCCACGCCTACGGGCACGGGAAGGCGGAGCACCTGGCTGCGCTGGCCGAGGCAGGGATCCTCGTCGTGGCGAGCCTGGTGATCGCCTGGCGCGCTCTGTGGCGACTGACCGGCCTAGCGCACGGCCAGGTCGACCCCAAGTGGTACGCCTTCGTCGTCCTCGGCGTCGTGATCGTCGTCGACGCGAGCCGGACGTTCGTGTCGTACCGCGCAGCCCGCAGCCTGCGGAGCCCGGCGCTCCAGTCCAATGCGCTCCACTTCGCGAGCGACCTCGCCGGCTCGACCGCCGTGCTGCTGGGGCTCATCGCGGCGCGCGCAGGGCACCACTGGGCCGACTCCGCGGCGGCGCTGTTCGTCGCCGGGCTCGTCCTGGTGGCGGCCGGGCGGCTCATGCGCGTCAACGTGGACGTGCTCATGGATCGGGTCCCGCGCGAGGCGGAGGAGGCGGCGCTCAAGGCGATCGGGGCTCTCGAGCCCGCGGTCGAGCTGCGCCGGCTGCGGATGCGCCAGGCGGCCGGGCGCCAGTTCGCGGACGTCGTCATCGGCGTGCCGGCGGGGGCTGCCGTCGGGCAGGGCCATGCCGCCGCCGACGCGGTGGAAGCCGCCGTTCACGCGGCGCTACCGGACAGCGACGTGGTCGTCCACGTCGAGCCGCGCGTCGACGAGGCAGCGGTGCGCGAGCGGGCGCTGGCCGCGGCGCAGCGGGTGCCGGGCGTGCGCGAGATCCACAACCTGAGCGTCCTCCGCGTCGGGCGGCGAACGGAGGTCTCGCTCCATCTGAAGCTCCCGGGCGACTTGTCGCTCGAGGAGGCGCACGAGGCCGCGACCGCCGTCGAGCGGGCGATCGCAGAGACAGTGCCGGAGGTCGACGCGGTGCAGACGCACCTCGAGCCGCTGGCCGAGGCGGGGGAGGGGCAGCGGGCTGACGACGCCGCCGACCGCGCCTGCGTCGAGCGGATTGTGCGCGAGGCGACGAACGCGGCTCCGCGGGAGCTGCGCTTTCTCCGCACGGACGACGGGCTGCTTGCCTACCTCACGCTCGGGCTCGACCCGGCTACTTCTCTTGCCGACGCGCACGCGCGCGCGAGCGAGATCGAGGAGCGCATCCGGCGCGAGCGGCCGGGCATCTCAGACGTGATCGTCCACACCGAGCCGTAGGGCGCCGACTCGGCGGCGCCGACCAAAGAGGCCGCGTGGGCTTTGCTCACGCGGCCGTCTAACCCACGTCGTTGGAATCGCAACGGTGCCGCGTCGGGATAGCCTCGCGCCATCAAGCTCTGCATGTTCACGCCTTTGGCGCACGAGATTCGCGGCTGGCCAGGCCGGATCGAGGGCGACCGCGTGATCCAGCTCGCCGCGCAGACGCTGGAGTCGTTCTTCACCGGCGGCGGCAAGGCGCGCGAGCACGCAGAGTTCCCGCTCGACGAGGTGAAGCTCCTCGCTCCAGTGCGCAGGCCGCCGTCCGTGCGGGACTTCTACGCCTTCGAGGAGCACGTGAAGAACGCGCGTGCGGTCACCGGCCGAGGCGAGATCGCGCCCGAGTGGTACGAGATCCCGACGTTCTACTTCTCGAGCCCGTCCGCGATCTACGGGCCCGACGACGCGATTCCGTACCCCGAAGGCACGGAGAAGCTCGACTACGAGCTCGAGGTCGCGGCCGTGATCGGCACGGACGGCGCGATCGGCGGCTTCACGGTGATGAACGACTGGTCGGCGCGCGACCTGCAACGGAAGGAGATGGCGATCGGGCTCGGCCCCGCGAAGGGCAAGGACTTCGCGACGTCGCTCGGCCCGGTCGTCGTCACTCCGGACGAGCTGGACGACCTCCGCCTGGAGATGATCGCCCGCGTAAACGGCGAGGAGCGCTCACGCGGGAACATGGGCGACATGTACCACTCGTGGGACGCGATCGTCGCGCACGCGGCGCGGAACACCGAGCTCCGACCAGGGGACATCCTCGGTTCCGGAACCGTCGGCACCGGCTGCATCCTCGAGCACGGCGACGAACGCTGGCTCCAGCGGGGCGACGAGGTCGAGCTCGAGGTCGAGGGAATCGGCATCCTGAGAAACCGAATCGCATGAAAGTCGCGGTCATCGGCGCGGGCGTGATGGGCTTGGCTACGGGTCGGGCCTTGAAGCGGCGCGGTCACGAGCCGGCCGTCTACGAGCAGTTCGAGCTCGGCCACAACCGCGGATCGAGCCACGGGCGCTCGCGGATCTTTCGGCTCGCCTACGCCGAGGACGAGTACGTTCGGCTTGCGGAGGAGTCGCTCGGCCTCTGGCGTGAGCTCGAGGCCGAGAGCGGGGAGACGATTCTTGAGCTGAACGGCCTCGTCGAGATCGTGCAGACGCTCGAGGAGAGCACCGCGCAGACGCTCGAGCGGTGCGGCGTCTCCTGGGAGCGGCTCGACCGCGAGGAGGCCGAGCGGCGCTACCCGATCCACGTCCCGGAGGGATCGTTCGTGGTCGTGCAGCCGGAGGCGGGGATCGCCCGGGCCGACAAGGCGCTCAAGGCCTTGGCACGCGAGCTCGACATCCGCGAGCGCACACGCGCGCACCCCGACGAGGTGGAGGCCGAAGCCGTCGTGGTGACTGCCGGGAGCTGGGTGAACGAGCTCCTCGACGAGCCCCTGAACGTGAAGGTCACGCGCGAGACGGTCTGCTACTTCCGGCCGGACACCGGCGGCCGGCCGGTTCCGTCGGTGGTCTCGTTCAAGACCGGCCGGCACACGCACGACATGTACTCGCTCGCCGACCCGAAGCACGGGCTCAAGGTCGGTGCCCATCACGCAGGGCCGGAGGCCGATCCGAACCTCCCCGGGGAGCCCGAGCCCGAGCTGATCGAGCGCATCACCGCTTGGGCGCGCGACGTCTACCGGCTCGCCGATCCCGACCCGGTCGCGGCCGAGACGTGCATGTACACGACGACGCCGGACGAGACGTTCATCCTCGAGCGCCGCGGCCGCGTGGTCGTGGGCTCGCCGTGCTCCGGCCACGGCTTCAAGTTCGCGCCGGCGATCGGCGAGCGCCTCGCGGCCCTTGCCGAAGAGGCTGAGTAGGCGTGCCGATCATCAGCGTCAGCCACAAGCGAGCCGCGCCGGCCGACCTGCTCGAGCTCTTGGCGCGCGAGCTGCCCGAGATCGTTTCGCAGGCACTCGACTGCCCGGAGGAACCGTACGATCGCGAGTTGGCGCCCGGAGACGTCAACCTGCGGTTCTTGCCGGTCTTGGCCGACGGAGAAGGGCTGGACTATCTCCTGGAGATTCGAACGAGCTCGACTGCGTCGCGGCGAACGAATCTGCAGGAACGTTCGGACCGAGTCAAAGACGCCCTCGAAGCGCTCGGCATCGCGAGATTCGGAGTCTGGATCGAGATCCCGGAGGCAGCGTGGTCCCAGGCTTGAGATCTCGGCGGTAAGGTTCGCCCATGGCGACCTATCAGGTTCGAGGAGACGTTCCGCGCAAGCGGCACATCCAGTTCCGCGACAACGGGCGGCTTCTGACCGAGGAGGTCATGGGCCTCGAGGGCTTCGACGGCAACGAGTCGATCCTCTACCACGTGACCTCGCCCTGCCGAGTCACGAAGGTCGCCGACTTCGAGCCGATCAAGCGCGACGAATGGGTCCCGGACGGCCACGCGCACCGGCACTTCGAAACGATGGGCATCGACCCCGACGGCGACGCGGTCTCGGGTCGGCAGCTCCTGATGTGGAACGACGACGTCGAGATCTCGCTCTGCCGGCCCGACGCCGAGATGGACTACTTCTTCCGCAACGGCGAGGGCGACGAGGTGATCTTCGTCCACGAGGGCTCGGGGACGCTCGAGACGATCTTCGGCGATCTGCCGTACAAGGAGGGCGATTACGTCGTCGTCCCGCGCGGGACGACCTACCGCTTCCGGCCGGAGGGCGAGCAGCGCTACCTGGTCTTCGAGTCGCCGGGCCTGATCGAGATCCCGCGCCGCTACCGGAACGAGTACGGGCAGCTGCTCGAGCACGCGCCGTTCTACCACCGCGACATCCACCCGCCGACCGAGCTGCGCACGCACCGCGACGAGGGCGAGTTCAAGGTCAAGGTGCGGGTGCGCGACGGGTACCAGACCTACGTCCTCGACTACCACCCGTTCGATGTCGTGGGCTGGGACGGGTTCGTCTACCCGTGGACGTTCTCGATCCACGACTTCGAGCCGATCACCGGGCGGATCCACATGCCGCCGCCCAGTCACCAGACCTTCCAGGGCCGGAACTTCGTGATCTGCTCGTTCTGCCCGCGCAAGCTGGACTTCGACCCGTTGGCGATCCCGATCCCGTACCACCACTCGAACTTGAACAGCGAGGAGATGATCTATTACGTCTCGGGCAACTTCTCCTCTCGGCGCGGCATCGACATCGGGTCGGTGACGCTCCACCCGTCCGGGATCCCGCACGGCCCGCA
This sequence comes from Actinomycetota bacterium, assembly GCA_046732435.1. Classification (GTDB taxonomy): domain Bacteria; phylum Actinomycetota; class Thermoleophilia; order Gaiellales; family Gaiellaceae; genus JALZFG01. Next base: position 10,309 of record JBKPNC010000043.1, read on the forward strand.
CCCGGGCCTTGCGGAGAAGTCGATCGGGCAGACGGAGACCCACGAGCTCGCCGTGATGTGCGACACGTTCCACGCGCTGCGGCTGACGAAGCTCGCGAAGAAGCTCGACGACGGCGAGTACGCGTACTCGTGGCTCGACGAGCGCGCACCGGCGGGAGGGAGCCCCGACGAGGATCCCGCCGGGGTCACCTCCCACTTCTAGCCGTTAGGGGCAGCGAACCTTCTTTTCGGCGCTGCAGACGTCGCGGGCCGGACCGCCGTCAGCCCAGTCCTTCCCCTTGCCGCCGGAAAGCACGTCCTTGCCCCTCCCGCCGTAGAGCCGGTCGTTGCCGCCTGCAGCTTCGAGGTGGTTGGGGGCGGTGTCCCCCACGAAGCTGTCCGCGTATCTCGAGCCGTATACATTTTCGATCGAGCGGAACGTGTCGGCACTTGCACCGCCGCTTGCAGTGCCCTTTGAGAGGCTCACGTGCACGCCGGCCGGGGCGTCGTAGTAGTCGAGCCAGTCTCGGCCCGCGCCACCGTCGATCTTGTCGTTGCCGGGGCCGCCGCCGATGAAGTCGGTGCCGCCGAGACCGCTGAGCGTGTCGTTGCCGCCCTCGCCGTAGAGCCCGTTCATCC
>JBKPNC010000044.1:0-8484 GCA_046732435.1 Actinomycetota bacterium
CGCTCGTCAACTCGACGGTCTGGGGCGTCCTCGCGCTGCGAGCGGCCGGGCGCCCGGCCGGCGCGACGACCGTCCGCTTCCTGCGACGCCGGCAGGCGCGGAGCGGCGGCTGGTCGTGGGCCCCTGGCGGCGCTCCCGACACGAACGACACGGCCGTCGCGATCGAGGCCCTCCGCGTCGCCGGCGTCTCGCCCCGCGATCGCGCGGTCCGGCGCGGGCTCGCGTACCTCGGCCGCCTGCGGAACCGCGACGGCGGCTTTCCGCTCGTGCACGGCCGGGCATCCGATGCGCAGTCGACGTCCTGGGCCCTCCAGGCGTTCGCGGCCGCCGGGCGGCGCCCGCCTGCGAAGGCCCGCGCCTACCTCTTACGCCTCCAACGGCCCGACGGGAGCTTTCGCTACTCCGCCCGCTACGCCGTCACTCCGGTCTGGGTGACGGCGCAGGTGGTGCCCGCCCTCGCCGGTCGCCCGTTCCCGCTTCGCTGACGGACCGCCCGCGGGCGCTGGCTCGTAGAGTCGTCATGCGAGCCTGCTCCGCCCTCATTGCCGCCCTGACGTTGACCGGACCTGCCCGCGCGGATATCGGCGTCTTGTCGGTCAGCCGGACACGTGCGCACCCGGGCACCCTCGTCCGAGTCCGCGTCGCCGGCTACAACCGGCCACGGCCACGGTTGCCGCTCTATCTGGTGGCTGCGCGGAGCGCCCCGAAGCACTATGCCTGCGGGCGAAACGCGATCTGCGAGCCGCGCGCCAGGCGGCCTCCGTCCAGCGCGCCGTACACCCGGATCGGGCGAGTCCACTTCGGACGCTCCGGCGTGGGAACCGTGCAGTTCCGGGTTCCGTCGCTGCCTCCCGGCCGGTACCGCTTCGTCCTCTACTGCGCCCCCTGCTACCGCGGCCCAGGCGGCAGCCTGATCGTCGACGACCTGCTGTTGCTCATCCGCTGACGGTCGTCACCCAGCCCGGGGCCGGACGTTCCAGGCGCCCCTCCGCCACGAGCCGGTCGACGAGCGCGTCGTCCCAGTACCACCGCCAGGAGAACCAGCGGGGCAGCTCCTCCTCCCGTGCGACGACTGCCGCGCGCACGCCCGCGACGACGACGTCCTCGAGCCCGCCCTCCCCGGAGCGTCCGGGAAACACCTGGTCCCAGCGGGCCAGCTCGCTCGTGTGCCGGTGCGGGTCCTCGTAGACGACGCTCCGCGACACGATCGCGCCGCAGCGCTCGAGCGGGCTGCGGAGCGCCTTCAGCTCTCTCGGCTTCAGGTTGAGCTCCGTGCGCAGGTCCTCGAGCTCCGACGGCCCGGCCTCGGCGAGATGCCGGAGCAGGCGCGCCCAGCCCGGATCGGCCTTCTCCACCCGCTCGAGCTCCGCGCGGCACACCGGGTCGAGCAACGCCGCGACCTCGGGCGTGACGAGCAGGCTCTTGCCGTTGTGAATCGCGAGGATGGCGTAGCCCCGTGCGCCCAGCTCGCCGAACCAGGGGAACTTCGTCGCCGGCCACTGGCCGAATCCCGGTGACGCAGGCGCGTACGGCTCCTCGTGACAGGCCTCGAAGAGGCTCGGCAGCGAACAATCCGTCGTCCGGGTCAGCAGCCCGCGATCTCGAAGGAAGGATTCCGCCTCGTCGATCGACTGCAGCGCCCGGTCGCGGCTGAGGCGGCAGGCGACGCGCCGTCGCTCGTGCAAGTCATCGAGGGCGCTCACTGCGGAATCGTCGCCGCGCTGCTGCTATGTGGGCAAATCCAGACGAACTTGCGGGAGCACGAGGCTACACTCGGATCAGGAGGGTCAGAACGAACACACCAATCTCGCCGCCGTTTCCGGGGGGAAGGGTGGACGTCCTGATCGCGGACGAAGACCGGTCGGTGCGCGACGCGGTTGCTCATACGCTGTGCCGTGCCGGCTTCCGGGTCCGGGAGGCAGGAAGCGGAACGGAGGCGCTCGAGCTGGCACGCGCCGATGCGCCGGGGCTCGTCCTCCTGGACGTCCGGTTGCCGGACATGTGCGGCTACCTCGTCTGCAAGGTGCTGCGGGACGAGTTCGGCGACGCGATGTCGATCGTTCTCCTCTCCGGCGCGCCGATGGATCGTATTGATCGCACCGCCGGGCTTCTCATCGGCGCAGACGACTACCTCGCCAAGCCGGTCGTGCTCGACGAGCTGCTTGCCCGCGTCCGGCGCTTGAGGGCTCGCGCGCCGGAGACGCCGCGCACGATCCCTGCGGCGCAGCTGACTCCGCGCGAGCGTGAGGTGCTGCAGCTCCTGGCGGAGCAGCGGCAGCCACGGGAGATCGGCGTGGCGCTCGGGATCAACCCGGCACTGGTGGAGACCCACGTTCAGCGGGTCCTGAAGAAGCTCGGCTTTCGGACGCCGGCGGAGGCGATCGCCTGGGCGGGTCATGCCGGTGTGCTTCCCCCGGAGTCGCATACCGCCCTCGACACGTCGCCGCTCGACCCGGTCGGAACCAGCTAGGTCGACCGCTCGCGGCGACCCTCCTGCGATAGTCCACCGGACGTGAGCGACGGATCCGCCGCGATCCTGACGATCGGGAACGAGCTCGTTTCCGGCGACGTTCCGAACACGAACGCGTCGTGGCTGGCACGGAGGCTCGAGGCGCTCGGCGTCGCGGTCCGCCTCATGGCAGCTGTTCCGGACCAGATCGACGTCGTCGCCGAGCTGGTGCGGGCGCAGTCGACGGCCGTCGACGTCGTGCTCGTCACGGGCGGCCTGGGCGGCACCCCGGACGACGTGACGCGCGAGGCGATCGCTGCGGCGTTCGGGGTCGGCCAGGAGGAGGTCGGAGCGCTCGCGGCCGCGCTGCGGAACCGCTTCCGGCACAACCCGGAATACGCGGCTCGCTGGGCCTCCCTCCCCATCGGCAGCCGACCTCTTGCCAACCCGCTCGGCGGCGCGCCGGGCTTCGTGCTCGAAAACGTCTACGTCCTGCCGGGGCTGCCGGCCGAGATGCAGGCGATGTTCGAGACGATCGCGGAGGAGCTTCGCCGGCCGCTTCCGATCGTCACGTGGCGTCGCACCTTCGACACGCGCGAGAGCCAGATCGCGGGCGTCCTGATCGCCGCGGTCGAGCGGTTCCCCGGCGTGCTCGTCGGCTCGTATCCGAGCTTCAGGGCCAGCGGCCCCGAGGTCGAGGTCGTCCTCAAGTCGAGTGACCAGGTGATGCTGTCAGAGACCGCCGCCTGGCTGGAAGCGGCGCTCGAGCGTCTCCTGACGCGCTAGCGGTCAGCCGCCGAACGCGCGGCGGCGCTCGAGGTCGCGGTCGGGATCGACGAGCTGCCCGTCGCGCTCGACGTACCCGTCCTTGCCGCCGATCGCGAGGACGACGAGGTCCTCGTCACCGACGTTCGAGAACCGTCGGTGCGTCGCCGCCTCCACGTGCACGAGCCCGCCGGGCCCGACCTCGCGCACCTCGTCGCCGACCTCGAACCGGGCCCGGCCGCGGTGCACGAAGTAGAGCTCGTCCTGTCGCTCGTGGTAGTGCAGGAACCCCTCCATGCCGGCCGGCATGACGATCACGTTGGCGCCGAACGCGGTGATCCCGAGCGCCCGCCTGACCTTGCGAAAGCCGTAGCCGTCGCCCAGCTCGTCGACGCTCGTGAAGCCGCCCATCTCCCGGCAGACTACGTCGCTAGCATCGACCTGTGGCGATCTCCTCCCCCGAATACCTCGCCGACCTGAACGACGCGCAGCGCGAGGCGGTGCTGGCGACCGAGGGCCCGCTGCTCGTCGTCGCGGGCGCCGGGTCGGGCAAGACACGCGTCCTGACGTACCGCGTCGCGCACCTGATCGAAAGCTGCGGCGTCAAGCCGCAGGAGATTCTCGCGATCACGTTCACGAACAAGGCGGCCGGCGAGATGCGGGATCGCATCGACGGGCTGCTCGGCCCGGTCTCGCGCGCGATCTGGATCCTGACCTTCCACGCCGCCTGCGGGCGGATCCTCCGCCGGGAGGCGCCAAACCTCGGGTTCAGGTCGAACTTCACCATCTACGACCAGGCCGACCAGGTCCGCCTCACCAAGCAGTGCCTCGAGGACCTCGAGCGCGACCCGAAGCGGTTCGTGCCACGCGGTATCCACGCCCAGATCTCGAACGCCAAGAACCAGCTCATCGGGCCCGACGAGTACCGGAGCCGCGTGGCGTCGTTCTACGACCAGACCGTCGCCGACGTCTACGCGCTCTACCAGCGCCGCCTCCACGACTCGAACGCGATGGACTTCGACGACCTGCTGATGCTGACCGTCGACGTGCTCGAGCGCTTCCCGGAGACGCTCGAGCGCTGGCAGAAGGCCTTTCGGTACATCCTCGTCGACGAGTACCAGGACACGAACCACGCCCAGTACCGCCTGCTGCAGCTGCTCGCGGGCCGGCACCGGAACGTCTGTGCCGTCGGCGACCCGGACCAGTCGATCTTCGCGTTCCGGGGCGCGGACATCCGCAACATCCTCGAGTTCGAGCGCGACTTCTCGGACACGCGGTCGATCGCCCTCGAGCAGAACTACCGCTCGACGAACTCGATCCTGCAGGCGGCCAACTGGGTGATCTCGCACAACCGCGAGCGGAAGCAAAAGAGCCTCTGGTCCGACCTCGGCGAGGGGGAGGCCGTCGTCGTGATCGAGCTCGAGGACGAGCACGCCGAGGCCCGGTTCGTCGCCGCCCAGATCGTGTCGCTCGTCGAGGAGGGGTACTCGGGGAGCGAGATCGCCGTCTTCTACCGGACGAACGCGCAGTCGCGCGTGCTCGAAGACGTCCTTGTCCGCCAGGAGGTGCCCTACCAGGTGATCGGCGGGCCGCGCTTCTACGAGCGCGCCGAGATCAAGGACGCGGTGGCGTACCTGCAGGTGCTCGACAACCCGGCCGACGCCGTCTCCCTGCAGCGCATCGCGAACCGCCCACGGCGAGGCATCGGCGCCACGTCCCTCATCCGCCTGCAGACGTTCGCCGAAGGCCAGGGGATCACGCTCTACGAGGCGCTCGCCCACGCCGAGCAGGCCGGCCTCGCGACGGCGCCGCTCCGCGCCGTGCAGGCGTTCCGCGCCCTGCTGGAGCGGCTGCGAGCCAGGGTCGAGCGCCCGGTTCCCGAGATCCTCGAGGCGGTGCTCGACGAGAGCGGTTACCTCAGCGGCCTCGAGGCCGAGCGGACGATCGAGGCGCAGGGGCGGACCGAGAACCTCCAGGAGCTCGTCGGCGTCACCCGGGAGTACCAGCAGCAGAGCTCCGAGCCGAGCCTGTCCGGGTTCCTGCAGGAGATCTCGCTCTACTCCGAGCAGGACTCGTTGCGCGAGGACGAGAGCCTCGTGACGCTGATGACGCTCCACAACGCGAAGGGGCTCGAGTTCGGCGCCGTGTTCGTGATCGGGATGGAGGAGGGCGTCTTCCCGCACGCGCGCGCGATCGAGGAGCAGGGCATCGAGGAGGAACGGCGGCTCTGTTACGTCGGCATGACGCGAGCGAAGGAGCGGTTGACGCTCACCCACGCCGCGGCGCGGTCGCTGTGGGGATCCCGGAGCTACAACCTGCCGTCGCGCTTCCTGGACGAGCTGCCCGAGCGACACACCGTGCGCGAGCGGCTCAGCCAGGCGTCCTGGTCGGCGCCCCGGTTCGCGCCGCAGCCGGCCCGCACCGACCTGCCGGCGCTCTCCACCGGCGACTCGGTTCGCCACGGGACGCTCGGCGAGGGCATCGTCACGGCGATCGAGCCGGAGGGCGTCGTCGCCGTCCGCTTCGCGGAGGATGGAAGCGAGCGCCGGCTGGTGCTCGAGTACGCCCCGCTGGAGAAGCTGTAGTGGCGCCGTCGTTCGACGTGCGGCCCTGCACCGCCGACGAGCTCGGCGAGGGCCTGACCCCGATCTTCCACTACTTCGGGCGGACGCCCACCGAGGACGGGCTCAGGTCGCTCGCGCCCGTCCTCGCACCGGAGCGCCTGCACGCGGCATTCCAAAACGGCCGCGCGGTCGGCGGCGCCGGAGCGTTCACCTTCACGCTCACGGTCCCGGGCGGGCGCGTCCCGGCCGCGGGCGTGACCACCGTCGGCGTTCTGCCCACGCACCGCCGTCGCGGGATTCTGCGCGCGATGATGCGCGCCCAGCTCGACGACGTTCACGAGCGCGGGGAGCCGGTCGCGTACCTCTGGGCGTCCGAGGCGACGATCTACGGCAGGTTCGGCTACGGCGTCGCGTCGCTCGGCGGCGAGATGGAGATCCGGCGCGACCGCAGCGCCTTCGTGGAGGGTGTGGAGCTCGCCGGCGAGACGCGGCTCGTCTCGCACGAGGAGGCGCTGGAGCTGATCCCGTCCGTCCACGAGCGCGTCGCCGCCGAGACGCCGGGGATGTTCGCGCGTACGCGCACGTGGTGGAAGACGCGCACGCTGGCCGATCCCGAGTGGCGGCGGGCCGGGCGCGGCGAGATGGTGCGCGCCGTCCTCGAGGTGGAAGGTGAGGTCGAGGGTTATGCGCTGTACCGCCTGGCGCCCTCGTTCGAACACGGAAGCTCGACCGGTGCGACGGTGGCGATCGAGGCGCTGGCGACGTCGGCTGAGGCGACTGCGGGGATCTGGCGGTTCCTCCTCGATGTCGACTGGATGGAGCGCGTGGAGGCGTCGCTGCTGCCGATCGACCATCCGCTCCTGCTCCTGCTCGCCGAGCCGCGGCGGGCCCGATTCACGCTCGGTGACGCGCTCTGGGTCCGGCTCGTGGACGTGAAACGCGCGCTCGCCGCGCGGAGCTTCAACGACGGTGACGACGCGGTACTCGAGGTGACGGACCCCTTCTGTTCATGGAACGCCGGCCGGTGGCTCGTCTCCCCGGACGGGGTCAAGCGCACGCGGAGGCGAGCCGACATCGCCCTCGACGTCTCGGCGCTCGCATCGGTCTATCTCGGCGGCTTCACGTTCGGCGAGCTCGCGCGGGCAGGACGCGCCGTGGAGCTCACGAACGGGGGACTAGAGGTGGGGGACAAGCTCTTCTACACTGATCGCGCACCTTGGTGTCCCGAAATCTTCTAGCCGCCTCGCTCGCCCTCGTCGCCGTCCTCCTCGTGGCCGGCTGCGGCGGGAGCAAGCAGTCCGATCCCAGCACCGCGCTGCAGGGCAACGCTCCGCATCCCATCGCGGGCAAGTTCAAGCCTGACGACCGCAAGCTCTCCGACTGCAAGGGAGACCGGTTCTGCGTCGAGCAGGCGTTCGGGAACCTCGCCTACAACGACGGCCCGAAGGTCGCGATCGCGCAGGTCGAGCAGCGGTACCGCAGCGATCTGGCCGTCCGTTCCGACTGCCACCGGATCATGCACACGATCGGCTCCGCCTCGCTCGCCCGAGAGCACGGCAACGTCCCGCGCGCGTTCGAGGAGGGGACGTCATTCTGCTGGTCCGGCTACTACCACGGCATCCTCGAGAAGGCGTTCCTCGGCGCCACGTCGGTGAAGGAGCTTGCGTCGCGGGCGGAGAAGGTCTGCGACGACGCCAGCATCCGGCGCACGACCTGGCTCGCGTACCAGTGCGTCCACGGCCTCGGCCACGGTCTGATGATCGACACCGGCTACAACATGCCGATCGCGCTGCGGATCTGCCACATGCTCGGCACGAACTGGGACCAGACGTCCTGCACGGGCGGGGTGTTCATGGAGAACATCAACTCGTCGTACGGGTTCAAGTCGCCCTGGCTCCGCAAGAAGGACCTCATCTACCCGTGCGACGTCGTCAAGCAGCGCGACAAGCTCTACTGCTACCTGATGGTGACGTCGCGGATCCTGCAAGCGAACGGCTACGACTTCCGGGCGGCCGCGCGGCTCTGCGCGAAGGTTGAGCGCGGCTGGGTGGCGACGTGCTTCCAGTCGTACGGCCGGGACGCGTCCGGCTACACGCGCCAGAACCCGCCGAAGATCATGCATCTCTGCATCGTTGCGGGCTCCGGGTCGCACGAGGTGAACTGCGTCTACGGGGCCGCCCGCGACCTCACGGCCAACGACGCGAACGGCAAGCGGGCGTCGGAGCTGTGCACGCTCGCGCCCGCCGACCTCCGGGTGCGCTGCTTCCAGGGTGTCGGCACGATCCTCGGCAGCTTCAGCTCGAGCTCGGCGGCCCACCGCACCGCCTGCCTCGCCGCGACGACGACGCGGGCCTACGTCCAGGCCTGCCGACAGGGAGCCGACGGCCGCGCCTGAGGCTCTCGGAACCGCGCGCCAACCCCGCCGATCACGCCAAATTCCCTCTTGTCGTCGTACGACAAGACTTGTAGAGTTTGAGCCGAACGGTAGAGGCCGTCTCGTCGTAGTTGTCGTTCATATTCCCAAGGAGGGGCCTGAATGGACGTCGGAAGACGCCTGAGGTTCGGACTCGCGGCGCTGGTTGCGCTTGCGGCGTCTGCGTTCTTTGCTGCCCCGGCGCTCGCTGACACGCAGCCGGATCCGCAGCTGACGAATATTCCGTATCTCGCGTGGCGGGGCGAGGAGGTGCGGTTGGTGAAGTGTGACCC
>JBKPNC010000045.1:0-15629 GCA_046732435.1 Actinomycetota bacterium
GACGAGGACCAGGCTGCCGTGTCCGCGCTCCGCCACACCACGAAGGAAGCCGCGCGCCGTCAGGAACGTGACGGTGAGGTTCGCGCGCAGCGTCGCCTCCCAGCGCGAGAGCGGGAGGTCCCAGACGGGCGTGTCGTCGGACGGCCAGACGCCCGCCACGGCGACGCAGACGTCGAGCGCACCGGCCGCGGCGAACAGCCGATCGGCCTCGGCCTCCTCGCGGAGATCCGCCGTCACGATCGGAGCGCCGCCGAGCTCGTCGCCGAGCGCCCGAGCACGGTCTTCCCCGCGGTGGTAGTGGATCACGACCTCGGCACCCTCGACGTGAAAGGCGCGGGCGGTCGCCGCGCCGATCCCGCCGGACGCGCCGGTCACGAGCGCGCGCTTGCCGCGAAGCCCCGTCTCCATCGGGCCGAAGGCTAGTAGGCTCCGGCGCCGTGCGCGTCCACGTGATCAGCGATATGGAGGGAGTCGCCGGAATCGTCAAGTGGGAGCAGACGACCGGAGGCGATCCGATGTACGAGGAGGGGCGGCGCCTCTACACGGAGGAGATCAACGCGGCCGTGCGGGGAGCGCGCGCCGCGGGAGCCACGCACATCGTCGTCATGGACTGCCACGGCGCCGGCAAGGGTTGGACCTTCAACTCGCTCATCCCGGACCGGCTCGATCCCGGCTGCGAGTTCGTCGTCCAGCAGGAGTGGACCGAGTACACCGAGTTCCTGGAGCAGGGCTGCGACGCGGCCCTGTTCGTCGGCATGCATGCGCGCTCGGGAACGCCGGACGGCGTGATGGCGCACACGGTCTCGGGCCAGGAGTGGCAGAACCTGTCGTTCAACGGCACGCTCGTCGGCGAGACGGGCATCAACGCCGCGCTGTGCGGCACGTGGGGTTGCCCGGTGCTGCTCGTCACCGGCGACGAGGCGACCTGCCTCGAGGGCAGGGAGCTCCTCGGGTCGCGGCTGACCACCGTCGCGGTCAAGAAGGGGCTGGGCGCGTTCGGCGCGCGGCAGCTTCCGGCCGTTCGCGCCCGCGAGCTGATCGAGGAAGGAGCGAAGAAGGCGCTGTCCGATCTCGCCGCGGTTCCGCCGTACGACCCTGGTCATCCGTGCGAGATCCGGGTCGAGTACAAGGTGACCGAGGTCCCGCGGCGGCTAGCGCGGGTGGCGAACGTCGAGCTCGTCGATTCCCGGACGATCGTCTCGCGCGCCGACGATTGGTGGTCGGCGTGGAGGCAGTTCTTCTTCCACCAGTAGAGCTCGCCTCCCACTGATCGCGCCCGCCGGCGCGAGCTCGGCGAGCAGGCCTACCGCGACGCGCTCGCCGAGAACCGCGGGGGAAGTCGGTACTTGAACGCGAAGACTCCCGCGGTGGCCGCGGAACCGCTGATGGCGGTGTCATGACGACGCTACTCGCATCGAGCGCCGTGCACTGGGGTGGCTTCGAGTGGCAGGGCAGCTTCACGACCCTCGACCTGATCGCCGCCTCGACGAACGCAATCAGCGGTGCACTGCTCGCCCGGCGGCCAGATCACTACAAGCAGTTCACGATCGTCGGCATCCTGCTGATGGCGCTACTCGGCGGTCTCGGTGGCATCATCACGCGCGATGTCATGGTCGCTCGAGTCCCAGCCGCACTGACCAACCCTGCCTACATCACGCTGGCAGTGGCGTTCGGCGTTCTCGGGTACTTCATCGCCTACGGGAGCGGGGAGCTCTTTCGTGAGGGCCTGTTTCAGTTCATGACGGCCTTCTCGGTTCCCTGGTACGCGATCGTCGGCGCCCAGAGGGGCGTCAGCGTGGGCCTTCCGGTCCTCGGATGCCTGCTCCTCGGAATCGTCGGGCCGACCGCCGGTCGGTACTACATCGACCTCACGAGCGGCGTCACCGCCAAGCAGTTCATCCGCAGCGAGTGGCTCGTCACGACCGCGCTTCTGACGGCATTGGTGTGGATCCTCGTCGACTGGGCCGGAGCCGGCACCTGGTGGGCGGCGGGGATCGCGTTCGCGTTCGGCTTCACCTTCCGGCTACTCGCTCTGTTCAGAGGCTGGGAGGAACCGCTGCCGAAAGAGCCGAGGGGCGTCCTCATCCATCGAGACCATCCGCTCCTGGGACGAAAGCTGCGAGGCAAGTCCGAGCGGGAGCTGCGGGAGCTCGGGCTCGTCGTCGAAAGCGGTACGGACGCCGCAGCCGGGTAGCGGCGAGAACCGTCGCGGCGCGCGGGCTACTCCGGAAAGTTCTCCGGATGAAACGCGTACGACCACATCGAGCTCGGCTCGATGTGCATGAAGACGACGCCCTGGCCCCACTCGAACGGGCTCGAGCCGTAGATCTCTCGCCAGACCGGCTCGATCTCGTCCACGCCCGGATCGTCGCGGCCGATGATCGTCGCGCGTCCGTGCACCACGATGCCGACAACGTCGCCGTCCATGTGCGCGGCGCTGCAGGCCGGGTTCCGCCGGAGGTGCTCGAGCCGCGCCGCCTCGCCGCCGGTGGAGACCGTGAAGTGCCCGCGGATGAACACGCCGTCGAGCGGCGCCACGCGCGGCTCGCCCTTCGCGTTCACCGTCGCGAAAGCCACGTGCTTCGTCCCCTGCAGGTAGCGCACCACCTGCCGCGCGTTCAGCCGGCGCTCGGGCTTGACGATGCTCGCGAGGTGTGGGTTGGCGCGGGCGAACGTGCGGTCGAGGAGCGCCTGCAGCTCACGGACGTCGTCCTCCGACTCGAACACTAGGGCGCGACCCCCAGCCGCTCCACGAGCGTGAAGAACGCCGCAGCGTACGGCGACTCGGCCGTTTGCTCGCGCAAGACGTCCCAGTCGATCTGCTCGCGGAGCGACCGGCTGATCTCGAGCACGGGTCGGTAGTCGAGCGACTGCTCATTGAGCGCGAGCAGTTTCGCGACGAGCACGTCCTCGAGCGACGCCACCCGCATGCGCACGGCGTAGACCTCGATTTCGTCGGCGTGCTCGAAGATCTCGTCCGTGATCGGGCCGGAGGTCGTCTCGAAGATGACGTCGACGTGGCACGGGTCGTCCCAGGCCTTGTACAGCCAGCCCTCGGGCGGACGTTCCGTCCGCATCCCGACTCCCGCGAGCGCGTCGAGCGCAGCGTCCGCATCGTTGGGCCTGACCAGGAAGTCGACGTCGTGGTTGGTCTCGGGCCCGCCGCGCGCCCAGCATGCGATGCCGCCGCCGAGCGCGAACGGGATCTCCGCGTCACGCAAGGCGCCGGCCGACTTCTTCATCACCTCGACGAGTTGCTCGAATCCGCTTCGCACGAGCGTCTGGATACCCACACCGGTCGATCGGGAACACTGACGGGCGATGCCGGCCGTACGGATCGCCGCCGCGGGCGACCTTCACGCGCACGAGTCGCTGCGCGGGGAGGTCACTGCTGCGTTCAGGGCGCTCGAGGGCCGTTGCGACCTCGTCGTCCTCGCAGGCGACGTCACCCGGCACGGCGAGCCCGACGAAGCGAGGGTAGTCGCGGACGCGTCGGCGGCGATCACGGTGCCGGTTGTCGCCGTCCTCGGCAACCACGACTGGCACGCGAACAAGCATGCCGAGGTCGTCGGCGCGCTGGAAGAGGGCGGCGTTACCGTTCTCGATCCCGGGCACTACGTGCTCGAGCTGGACGGGACGAGCGTCGGCGTGGCCGGAGTGAAGGGGTTCGTCGGCGGGTTCCCGGGCAGCAGCATTCCGGACTTCGGGGAGCCTCTTCTCCGTGCGATCTACGCCGAGACGACCGACGAGGTCGCGGCGCTCGACCGCGGCCTTGACGCGATCGCCGAGTGCGCCGTCCGCGTGGCGCTCCTCCACTACGCACCGACGATGGCGACGCTCGAGGGAGAGCCGGAGGGCATCTGGTCGATGCTCGGCTCGAGCCGTCTCGCCGCGCCGATCACGCGCCACCGCGTCGACCTCGTGCTCCACGGCCATGCCCACGCCGGCAGCTTCGAGGGACGGCTCGGCAACGTCCCCGTCTACAACGTCGCCGTGCCGGTCATGCGGCGCGACTTCTGGCTCTTCGAGCTCCCCGGCGAACCGAGCGCGCCCGCGGCGCCCGACGTCCGAGTCGACTCCGCGAGGCGCGGTTAGCTCTCGGTGCCGTCGCCGTTTCCCCGGCCCTTGGCGTGCCCCTTCGCCTTCGCCTTGCTCTTGCCGCTTGCGGAGGAGGCCGACGCAGGCGAGAGGCAGGCGTTGGCCCGCGCCTGGGCGGCGTCGATCTCACTGCGGCTCCCCTGGAGCTGCTCCGAGCGGTTCAGCCACTGAAGGGCCTCGCTGCAGTCGCCGAGCTGCAAGAGCGTGTAGCCGAGGTTGTAGTCGTTGTAGGCCTCGTCGGGCGAGGCGGCGCTGTACGTCCCCTGGAGGGCGGTGGCCGCCTGGCGGAAGACCGGGAGCGCCTGCGAGTACCGGCCGTTCTGCATCAGCCGGTAGCCCTGGAGAGCGAGCGCCGAGCCGCTCGTCGCGGCCTCCGCCGAGCCGCCCGTCCCGGCAGGCGCGGCGGCGGCGTCCGGCGAGGAGGCCGGCGCGGGCGGGGGCTCCACCGTCTGGGTCACGGTGACCCGCCGCTCGACCGCGCGCCCTCTCGTCGTCACGGTCTGGTGGAGGACGACTGTGCGCGTGTTGTCGTTCCCGCCGGTGGCAAGGATCGTCCCGGCCGCGATGCCGGCGGCGATGAGGAGGGCCGCGAGCAGCGCGAGGGGTATGAGCCGACGGGCGTGCGGGCGCCGATCGGCTCGCGTCGGGGGCGGGAGCGGGAGCAAACGCGGCGGCTCCTCGGGCGTCTCGAGCGCCGTGCGCAGCTCTGCGACGAGCTCGCCGGCGCTCCCCTGCCGCTCCTTCGGGTCCTTGGCCAGCGCTCGCTCGAACACCCGGTCGACCTCGGGCGGCAACTCGGGATTGCGCGAGGTCGCCCGCGGCGGCGGCTCGTGCGCGTGCGCTGTGGCTTCGGCCGTGCTGCTCTTGCGCTCGAAGGGTCGCGTGCCCGTGAGAAGCTCGTACGCGACGGCGGCCAGCGAGTAGACGTCGCTCGCCGCGGTCGCGGGCTGTCCTTGCGCCTGCTCAGGGGAGATGTAACCGGTCGTCCCCAGCACCGTGCCGGTCAGCGTCAGACCGGCGGAGTCGTCGAGGACGCGGGCGATGCCGAAGTCGCCCACCCGGAGCAGCTCCCGCGAGTCGAACAGCAGGTTCGCGGGCTTCACGTCCCGGTGGACGATGCCCGCGGCGTGGGCGGCGTCGAGCGCATCGGCGGTTTCGGCCAGCCACTCGAGCGCCTGGGGCGGGCTCACCGGGGCGCCGCGAAGCCTGTCGGCGAGGGTGCCGCCGTTCAGGTACTCCATCACGATGAACGGGCGGCCGCTCCACTCGCCGACGTCGAAGATCGTGACCACGTGCGGGTGCCCCGAGAGGCGCGCCGCGGCCAGCCCCTCCCGCGTGAAGCGCTCCCGGAGCTCGTCATCGGCGGCGAAGCGTTCCAGGAGGACCTTCACCGCCACGTCACGTTTGAGCACGCGGTCGCGCGCCAGGTAGATGTCGCCCATCCCGCCGTGCGCGGTCAACCGTGCCCGCTCGTAGCGCGACGGAAGCGGGGCGTCGCTCGCCACAAGTTTCAGGTACCGCGAGAGCCACCGTTCAAACCCCGAAGATGGCGGGATACACTCGAATACGTGGCGGGGTACGTGATTGCGGCGAGTGATGTCGACGAGACGGCGGCTGCCGGAGACGAGAACACTCGCGTCCGATTGACGATCGGACCTGCCCAGGGTTGCGATCGGCTCGAGCAGCGCGTGATCCGCTTCGCCCCGGGCCGGTCGCACCGCCAGGACCTCGCCGGTCTCCAGGGAGTCCTCTACGTCGTCGCGGGCGAGGGGCGCCTGCACGTCGACGGCAGGGCCGAGGAGCTCGCGCCGCTGACCGGCGCGTACATCGCGGCCGGGGAGTCGTTCAGCGTCGAGAATCCCGGGCCTGACGAGCTCGTCGTCGTCCTGGTGACGGCTCGAGCGGAGCACAGCGTCCTCCCACCCGGCTACCGCACGATCCGGTGGGGCGACCGTCCGTCACTGCCGGCCACCCCGAACCGCGAGTTTCGCTTCCTCGTCAACGAGGACGTGGGCTGCCACGACATCACCCAGTTCGTCGGCGTGATCCCCTCGGGCCGGGCGCCGATGCACAGCCACGCCTACGACGAGGTCATCTACGTCCTCGAGGGCGAAGGATTCCTGCATCTGGCCGACCGGAAGACGCCGATCGCCGCCGGTTCGTGCATCCACCTGCCGCCGCTCGTCGAGCACTGCCTCGAGAACACCACGGACGACGCGATGCGCGTTCTCGGCGTCTTCTACCCCGCCGGCAGCCCGGCCTCGAAGGCCTCGGAAGCGCCTGAATAAGGGCGCTTTTGACACCCGCTTGTCCTGGATGGGACAATCTCCGGTCACGGTCCGAGTCCCAACCAATCTCTGCGGCGCGAGTCTTAACGAGCGGAGTCAACCAGGAGGAACGTATGAAGAAAGCACTTCTTCTCGTGATCCCGGCCGCGGCGCTGGCAATTGCCGCGACCGCGCTCGGGCAAGGGAACCGAGCGTCCGGGCCCACGAGAGCAGGGGTCACCGGCAGCACGCTGATCAAATGCGGCAACAGCCGCGCGATCGGCCTGATGGTGCCAATTACGGGCCCAGCAGCCTCGCTCGGTCAGCCACAGCTGCACTGGGCGAACTACTGGAGAACGCAGTACAACAAGACGCACAAGACGAAGATCCGGTTCGTCAACGAGGACACGATGCTCGGCGCACCCAACGGGACCGCTGAGGCGGTCAAGGGCGCGCAGGCCCTCGGCTCGAACTCGAGCGTTCTCGGCGTCGTCGGCCCGGCCGGCTCCAACGAGGTCAAGGCGACGACAGGCACGCTCAAGGGCGCCGGCCTCGGCTGGGTCTCCGGCTCGGCGACGAACACGACGATCACGAAGGACGGGGCGCGAAAGGGCTACTTCTTCCGCACCGTGCCTCCGGATTCGTCGCAGAGCAAGAGCGTCGTCGCTTACATCACCAAGAAGCTGAAGGTGAAGCGGGTCTACATCATCGACGACCAGGAGGCCTACAGCACCGGCCTCTCCGACGAGGTTCAGTCCCAGCTGCGGGCGAAAGGCGTAACCGTCTCGCGTGACGGCGTCAGCCAGCAGCAGTCCGACTTCTCGTCGCTGATCGCGAAGATCCCGCGCAACTACCAGCTCGTCTACATCCCGTGGCAGCTTCCGCCCAAGGGCCAGGCGTTTGGGCGGCAGCTGAAGAGTTCGGGCCGCGGCGGCATGAAGCTGATGGGCTCGGACGGACTCTTCGATCCGCTCTTCTCTGGGGTCGGCTCGAACGTCTACGACTCGTTCTTCCCCCTGAATCCGAAGTCGCCGATCGTGGCGGGCTTCAAGAAGGGGCACAAGGGGGGCGAGCTGTTCGGCGCGCCGAGCTACGTCGCGGCGCAGGTCGTCACCCAGGCGATCGACCGGGCGTGCAAGAACGGCACGGCGACGCGGGCCGAGGTTCGCGCGCAGCTGAAGAAGACGAAAATCGCCAGGTCAGCGTCGCTGCTCGGACTGCCCGTGCGGTTCGACAAGAACGGCGACATGGTGAAGCGCCCATTCGGGATCTACCACTCCGTCAAGGGGCAGTTCGTTCGGGTCGCGTAGACCAGGTGCGATGAGCTGAACGACGTGCGGCCCGCCAACCGGTGGGCCGCATGTGTTTTATGCGACCCTTTCGACCCTCGTGGACATGATCGTCTCCGCCGTTCACCTCGTCACCGGCCTCCCGCTGGCGATCGACTGGAGCCTCTTCTTCGCCGAGTTGGTCAACGGGCTGACGCTCGGGAGCATCTACGCGCTGATCGCGCTCGGCTACACGATGGTCTACGGGATCCTGAAGCTCCTGAACTTCGCCCACGGCGACGTGTACATGGTCGGGGCGTTCATCGGCTTCTTCGTGCTCCAGTGGCTCGGCGGCCCGCTGACGCCCGCCGTCACGGGGTGGCTCGCGGTCTCGATCATGTTCGCGGTCGCGATGCTCGGCTGCGGCTTCCTCGGCGTCGGCATCGAACGGTTCGCCTACCGGCCGCTCAGGAACGCGCCGCGCATCGCACCGCTGATCAGCGCGCTCGGCGTCTCGATCTTCCTACAGAACAGCGCGCTCCTGCTCTGGGGCCCCGAGTTTCGCGACTACGACACCTTCGATCTGATCGGCATCAAGACCTACAACATCGGCACGAACTTCTTCATCTCGAACGTTCAGATCCTGACCATTGCGGCCTCGATCGGGATGATGCTCGTGCTGGCGCTGCTCGTCTCCCGGACGCGGGCCGGAAAGGCGATGCGGGCGACGTCGTTCGACCGTGAGGCGGCGGAGATGATGGGGATCAGCGTCGACCGAGTCGTCTCCTTCACGTTTTTCGTCGGTTCGGCGCTTGCTGCCGCCGGCGGAGTCATGTTCGGAATCGTCTTCGGCCAGATCTTTTCGCTGATGGGCTTCTTCGCAGGCCTGAAGGGGTTCACGGCCGCCGTCGTGGGTGGCATCGGAAGCATTCCGGGCGCGATGCTCGGCGGCTTCCTGATCGGCCTCACGGAGGCCTTCGCCACGGGCTACCTGCCGGGCGGCGCCACCTACGCCAACCTGTACGTCTTCGCGCTGCTGATCGCGATGTTCCTGATCCGGCCGAGCGGGCTGCTCGGGTCGCCCGCAATCCAGAAGGTCTGAGGGAGATGAGCGAGCAACTCGGCGATACGGGGATACCGGCCGGCGTTCCGGCCGTTCCGGGTGGGGTCGATCACCCGCGCGTCGGCGTCGACGAATGGGTCGCGACGCACGAAGGCCGGCGCGAGGCCCAGAGGGGTGTCAGCGGGGCGCTTTACCGCGGATGGGAGCGGATTCCGGCGTGGGGGCATCTGGTCATCCTCCTCGGCCCCTTTGCGATCTTCCCGTTCGTCGCCAACGAAGGCAACCTGTTCCGGTACGGCCTGATCACGATCATCTACGCGCTTCTCGCGATGGGCCTGAACGTCGTCGTCGGCTTCGCGGGCTTGCTCGACCTCGGCTACGTCGCCTTCTTCGGCTTCGGCGCCTACCTGTACGGGATCATGGCGAGCGGCCACTCCGGCCACCATTTGCAGGCGGAGATCGCGATCCCGATCGCGACCGTCGTGACGGCACTGGTCGGACTGCTGCTCGGACTCACATCGTGGCGTCTGCTCGGCGACTACCTCGCGATCGTGACGCTCTTCTTCCTGCAGGCGTTCGTGATCTTCGTCAACAACGCGAACGGCGGCCCGAGCGACTGGTCATATCCGTTCGTCGGCAAGGTCGACATCACCGGCGGTGCCAACGGCCTCGACCGGATCGATCCGATCAACCTCTTCGGCTACCACATCTCGACGACGAAGCAGTACTACTTCTTCACGCTGATCTCGCTCGCGGCGGTGATGATCCTGCTCTACTTCGTCAACGAGTCGCGGACCGGCCGGGCGTGGCGGGCGCTGCGCGAGGATCCCCTCGCCGCCGAGGTGATGAGCGTCCCGGTCAACCGCCTCAAGCTGCTCGCGTTCATGTTCGGGGCCGCGATTGCCGGCTACACCGGGACGATCTACGGCGCCGTCCAGTCTGGGGCATTCCCGGGCGACTACGACGTCGGCCTGCTGATCACGATCTACGCGATCGTCATCCTCGGGGGGCTGGGCAGCATTGGCGGCGTCGTTATCGGCGCGCTCGTCGTCAACGGGGCGCCCGAGCTCCTCCGCTCCTCGGCGAACGCCCGCTTCCTCTTCTACGGCGTGCTGCTCCTCGCGCTCTTCGTCGCCCTGCGCCCGTGGTACCGGCCCGTGATGGTCCTCCTGGGGACGATCGCGTTCGGGTTCATCGTGCACGCGATCGTCGGCGCGGCGTGGTCGCGCGGAACGGCGGGCCACATAGACGGCGGCGGCAGCATCGGTCGCGCGCTCGAGCACTGGGTGTTGCTGCCGGCGCACGTGGATCGCATCGCCGGCTGGGCGTACTTCGCGCTGATCTGTGCGGCACTTGTCCTCACACTGATCCACGGTTGGTGGCGGACACTCGCCCTTATTCCGACGCTGTACCTGGCGGCGTTCGTCTGGGAAAACAAGCTGGTCGAGCAGGTGTCCGGGGCGACGCGGCTGATCCTCCTCGGCGCCCTCCTCGTCGTGATCATGAACGTCCGGCCGTCCGGCATCTTCGGCACCTCGCGCGTGGAGATCGTCTAGTGGCGCTGCTGGAGCTCAAGGACGTGTCGAAGGCGTTCGGCGGGCTCAAGGTCGTGGACCGCCTGACCTTCCACGTCGATGAGGGCGAGATCGTCAGCGTGATCGGCCCGAACGGCGCGGGCAAGACCACCGTCTTCAACCTGATCACCGGCATCTTCCATCCGGACTCCGGCGAGATCGTGTTCGAGGACCGGAACGTCGCCGGCCTGGCGCCGCACCGGATCACAAAGCGCGGGATCGCGCGCACATTCCAGACGCTCCGGCTGTTCCTGAACATGAGCGTGCTCGAGAACGTCATGGCCGCGCAGTACGGGCAGACGAAGTCGACGTCGTTCGAGGCCATGCTCCGGATGCCGCGGGCGCGCCGGGAGGAGCGGGAGATCCGGAAGGTGGCGCAGGAGTAGCTCGCCTTCTTCGGCCAGCGCCTGGCCGGATACCGCCACGACCAGATGGCCTACAGCCTCTCTTATGCGAACCGGCGGCGGCTCGAGATCGCTCGGGCGATGGCGACGGGCGCGCGCATGCTGCTGCTGGACGAGCCGGCGGCAGGCATGAACCCGAACGAGACGCTCGAGATCACGGAGCTGATCGGCAAGCTGCGCGACGAGGCCGGCTACACGATCCTCGTGATCGAGCACGACATGCATGTCGTCGAGGGAATCTCCGACCGCGTGATCGCGCTCGACCACGGCGTCAAGATCGCTGAGGGCTCCTTCGACGCGGTGGCCACGCATCCGCTCGTGATCGAGGCCTACCTGGGCATGCGCGCCGAGCCGGAAGCCGAAGCCGTCTGACGCGGAGCGGCGCCGTGCTTCTCGAGCTGGACAACGTCGACACCTACTACGGTCAGATCCACATCCTGCAACAGGTCTCGCTCGAGGTCGGCGAGGGCGAGCTCGTCTGCCTCCTCGGCGGCAACGCTTCCGGGAAGTCGACGACGCTGAAGACCATTCTCGGCCTCGTCCGGCCGCGGGCCGGACGGGTCGTCTTCGCCGGCGAGAACGTGACCAACCGGCCGACGAACTACCGCATCGCAAAAGGGATGGCGATCGTGCCGGAGAACCGACGCCTGTTCGCTCCGATGACGGTCCAGGAAAACCTCGAGATGGGCGCGTACCTCAACCACGGCGAGGCGAAGCGCGGCCTCGGGCGCGTCTACGAGCTCTTCCCCCTGCTGAGGGAACGCCGCCGGCAGCTCGCGGGCACGCTCTCCGGGGGCGAGCAGCAGATGGTGGCGATCGGCCGTGCCCTGATGTCCGGCCCCAAGCTGCTCCTCATGGACGAGCCGTCGATGGGCCTGGCGCCGATCCTGGTCGAGCGGAGCTTCGACATCATCAAGCAGGTACACGAGGCCGGCGTCGCCGTGCTCGTCGTCGAGCAGAACGCGAATGTCTCGCTTTCGATCGCCGACCGCGGCTACGTCCTCTCGACGGGCCGCGTCGTCCTCGCCGACGAGGCGTCTGCCCTGCTGCAGCACGAGGATCTCCGAAAGGCCTACCTTGGCCGGTGAGATGCGCGACCGCGTAATCGGCGGACCCGCGGCCGACGGCGTCGGCGTAGCGCCTGCGGCGCCGCCGTCCGAGCCCTCGGAACGACCGCTCCTGGCGCGGCCGCTTCCCGACCGCGTCCGGCACCGCTTTCCGATCTTCGAGCGGCGGATCTACATCAACAGCTGCTCGCAGGGCGCGCTTTCCGACGCCGTGCGCGACGCCTATGCCCGCTACCTCGACGACTGGGACGAACGCGGTGCGCCCTGGGACTACTGGGTGGAGAAGGCCGAGGACGCCAGGCGGGCATTCGCGTCGCTCATCAACGCTGACGCGGACGAGGTCGCGGTGACGGCGTCTGTATCGGCGGGCGTGAGCGCTCTCGCGTCGGGACTTCGCTATGCCGGGCGGTCGAAGCTCGTGCTCACGGACCTCGAGTTTCCGACGATCGGCCAGATCTGGCACGCCCAGAAGCTGCGCGGCGCGCGGGTCGTCCACGTCGAGCCGGCCGAAGACGGGACGATTCCGTTCGACCGCTTCCAGGCGGCGATCGACGAGGACACGCTGCTCGTGTCGATCACGCACGTCTCGTACCGAAGCGGCGCGCTACTCGAAGTCGAGCGCATCGCCGAGCTTGCGCACGAGCGCGGCGCGCTCGTCCTGCTGGATGCGTACCAGTCGGCCGGTTCCGTGCCGCTCGACGTCAAGCGGCTCGGAGTGGACTTCCTCGCCGCGGGCACCGTCAAGTACATGCTCGGCTCGGCCGGGCTCGGCTTTCTGTTCGCGCGACGCGACGTGGTGGAGCGGATCTGGCCGACGGCGACCGGCTGGTTCGCGGACGAGGACATCTTCAAGATGGATCACCGCGATTACTCGCCGGCGCGGACTGCGGCACGCTTTCAGGCGGGCACGCCGCCGATCCCGTCGATCTACGCGGGTGTGGCCGGCATCGGGCTACTGCAGGAGACGGGGGTGGACGAGATCCGGCAGCACGTCCTCGGGCTCAACTCACGGCTTCTCGAGGGCCTCGACGGGCTGCGGGCGACGGTCGTGACGCCGCGTCGGCCGAAGCGCCGCGGCGCGCTCGTCTGCGTGAAGTCGACCGATGCGCCGGCGCTCGTCGCCGCGCTCGGCCGCGAGGGGATCGTCACCTCCGAACGCGACGGGAGCCTGAGAATCTCCGCGCACCTCTACAACTCCGCCGACGACGTCGACGCGGTGCTGGAGGCGCTCGGTCGACACCGCCGGCTGCTGGCGTAAGCGGCGCTGCGTGGCCAAAAGGGACGGCGTTGTCTATCTTGCGTGGCATGAGCGGACGGCCGCTGCGCGTGGTGCTCGCGCTCGCGCTCGCATCTGCCGGCGTTCTCGCGGCCGTTCACGTCGGCGGTTCTCGAGCTGACGCTGCGGGCAGCCCGACCGACTGTCACGCGCAGAAGACCTGTCCCTCGGCCGACCACTCCTACGCGTGGTCCGACGGGACGACGCTCTGGGACTGCGCGCTTGCGGGGAATCAGCCGGCCGAGGACGGCTCGACGATCATCGTCTACGAGGGAGTGCGGTACGACTGCGTCGCTGTTTCCACGGGCACGACCACGACGACGACCACGACGACGACGCCCGAGCCGCCTGCGCCGCCGACGCTGACCCCGCCGAAGAGCCTGACGCAGGAGCCGCCGCCTCCTCCGACGCAGCCGAAGAAGGAGGCCAAGCCGTCGACAGCGCCGACCACCGCGCCCACGACCCAGTATGCGCCCCGCATTCCGCGGCGCCAGCCGCGGCTGCCTGCCGGCCGCTACGTCTTCCCGGTCGACGGCCCGGCCTCGTATTCGGACACGTTCGGCGATCCCGCGTCACAGGCGGGATGGAGCCACGGGGAAGAGATCTACGCGCCGCTCGGCACGCCGCTCGTCGCGGTGGCCGACGGGGTGTTGCTGAAGGTCGGCTGGAATGCAGTGGGCGGCAACCGCCTGTGGCTGCGCGACAGCTGGGGGAACTACTTCTACTACGCGCACCTGTCCGGGTTCGCGCCCGGGGCCGTCTCCGCCGCCGCGGTCTTCCGCGGCGAGGTAATCGGGTACGTGGGGAACACCGGGAACGCGGCGGGCACGCCGTACCACCTGCACTTCGAGATCCATCCGTCGACGCTGCTCGACCTCGGCTACGACGGCGTCGTCAATCCCGATCCGTATCTTCGCGCGTGGCAACAGGCGGGCGACGTCATCGCGACCGGCAGGGCGGGCGGCTCCGGCGCGCCGACGCCCGGGGCGATCCTGCTCACGGCCGCCGACATCTCCAGCGCGAGCGGGCTCGATCCGAAGGAGGTGGTCCGGCGCGCGTCGGCGCCAGTCACGATCGAGCACGTGGAGCGGCTGCTCCCGCTGCCGCCCCCGACGCTGCAGGAGGTCCCCACGGGCGAGTCAGACCTGAGCAACGTGCTCGACAACGCGGCATCGTCGTTCTCGGCCGTTCCCGGCACGACGATCTGGGACACGCTCGCCGAGTGCGAATCGGGCGGCGACTGGCACGCCAACACGGGCCTCTACGACGGCGGCCTGCAATTCCATCCGGACACCTGGCGGCGCTACGGCGGACCGGCGTTCGCGCCGTACGCGTACCTTGCCACGCGGGAGCAGCAGATCGTGATCGCCAGGCGTGTGCTCGCATCCGAGGGCTGGAAGGCCTGGCCGGCCTGCAGCCTCAAGCTCGGACTGCGGTAGGCCGGCTCGGCGCTACTTCTCGCGTTCCGACGAGACGAGCGCGTACAGGCTCTCGTGCTCCTCGCGGCAGGCCGGGCAGCCGTCGAGGTGAGCCCGCAGGCCCGGGATCTCGGCGTCGGCGTCGGCGCCCGCGAGCTCGAACTCGACGTAGCGGTCGAGTGCGGCGAAGCACTCGTTGCAGCCGACCTCGGGCTCGCCGGGGCCGAACAGTGCGAGGAGCAGTCGGCGATCGGGCATCTCGGTCATCGGTTGTCTGCCTCCGTCAGGCCGGCCGCGGCGACATGAGCTCGTAGCTTGCGCCGGGCGTCGTGGAGCGTCTTGTAGAGCGCGCCTCTCGTGGTGTCGAGCCGCTCGGCGAGCACGTCGATCGGTACGCCGTTCAGTGCGAGCGCGACGAAGACGGTGCGCTGGTGTGGCGTCAGGAGCTCGAGTCCTTCCCGGGCCGCGGCCAGGAGCTCGGCGTTTTCGACCTGCGTGTCCGGGCCGGCGGTCGGCGACGAGAACGTCGGCCACGTCTCCGGCTCGAGCGGGATCTCGCGGCCCTGCCACGCCCGCCGCCTGAGCTTGACCGCCGCCTCGAGGAGGGCGAATTTGTACGCCCAGGTCGTGAACTTGCTGGCACCGCGAAAGCGGTCCAAGCGCGCGAGGATCGAGACGAGCGCATCGTCGGCCGCCTCGTGGGCGATGTCGTCGAGCTCGTTGCCGCGCAGGTGCGGCAGCGACCGCTGTCGTCGGGACACCTCGAACCGCGCCGCCCGCAGAAGGAGCTCGTGGAGCCGAACGACCGCAAGGTCGTGCGCCTTGTCCTCGGCGCGGAGGTCGGCAAGCCAACGGCGCGACTCGAGGTCGAGTGTGGCGGGTTGGGACACGACGGGTTCGGCGTGCTCCACGGCCGCGACGCTAGCAGCGCGCGGGGTCACGAGGTCTCAGCTCCGCGTGCCGGAAGTCGCTCGGGGGTCGGGTGGTGATGGCAGCGCACAGCCAGTGAGTGTCGCCGTGCCGTGCCGCTCTTACCACCCTCGCGAGAACTCCCCCGGGGCCTTCGGCCCCTCGCCCCCGCTACGGACCGTAACCAAGAATGCCGCGCGTGTCTGTGCCGGATCTGTGCCAAGTGCGCACGGGCCGACGGCGCTCCCGTCGCTTCCGCCCGGCGCGGTCAGGCGGCGGCGGTTG
>JBKPNC010000046.1:0-13546 GCA_046732435.1 Actinomycetota bacterium
GATATCTGCGCATTTCACCGCTACACCAGGAATTCCACTCTCCTCTTCCGGACTCTAGCCAGATGGTTTCCGTCGACGTCTCGAGGTTGAGCCTCGAGTTTTCACAACGGACCTACCTGGCCGCCTACACGCGCTTTACGCCCAATAAATCCGGACAACGCTTGCCCCCTACGTATTACCGCGGCTGCTGGCACGTAGTTAGCCGGGGCTTCTTCTGGAGGTACCGTCACCCTCTGGGCTATTAACCCGAGTGGCTTCGTCCCACCTGAAAGCGGTTTACAACCCGAAGGCCTTCTTCCCGCACGCGGCGTCGCTGCGTCACGGTTGCCCGCATTAGCGCAAGATTCCCTACTGCTGCCTCCCGTAGGAGTCTGGGCCGTGTCTCAGTCCCAGTGTGACTGGTCATGCTCTCACACCAGCTACCGATCGTCGCCTTGGTGAGCCGTTACCTCACCAACAAGCTAATCGGCCGCGGGCTCGTCCTCGGTCGGAGGCCGAAGCTACCTTTTCTCCGGCGCCCGCAGGCTCCGGAGGCTATCCGGTATTAATCCGGGTTTCCCCGGGCTATCCCAGTACCGAGGGTTGATTACCCACGTGTTACTCACCCGTTCGCCGCTCCGTGCTCCAGGTCCGAAGACCCGGAGTCGATCGCTCGACTTGCATGTATGAAGCGCGCCGCCAGCGTTCGTCCTGAGCCAGGATCAAACTCTCCGTGAAGAACTGGTTTGCACGTCGCCCCGAAGGGCGGGTTGCAAGCTGGTTCGGTCACTTTGAGCTTGAGCTCAAAGGTCACCCTCTCACAAAGAGAGCGTGACGGGTTTGAAGCCTCACGCGACCACGAGAGCCGCGAGAGGTCTCGGCGTATACACGCTGCTGAGTTTTCAAAGACCGACGCCGCCGGACGCGTAAAAAAGCCCCCGACTCGCGCCGGAGGCCCTCAGAAGCTCGGATCTCGTTCACTATCCGATCTGTCTAGGGGCTCTCCTGTCGAGTCGATTGCGTTCCTACGCGGCCCTTCTTAGGGCAGCCCACGAATGATAGCAGCGGTAGGAGGGGTGTCAAGAAGGGCGTCAGGCGGGCGAAAACCGCACGAATCGGCGTTTCCCGGCCTGCACAAGGGTACCGGCGAGCCGCTCGCGCGGGATGTCGAGCTCCGTGGCCGGTTCGCCGTCCAGACGCACGCCTCCCTGCTGGATCAACCGGCGCGCCTCGCTCGTCGAGCCGAGGCCGAAATGCTCGACCAGCAGCGCCGGTAGATGGACCGGGTCGCTCTCCGGAAGCGGCGCCTGCGGCACCTTGTCGGGAGCGTCGTGCTGGCGCACGACGCGCGTGAAATGCGCCTCGGCGGCAGCCACCGCATCCTCCCCCCACGCCCGGCGGACGACGAACCGCGCGAGCTCGAGCTTCGCCTCGAGCGGGTCGTCCGGCACCTCGTCCCGCTCCATCACGAGCTTGTACCACTGCGGCAGCAGCGAGTCGGGAATTCGCATCGTCTTGCCGAACTGTTCCTCGGGCGCCTCTTTCAGCCCGATGTAGTTGCCGCGGGACGCGCTCATTCCCCGCCCGTCCCAGCTGTCGAGGTACTCGACGGTCAGCACGACCTGCGGCTCAATCCCGTACGCCTCCATCACCTCACGGCCCATCAGGAGGTTGTAGAGCTGGTCGGTCCCGCCGAGCTCGACGTCGGCTTCCACGGCGACCGAGTCGTACGCCTGCATGAGCGGGTAGAGGAGCTCCGAGACGGAGATGGGCTCGTTCGCCCGGAACCGGTTGGCGAAGTCGTCGCGTTCCAGCATGCGTGCAACGGTGGTGGTTCGGGTCAGGCGGAGAATCTCGGCGAAGTCCAGGCGCCCGAGCCACTCGCTGTTGAACCGAAGCTCGGTACGTTCAGGGTCGATGATCGTCGACGCGTGCTCGAAGTAGCGCTTGGCGTTCCGGTCGATCACCTCCGGAGCGATGATCGGTCGCTCCTCCTTGCGGCCCGAGGGGTCGCCGATGCGCGACGTGTAGTCGCCGACGATGAGGACCCCGGTGTGGCCGGCGTCCTCGAAAGCTCGCATGCGCTGGAGTGGGATGCCGTTGCCCAGGGTGACGTCGGGCGCCGTGACGTCGATTCCGAGCTTGACGCGCAGCGGGCGACCGAGCTTCAGCTTCTCCTCCAGTGCGCCGGCGGGGAGCACGGCGGCTGCGTTTCGCGTCAGATCCCGGAGCTGGTCGGCGACGGCCATCGGCCGTCCGATTCTAGAAGTAGTACGGAACCAGGCTCACCGCGCCCAGCGCGTACCAGATGCCGAACGCGAGGCTCGCGAGCCCGAGCAGCGGCGCGAGGCGCTCGAACGATCGGGCGACCGGGCGGCTCGAAAGCGTCAGCCCGAAACCGCTCGAGAGCGCGGTCATCGAGATCGCAGTGCAGACGGCGAACAGGGCGAGGGCAGCCAGAGCGATCGCGCGGTCGTGGATCGTCGCCAGGAGCAGGACTCCCACGGCGGCGCTGCCGCCTATCCCGTGCACGAGCCCGATCGCGTACGCCTGCCACGGCGTCCGGGCCGGGCGAACGGCGTGTCCGTGCGGGGCCGAGGGGTGCACGTGGCCGTGGAGATGCGCGGTGCCGTCGTGCGCATGCAGGTGGAGGTGGAAGAGCCCGCGCCGCCAACGCACCAGGAGCCAGACGGCAAGCGCGATGATCACGAGCCCGATCGTCGTCTCGGCGCCCTGCTGCACCGGCTCAGGGAGGAAGGCCTTGAAGAGCACGATCGGCACGCCGAAGGCGAACAGGGTCGTCGCGTGACCGGATCCCCAGGCAAGACCGAGCTTCCCGGCGCCTCTCCCGCGTCGTTCCCGGTCCGACGACAGCAGCGTCGTCACCGCGGCGAGGTGGTCGGGATCGGTCGCGTGCCGGAGGCCGAGGAGGACGGCGACGCCGAGCACGACGAGGAGCGCGGTCCCGTCCGAGAGCGATGCGATCCAGTTGTCGAGTCCGAACACGATTGCCTCCTTCAGGTGACTGCGGGCAATGCCCTAAGGGTCATCGCGATGCCGAGGCCGAGGACGACGACCGCGCTCACCGCCGGCAGCAGCCGGATGAGCGGGCCCTGGAAGCTGGTGCGTGCGAACAGGCGCTTGGCGGTCACCGCCACGAGGCCGATGCCGCTGATCGACGCGGCAAGGCCGAAGGAGAACGCGACGATCAGGACGAGCCCGTAGCCGACGCGGTGAAGCGAGATCGCCGCCAGCAGGACGACGAGCGCGGTCGGGCAGGGGATGATCCCCGCCGAGACGCCCGCGCCCACAAGGCCGCGAAGGCCGTTTCCGGGAGCGGGAACGTGCTCGTGTCCGTGGTCGCCGTGGTCGTGGTCATGGTGGTGGTGGTGCTCGTGCGCATGGCCGTGCGCGTGCGTACGCGCGTGACGCCAGTCCGAGAACCGCCAGCGGAGGACGCCGAGCCCGACGCCGATCACCATGAGCGCGGCGACGAGGTTCAGCCACGGGTAGAGCTGCTCCGGGACGATGAACTCCGACAGCGCGAGCGTCACGAGCCCGAGCGCGAAGACGCCGGCCGTGTGCGTGACCGTGACGATGCCGCCGAGCAGGAAGGCATCCCGCGGCGTCCCGCGCGAGCCGACGAGGTAGGCGGCGACGAGCGCCTTCCCATGTCCCGGGCTCAGCGCGTGCGCGGCTCCCCAGAACATCGCCAGGAAGAGCGAGAGCAGGACGAAGCCGACCGTCAGGTTCGCGCGCCCGATCAGCGACGTGAAGCCGTGGTCGCCGCTGTTGCGTACGACGACGCGCCTGGCGAGCTCACTCGCGGGAACGAGCGTGGGCGCCGGGCCCGGCTTCGATCCGGGATCGACCCGGGCCGTCGCCGACGTGATCTGCGGCGGGCTCGTCAGCAGTCCCCCAGGGTAGGAAAGAAGCTCGTCGCTGATCGAGTGCGACGGCGCGCTCGACGACGTGATCCGCGCCCCGTGGTCGCCTCGGACGACCACCTCCTTCCAGCCGATGCGGTCGGAGAAGTTCGTGTCGCGGAAGGAGAGGCGCGCCGGCGAGCCAAGACTGCGCGCGGCGTACAAGGCCTGAAAACGCATCGTCTTCAGCCCGCCGGCGCCCGGGGGGAATGCGAGCTCGTGTCCGACCGGGCGCAGCGCCGCAGTGCGCCCGTCGATTGTCAGGAGCAGACCGCGACCGATCTGGCGCGTCAGCTGCCTCGCGTACACGTGCTCGTCCCCCATCCCTTGCCGCACCTGGAAGGTCGGGATCTCCGCGAGGTCGAGCGAGTACAGGACGTAGACGCGATTGCCCGAGAGGTCGATGCGGCTGTAGTGGTTGGTCGTGAAGTTGCCGAGTGGGTGCGCGGCCGCGCTCGACGCACCCCAGAGCGCGGCCACGATTAGGGCGAGAAAGAGCAAACGCCTCACTGCGCCAGCCTCCGCGCCACAGAGCTCCACAGAACCGAGAAGTGCGGATTGAGCGCGAGCGCGCGGCGGAACCACGTCCGCGCCTGCGCATGGCAGCCGAGGCAGCGCTCGATCATCCCGCGGTGGAAGAACTTGAGGGCATCCTGGGTTCCGAGGCGCAGCGCGTGCCGCGAGTACTGGAGCGCCTCGGCGCAGCGGCCGTTCCGCTCGAGCGCCCACGCGAGCACGTCGTCGCCGTCGATGCTCGGACGATCCCGCCGGGCGCTTCGCGCGAGCGAGAGCGCGCCGTGCAGCCGGATGCCGTGGTCGACGTCGAAGAGCGCGATGTCGAGGTCCGACTTGACGCCGTTCGCGCGCAGGAGCCGCCGCTCGACGTCGACGAGCGCGTACTGCTCCGACGCGAGCCACGGGTGGCCCGTTCGGGCGAGCAGGTCGCCGAGCGAGCCGACGAACTGCGGCAGCGGCACCGCATCGACGGCCCGCTGCTCGAGCGCGATCGCACGGCGGAGACGGCCGCGAGCGGCCTCGACCTGGGCCGTGGCGTCGAGCGCGTAGACGTAATCGGGAAGGGTCTGGAGCGCGCGCCGGTACTCACGTGCGGCGGCGCCGCGCTCGCCGATCGACCAGTAGAGCTTCCCGAGCTGCACGCGTGCCCAGGCGTGACCCTCGGGATCGGAGCCGCTGGCCTCGACGGCGAGCCGCATCGGCTCGATCGCCGCCCGTGGGTGGCCGAGAAGCTCCCGCGCGTACGAGATGCGCGCGTAGGACGACGTTCCGGCGCCGAGCTCGACCATGCGGTCGAAGGCGCGGAACGCGTCGTCGTAGCGCCCGAGCTCGACCAGCGCGTCCCCGACGACGCCCCAGTGGCGAGAACCGGCGGGATCCAGCGCGACCGCCCTCCGACCGAGCGCGAGCGCTTCGCGGAAGCGGTGCCGGGAGAGGGCGAGCGACCCGAGCCCGCTGATCGCGAGCGCGCTGGACGGCCGCAACTTCAGGGCCCGGCGCAGAACGCCCTCCGCGCGCGGGTAGTAGCTGGGATCGGCCGTCTCACGGGCGCGCTGCTGGTAGGCGATCCCGAGTTGCGTGAGGACGAGCGCGTCGCGCGGATTGGCGCGTGCTCGCGCCTGAAGCGTGGCAACGAGAGTGGCGGTGTTCTCGCTCGCGCCTCCGTGCCGAACCGAGAAGCTCGTCGGCCGCGTCGCAGCCGACCCGGCCGGCGAAGATCCGTGTGCGAAGACGCCGCCGAACAGGGAGATGGTGGCGGCCGTTGCCGCCACCACCCCTGCCAGTGCGATCCGCTTTCGCGTCATCCGTTTCGTCCGTCGTTACGGGGCCGGGTTCAAGTGCGGCGTCTGGACGCCGTTCGACTTGTAGTCCCGACCGTCCGCCGGATCGGCGAGGAACGGGAACGCAGCGGTGAGCGGGGCGTCGTCGATGTTGACGCCGTCACCCGCATGAGCGTTGATGTAGTTGGGACCGCCAACGACCCTGATCGCCGTGTCGGTGACGTCGTCACGCGGCCTGCGACCGTTTGGCCATGCCGCCGCGTCGCCTCCGAGCACGGCCGGCAACCGGTTCTGCGATGCGAGCGGCGTCGGCGGCGTGGAGACATCGAGGCGGAGGAGGTCCGACAACCGGCCTGGGTGCGCCCCTGGGTACTGCAGCAGGACGGCCACCAGGTCGGTACGGTTGAAGTTGCTGAGTGGTGGACTCAGCGAAACGGGCTCAGGCGACGCCGGCTGGCACCCCGGTACGGGCAACGCACAGCCGGTGTTGAGCCCGAAGGCGAGCTGCAGAGAGGCGGCAAACCGCGGCTTCAGGTAGTAGCCGAGGAATTGCTGCTCATCTTCAGGCTCCTGCGTGTTCCAGTAGTCCTTGTCCTTCGTGCCGATGATCAACTCGTTCACGAGCGGGTTCGCGAGCCGCTGGACCTGGACCTCCGGCCCGGCGTTCGGGCCGCCGCGGACCGTGACCTTCGGGCGATACGTGGCCGCATACGCTCCGAGGAGCGGCTGCGACGTGGCCGAAGGACCCTTCCCGTCTTGCGTCAGCATGCTGATCGGGATTTCGACCGCGATCGTGTTCACGCCGTAGTTGGACAGCTGGTTGACGCCGAACTGGTTGACGTTCCCCATCGAGTCGTCGACGACCGGCGGCTCGGCCCGCAGGTTCAGCGAGTCGAATGCGGCGCCGAGGTCGATGTAGAACGGGTCCTGGCGCTGCCCGGCGAAGACCTTCACGCCGTTGCCGAGGTCGTAGATCCCCTGCTGCGCGAGCCCGTGGTAATTGGGCATCGTCCGGGGACCGACGTCCGACGGCACGGCGATGAAGCCGTTGCCGAGAACGGTCCGGCCCGAGGCGGTCGTCCCGCGGTGAAGGGTGACCGTGTACTTCTGCCGGAGCCCCAGGCCCGCGTTGCCCGCCGGATCGTCCCCCGGGTTCCCGAGGTTCGTGATCGGCGGGATCAGCGACGAGCCCGACGGCGGCAGACCGCCGACGTAGTCGAGCGGGAGGCCGAGGTCGTTCACAGCACCGCGGATCTCGTTTCTGAAGTTGAAGTCGATCGACCAGTCGTCGGCGACCCCGTCGAGGTTGTTGTCGATATGGAACGAGTAGCGGACACTCGGGTCGAAGTTGTAGTAGTTGGGTCCGCCGCTCGGCTCCTCGAACGGGATCACGTTCATGACCAAGACGACCTTGTCCTCGTTGCCCGGCTGGTAACTGCGGAACATGAAGAAGTCCGTGATGTCCGCCGGTGGGTCGAGGGAGATCAAGGGCGCCTCGCGGTGGCTCGCCGCCTTCGCGGCGGTCGGCCCGCTTCCGCCGAGCAGGCCGAAGGCGAGTGCGGCTGCACACCCGCCCGCGACCACGGCGAAGGCAAGCAACTTGTTCCTCATAGCGCTCCTTCCTGTCGTTGCGAGCGTGGAACGCGCCTTATTCGGCCGATGCCACGGAGCGGTTCGGACGAACCGCGGATTGCCTGCGCGCGAACTACCTGACAGAAATGGCAGCGCTCGCCGTCTTCAGCACGTTCGACGCCCGGGAGGAGTCGGTGCGTAGAGATCTCGCCCACTTCTCGGACGAGGCGCTCGTCGCGCTCGTCGAGCGGGGCGACGATGCGGCGCTCGGCGAGCTCTACGACCGCTTCGGGCGACCCGCGTACGGGCTCGCCCTTCGCATCCTGCGCGACGAAAGGCTCGCCGAGGACGCCGTGCAGGAGGCCTTCCTCGGCATCTGGCGAACGGCGGCGCGCTTCGTCCCCGAACGCGCGCGGGCCGGGACCTGGATCCTGACGCTCGTCCACCGCCGCGCCGTCGATCTGGTACGGCGTGAGGAGCACCGGCGCGCGGAGCCGCTGGAGGTAGCGCCCGAACCGGTCGGCGGATCGACAGAGGAATCGGCGTGGCTGCGGCTCGAGGGAGAGCGTGTACGGGCGGCGCTGCGACAACTGCCCGACCAGCAGCGGGAGACGATCGAGCTCGCCTACTACGGCGGGTTCACCCAGTCGGAGCTGGCCGACCGGCTCGGCCAGCCCCTGGGCACCATCAAGAGCAGGATGTTCGCGGGTCTCACACGCCTGCGGGAGTTGCTTTCGGAAGGAGAGACGGAGTGGAGCCAGAGTCCGTCCACGAGCTGACGGCGGCATACGCGCTCGACGCACTCGACTCCCACGACGAGCGGGAGTACGAGGAGCATCTGCGCGTCTGCGAGTCGTGCCGCTCCGAGCTCGTCTCCTTCCGCGGAACTACGGCAACGCTGGCGTACGCCGTTGCAGCGCCGGCCCCGCCGCCCGTGCTGCGGGAGCGGATCCTGGCGCAGGCGCGCGAGGAGCGGTCGAACGTCGTGCCGATGCGGCGCCGCTGGGTCGTGCCCGGGCTGGGCGCCGCCGCTGCGGTGGCGGCTGCCGCTGCGATCGGGCTCGGGATCTGGGCCGCGTCGCTGCACAGCGACCTGTCGGGCACCCGGAACGCGCTCTCGCAGCAGCAGACGATCGCGCGCGTGCTCGCCGACCCGAATTCGCAGACGTCGGCGATCAGCGGCGCCGGCGGCACGCTCGTCGTGGCGCCGAGCCGCCAGGGCGTCCTCGCGATCCGCGGCATCCGGCCTGCGCCGAGCGGCAAGACCTATGAGGCGTGGGTCATCCGGGGCAAGACACCGCCGAAGCGGGCGGGCCTGTTCGCGAGCAGCGGCGAGCTGCTGCTCACGCGTCCGGTGCCGAAGGGCTCCCTCGTCGCGGTCACGGTGGAGAAGGCGGGCGGCGTCAACGCGCCCACCCAGACGCCGCACATCACCGCGAAGGCGTAGCCGGGCGACCCCGGCTAGCCCCGTTAGACTTCCCCGTTTGTTCCGGCGACGCGGGCAATCAGACGCGCAGACGCGCCGTCGACGCAGGATCCGCAAGCTTCGACTCCTCGCCCTGGTGGGAGTCCTGCTCCTGCTTGGCCTCGCGTCGTTCACGTTCGGGCTCGTTCGGGCGATCGCGGGACAGATCCCCACGCTCGACCCCGCCTACCAGGCGAAGCTCGAGAAGAACGGCTACATCTACGACGCGAGCGGGAAGCGCATCCTCGCCGTGCTCCGCGGCTCCCAGGCCCGGCGCCTCGTCTCGAGCGACGAGATCGACCCGATCATGAAGCAGGCGATCGTCGCCATCGAGGACAAGCGGTTCTACGAGCACCGCGGGATCGACCTTCGCGGCATCGCCCGCGCCCTCTGGGCCGACGTCACGCACGGGAGCGCCGTCCAAGGCGGGTCGACGATCACCCAGCAGTTCGTCAAGAACTACGCCGTCCGCGACAACCACTCGATCACGCGCAAGCTCAAGGAGGCCGCCCTCGCGTGGCAGCTCGAGCAGCGCTGGTCGAAGGACCGCATCCTCACCGCCTACCTGAACACGATCTACTTCGGCAACGGCGCGTACGGCATCGAGCAGGCCGCCCGCGTGTACTTCAACCACGGCGCCAAGCCGATGACGCTCCCCGAGGCGGCGCTCCTGGCCGGCATCCCGCGCGACCCCGCCCTGTACGACCCGGTCGCAAACCCGAAGGCGGCGCGGGAGCGCCGGAACCTCGTCCTCAGGGAGATGCTCGACCAGCACCGGATCACGCTCGGGCAGTTCAAGCGCGCGGCCAAGGCGCCCATGCCCGACGCAGACAGTATCCACCTGCCCGGCACGCAGGGCCCTGCGCCCTACTTCGTCAACTACGTCAAGCAGCAGCTGATCGACCGGTACGGCCCGCAAAAGGTCTTCGGCGGCGGCCTGCGCGTTCGGACGTCCATCGACCTCAATCTCCAGGACGTGGCGCGGCAGGCGATCACCAAGTGGTTGACGAAGCCGAACGGGCCGTCCGCGGCGCTGGTCGCCATCGACCCGCGAACCGGCAAGGTGCTGGCGATGGTCGGCGGGAACAATTTCCGCGAGAGCCAGTTCAACCTCGCCGTCCAGGGGGAGCGGCAGCCGGGCTCGTCCTTCAAGCCGTTCGTGCTCGCGACCGCGCTCCAGCAGGGGATCTCACCCGATACGACACTGGTCTCGAAGCCGGTGCAGATCTTCCTCGGTGACCGCACGTGGGTGGTGAATAACTACGAGGGTGACTACCTCGGCCCGATCACGCTCCGCTCGGCCACGACCTATTCGGACAACTCCGTCTTTGCCCAGCTGACACAGCTGGTCGGGCCTGCCGCCGTGGTCAGGACGGCGCACCGGCTCGGGATCCACAGCCGGCTTCGCGACTACTTCTCGATCGGACTCGGGGCGCAGGCCGTCAACCCGCTGGAGATGGCACGCGCGTTTTCCGCCTTCGCCAACGGCGGCCACCGCATCGACGGCTCGGTGATCGGCAACCGCCCGAGGGCGATCCTCTCGGTCCGTTTCGGGGGGAAGACGCACGCGAACGCCGTCGAGCCGAAGCGGGTGCTCACGCCGAGGAGCGCGGAGCTCGTCACCTCGCTCCTGCAGGGCGTGGTGCAGCAGGGAACCGGCGTCCGCGCCCAGCTGAACGACGGGCGGCCGGTCGCCGGCAAGACCGGGACGACCGAGAACTACGGCGACGCCTGGTTCATCGGCTACACGCCGCAGCTCGTTGCGGCGGTCTGGGTCGGGTACCCCAACACGCTGAAGCCGATGCTGACGAACTTCAACGGGAAGCCGGTCGCCGGCGGGACGTACCCGGCGCTGATCTGGAAGGCGTTCATGGAGCGCGCGATCAAGGTGCTCCACGAACCGCCCGCGTACTTCACTCCTCCTCCGGGGGTCTACGACGTCGCGCGACGCGTCGTCACGCGTGACGGCAGGCTGGAGCTTGACAACGGCTACTGCCGCGGCGCCGTCAACGTCGACTTCATGGACAGCACGGCGGGCCCCGGCCACACCGCAAACTGCAAACCGAACGAGGTCGCGGTCCCGCAGGTTGTCGGCGACGACCTTGCCCAGGCGCGGCGCCGCCTCGCGGAGCAGCCGCTGCAGGCGCAACCGATCTACAAGCCCGCCGACCCGAAGGACCCGCTCGGCGTCGTCCTTCGGCAGATCCCCGCCCGCGGCACGCTGTCCTCGTACGACACGGTGAAGCTCGTGCTCGCACGCCCGTTGCACGGGATCGTGCCCAGCGTGGTCGGCCAGCGCCTCGCCGCAGCGCGAAAGCGCCTGCAACGCCGCGGTCTCCTGCCGCGCGTCGTCCGCGTGATGAACGGCCCGCGGATGCAGGTTCTGTACCAGGCGCCGAAGTCGCACGTCGCGGCGGCGCCGGGCATGCTCGTCAAGCTCGTCGTCGGCCGCGGTTAGAGCCGCCGGCTGAGGTACCGCGAGCCGGCGAGGCCGTAGCGCCACGGCCGGTCGGCAGCGCGGGTGATGCCGACCCGCTGGCCCGCCACGACCTCGACGTCACCGGCGCGCGGGAGCAGCTCGAACGGGGGCTCGTCGATCGACAGACCGTCGTGGTCGCCGGTGATCCCGAGCGCCTGGCACAGCCGGCCCGGTCCGGCGCAGAGCAGGCGCGTGTCATCGAGGCCGCGGCGGCGCCGCATCTCCTCCACTCCCGCCGTCGGCTCGAGGGCGCGGATCAGCGCCGCCTGCGCGACGCCGGGCGGGGCACACACGAGGTTCACGCACCAGTGGATGCCGTACGACCGGTACACGTACGCGTGTCCCGGCGGCCCGAACATGGTGGCGTTCCGTCGGGTCCGGCCGCGGTACCCGTGCGCGGCCGGATCCTCTTGGTCGTAGGCCTCAACCTCGACGATCGGACCGCCGACCCCGTCCATGAGCAGCGTGACGCCGACGAGCTCTGGGGCCACCTCGTGCACCGACCGGTCGAAAAACTCTCGTCCGAGCAGCGTCATCGGGATCGGTAACGGACGAGGTCCGGCAGGAACGCCGTGAGCAGCAGCGCGCCGGCAATGCAGGCGAGCCCGCCCGACACGATGGAGACGCGGACGCTCGTCAGCGCGGCGACGACGCCCGCTTCCAGGTTGCCGAGCTGCGGTGTGCTCGCGACCTGCGCGTACTCGATGCCCGAGATGCGGCCGCGCATCTCGTCCGGCGCCGGCACGAGCAGAATCGCGCTCCGGAGCACGGCGCTGACGAAGTCCGCCGCGCCGGCCGCGGCCAGGAAGACGAGCACGAGACCGATCGAGTGCACGAAGCCGACCGTCGCGATCGCCGCTCCCCAGAGAACGACGGCGACGGTGACCCCGAGGCCCTGCCGGCGCATCGACGTCGCCCAGCCGGACAGCAGCGAGGCGACGAGCGCGCCGGCGTACGGCGCCGCGTAGAGGAAGCCGACGGTCCGCGCGCCGCCTCCGAGGTCGGCGCCGAGGGCCGGGAACAGCGAGCTGGGCATTCCGAACACCATCGCGATCGTGTCGATGAGCAGCACGCCGAGCAGGAAGCGCCGGTGCACGACGTAGCGCAGGCCGTCGACGATCGAGCGCACGCTGGGCGCGTCGACATGGCCGATCGGCGGCATGCGCGGGAGCAGCCACACGGCGACGAGCGCCGCCGCATAACTCGCGAGGTCGACGGCGTAGGCACCGTCGACGCCGATCGCCGCGATCAGGATGCCGCCGAAGGCAGGGCCGGCGACGGCGCCGAAGTTCGAGTACAGGCTCCGCAGTGCCTCGGCGGCCGCAATCCGATCGGCGCCGACCAGCCGAGGCATGAGCGCGTCGGTGGCCGGCCGAGCGAGGCTGAAGCACGAGGTTCCGAGCACGGTGACGGTGAAGGGCACCCAGACGTGCGGATGCGGCAGGAGCGCGTTGACGAGGTTCGCCGCCGTCACGGCGATCAGCCCGACCTCGGCCGCCAGGATGAGGCGCCGCCGGTCGACGGCGTCCGCGATCGCTCCGGCGGCGATGGGAATCGTGACCAGGGGCACGAGGGCCGCGAGCCCGAGGAGGCCGACGGCGAGTGACGAGCCGGTCAGCTCGTATACCTGGAACGGGATCGCGACCAGGGAGATGGTGCTGCCGAGGTACGAGATCGTCTGGCCGACCCAGAGCCGGCGGAAGGCGACGGACTCGCGGAGCGGCCGGATGTCGATCGCGATCCGCGCCAGCCAGCCGCGGCTCTCCTCCGGTTCTCGCTCGGGGGACGCCCCCGCCGGCGCGTCGCTCAAAAGAGCTGTTCGGTCTCGCCCGTTCTCGTCGTCGTCTCGAGCAGCCGGCGGGCGCGCCGCCCGAGGTCGCCGAGGTCGACGCGGCCGGACTCGGCCTGCTCGACGAGGCGCTCTGCGAGGTCGATGGCCTCGTCGAGCTGCCGCGACTCGTCCGCCGCGCCCTGACCCATGGCCCGCAGGATCGACCGCTCGGTTCGCGAGGCGACGATCGGCTCCGGAATCCCTTCGATCCAGACGCGCGTCCGGTGACCGCCGCCGCGCTCGTCGCCGAGGAGCGGCTCGAGGGCGTAGATCCGGTCGGCGCGGACGTACTTCCCGAAGCCCAGGAAGACCATCTTCCCGCCGTTCGTCATGTCGCGATTATCGCGTCCGGCGACGCGGGCCTGCGTGGTCGGAAGAGCAGGAGGAACACGACCGCCGCCGCGAGCAGCATCGCGCCCCACGCAAATGAAAGGCTCGGGTGCAGCAGCGACGGGATCCGGGACGTCGTCCAGCCCCGCTTCACGACCTGCTCCAGCC
>JBKPNC010000047.1:0-17506 GCA_046732435.1 Actinomycetota bacterium
CAGCAAGGCCGCGAAACCTGCGAAGAGCTACAAGGTCTACATCATTCCGAAGTTCATCGGCATCCCGGTCTTCACGGAGAACGGCAAAGGCGCGAAGGAGGCCGGCAAGAAGCTCGGCGACACGGTCACCTACAACGGCCCGACGGATGCGACGCCGACCTCGCAGGTCTCGTTCATCGACGCGGCAGCACGCCAGGGCTACAACGCGATCATCATCTCCGCCAATGATCCGAACGCCGTCGTGCCGGCGCTCAACCGGGCCAAGGCGCGCGGCGTCAAGGTGATCTCGTACGACGCCGATACCGCGCGCAGCGCGCGCGTGATCTACGTCAGCCCGCCGGCCGCGAGGGACATCGGCCGTGCGCAGGTCGAGTGGGTCGGCTCCCAGATCGGCTACAAGGGGCAGATCGCGATCCTCTCGGCAGCTCCGACCGCCGCCAACCAGAACACATGGATCAGGTTCATGAAGGCGGCGCTGAAGACGAAGAAGTACCGAAAGATGAAGCTGGTGAAGGTCGCGTACGGCAACGACAACGACACGAAGTCGGCGCAGGAGATGCAGGCGCTCCTGCAGGCCTATCCGAAGCTGAAGGGGGTCATCGCGCCGACGACCGTTGGTGTGGCCGCGGCCGCCCGCGTTATCTCGCAGGCAAAGAAGTGCAGCGCCGTCAGGCTGACCGGGCTCGGGCTTCCGAGCCAGATGCGGACGTACGTCAAGTCGGGCTGCGTCAAGAAGGTTGGCCTCTGGAGCGAGCGGGACTTCGGCTATCTCGCCGAGTACGTGGCCCACAATGTGCTGACCGGGAAGCTGACCGGGAAGGCAGGCCAGACGTTCACGGCCGGCCGGCTCGGCAAGCGCACGGTCAAGGCAGGCGGCATCGTGATCCTGAGCAAGCCGCTCGTCTTCACGAAGAAGAACATCGACAAGTACCACTTCTAGGACCCTCCGGCGGAGAGCGGCGGAAGGGCCCGTCGCTCTCCCCGCACCTCGACCCATGGCCGCCGCCGGCAGACAGCATTGGTTCGTCCCAGACGCGTTCCTGCCCGCCGACTCCTCGCACGGCGTGCAGAGCCACGAGGCTGCGTGCCTGCTGAACGTGAGCGATCGCGACGCACACGTCCGCTTCACCTTCTTCTTCGAAGACCGCGAGCCGATCGGGCCGGTCGAGGTCGTGCTCGGAGCGCGCCGGACCCGTCACGTCCGGCTCGACGATCCGAACGCCGTCGGCGGGCTCGAGCTCCCGCGCGACACGCCGTACGCCTACTCGATCGAGAGCGACGTTCCGATCGTGCTGCAGCATTCGCGGCTCGACACGTCGTCGGGCGGGTACACGCTCTTCACGACCATCGCGTACGCGGAATGAGATCTGCCGTCGAGCAACCTCGCTTGGCCTCGGAGGAGGGAGGAGGAGGCGGTGTGCGCCGCCTCCTCCCGCTCTGCTGCGTCAGTTGCGGACGGTGAAGTCCGCGCTCATCGACCCGACCTGGACCTGGTACTGACCGGGTTCCACCGCGCGGAGCCCGGCCCCGTCAATGTCCCCCTGCGTCACCGCCAACTCGGACAGGGGGAAGGAGACCTGCACCTCCTGAGAATCGCCGGCGCCGAGGTGGACGCGGGCGAAGCCGACGAGCCGCTGCGGGGGCACGACGATCGCGCTCACCGGCTGGTGCACGTAGACGGGTACGACGTCGGCTCCGGCGCGACTTCCCGTATTTGCGAGCAAGAAGGTCACGGTCATCGATCCGAACCGCGAGACGGAGCTCGGCGCGGACAGGTTGCTCAGGGCGAACGTCGTGTAGGAGAGGCCGAAACCGAACGGGTACCGCGCGTTGTACCCCGACCCGGGGCCGAAGTTGGTCCCGGGGAGCTGGTCGAAGAACTTGGGCTCGTCTCCGGCCGTCGACGGGCCGGTGACGTCGAAGTCGCCCGCGTTCTGATCGGCCGCCGACGGCCAGGTCACCGGCAGATGGCCGCTTGGGTTCACGTTGCCGAAGATCACGTCGGCTACGCCAAGCCCGCCTTCGGTGCCGGGCAGGTAGGCCATCAGCAGCGCGTTCGCGTTCGCCGCCGGGCCGAGGCCGAGCGGCCGCCCGGCGATGACGACGACGATCACCGGCTTGCCGGTCGCCTCCAGCGCGGCGATCAGCGCCTTCTGGTCGGGCGGGAGCATCGGCGTCGGGTCGTCGCCGAGACCCTCGGCGTACGCACGCTCGCCGACGACAGCCACCACGGCGTCGGCCGACGCCGCCGCGGCGATCGCCGACGCCTGGTCCGGCGCGAAGACGACGCTCGGGTCCGCGGCCTGCAAGCCCTTCAGCACCGTCGTCCCGGGCGGGATCTGGTCGGCCGGGCCCATGCAGCAGACGTGGCCGGCCCCGAAGACGCCCTGCCAGCTGACGCTCCAGCCGCCGAGCTGGTTGGTCATCGAGTCGGCGCTCGGGCCCGTGACGACGAGGCGCGCGCTCGTCGAAAGCGGCAGGACCCCGTTCTGGTTGCGCAGAAGCGTGATCGACTCGTCGGCGGCCTTGCGGGTGAGGTCTCGGTTGGCGTTCAACGCGGCGTCGGCCGCGGCCGGGTCGACATAGGGGTGATCGAAGAGGCCGAGCTCGAACTTGAGCGTCAGGATCCTCCGCACCGACTCGTTGATGCGCTGCACGGACACGCGGCCGGTCTGAACGTCCTGGATCAGGCCGTTGTTCCAGCCGACGTAGTCCGCCGGAGTCATGCTCATGTCGATGCCGGCATTGACGGCCTTCGCGATCGCTTCCGGGAAGTCGGCGGCGATGTGGTAGGCGGTCTGCAGTGCCGAGACGTCGCCGAAGTCGCTGATGACGACGCCCCTGAAGCCGAGCCGGCGGCGCAACTCGTCGGTCAGCAGGAAGTGGGAGGCGGTCGCCGGGATGTTGTTGATCGAGCCCGAGTCGACCATCACGGTGGCGGCGCCGGCGTCGATTCCGGCGGCATAGGAAGGAAGGAAGATGTCCTGGAGGTAACGGATCGGCAGCTGCGCCTCGACCCGGTCGTGTCCGTTGATCGACTCCGAGTAGCCGGCGAAGTGCTTGACCGTCGCCGCCACCTGCGGTGAGTCGAATCCGCCGCCCTGCAGGCCTTCGACGTTGGCAGCTCCCATTTGTCCGGCCAGCTCGGGCTCCTCCGCCCACGTCTCGTAGTAGCGGCCCCAGCGGTTGTCGCGGGCCAGGTCCTGAACCGGAGCGAAGCCCCACTGCACACCGGTGGCGAGCAGCTGCTGCCGCGTTGCCGCGCCGGCCTGCCGCGCCAGCTCCGTGTCCCAGGTCGCGCCCATCCCGATCGAGTGCGGGAAGAGCGCCGCGATGAACGGATGGCCGAAGCCGTGCACGGCGTCCGCCGCGTAGATGATCGGGATATGGAGCCGCGAGTGCTCGATCGCGAAGTGCTGGATCGTGTTGTACTGCTCGGCCCAGCCCTTGCCGGTGTTGTCGGTCGGATTGTCGGTCGCGCCGGACAGGATCGAGCCGGTCTCGTAGTCGACCAGGACGCGCTGGAGGCACGGCGTCTGGAGCGGGTCGTCGTTGCCGCCGGCGTTCTTGCAGTCACCGTCGGCCGGCGGCGCCGCGTCGCGCAGCTTCGCGACGTCGACCTGGTCCATCTGGCCGACCTTTTCCGCCAGCGTCATCCGCTGGAGCAGGTCGTTGACGCGAGCCGGGATCGGCGCACTGGCGTCGAGGTACTGCGGCGGGCCCGCGCCCGGCGCGGATGCGGTCACGCCGACGGTCGCGATCGCAAGCGCGGCGAGCACCCCGACGGTCGCCATCACGGTGCGACTCATCGTTCCTCCTCTCTCTGGTGGCGACGGCACGGGTCTCCGGCAGCGGCAGTCGCAAACTGTGCTGGCCCGAGGAGCCTCAGGACCCGTCCCTCCCCACTGCTCACGTTTCGGCGGCCAGACCCTCCGGCCGCCACGCCTGCAACATACCGCCTGTCGCTACGTCGCTTCGGAGTCCGCCGGCTCGAGGTCGCCGACCGCGTGCCGGGCGAACGCCGCCTCGGTCCGCCGCTGCGGGATCGCCAGGCCGACGGCCACGCCGGCGAGGAGTGCGACGGCGCAGAGGACGAACGCCTCGACGTACGCGTGCTCGGTCGGAACCCCGCCGCCCACCGAGACGGTGCGTGCCAGGACCGAGGCGACCGCCGCACCACCGAAGGCCCCGCCGACGGTTCGCGTGACGGCGTTCATGCCGGTCGCCACTCCGGTCTCCGCCGGCCCGACGTTCTCGATGATCAGGTTCGCCATCGCCGCGAAGGCGAGCCCGATTCCACTCCCGAGGAGGAACATCGCCACATAGATCTGCCATTGCGCGCTATGGGCGAGCGCGAGAAGGGCGAACGCTGCGAAGCTGAACAGACCGCCTGCGAGCAGCGGCGGCTTCGACCCGAAGCGTTTCTCGAGCCGGCCCGTCAGCGAGCCGAGGACCAGCATCGCGACCGTCGCGGGCAGAAGAGAGAGTCCGGCCTCCGTCACCGTCGCTCCGAAGCCGTAGCCGTGGCCGTGCGGCGTCTCGACGAACTGCGGCACGAGGATGAACGACGCGTACATTCCGAAGCCGAGCAGAAAGGCGACCACGTTCGTCGTCCACACACCGCGAATCCGCATCATCCGCATGTCGACAAGCGGCTGCTCGGAACGGGACTCGCTGCGAACCCACAGCGCGAGCAGGACGAATCCCGCGAGCATGCAGATCAGCGTCCTCGCCGAGAGCCAGTGCCAAGTGGCGGTCTCGCTGACCGCGACGAGCACGAGTACGAGCCCGGCGCTCATCAGGCCTGCGGCGACCCAGTTGATGTCGCCCGGAACGCGAATCGGCGACTCCGGCACGACGAGATAGGTCAGCAGCGTTGCGACGGCGATCGGGATCAGCGGCAACCAGAAGAGGTAGTGAT
This sequence comes from Actinomycetota bacterium, assembly GCA_046732435.1. Classification (GTDB taxonomy): domain Bacteria; phylum Actinomycetota; class Thermoleophilia; order Gaiellales; family Gaiellaceae; genus JALZFG01. The sequence goes on from JBKPNC010000047.1 coordinate 4,922, forward strand.
ACGAGAAGTTGTCGACGATCGGGCCTGCGAGGACGACGCCCAGCCCGCCGCCCACGCCGAGCAGGGCGGACATGAGCCCGATCCCACCGGCGATGCGGTCCCTCGGGAACTCGTCGCGGATGATGCCGAAGGCGAGCGGGAAGATCCCGCCCGCAGCTCCCTGGATCACGCGTCCGACGAGCATCACCGCGAGGGTGCTCGAGAACGCCGACACGAGGCCGCCCACCAAGAGCAGCGCAAGCACGACGACGAGCAACCGCTGCTTCCCGTACATGTCGCCGAGCCTCCCGAGGAGCGGGGTGGCGACGGACGCGCTCAGCAGATAGGCCGTCAGCACCCAGCTGACGGAGTTCTCGGACGTGTGCAGCGCGTGCTGGATGTTCGGGAGCGCCGGCGCGACGAGCGACTGGAGCAGTGCGTAGGAGACGCCGCCGAGTGCGAGGACCGCGAAGGTGGCGTTGTGATGCCGGCGGTGCGCGTCTGCCATCACACCGCATGATTGCGGGCCGGCGTGTCCTTGCGACGCGCCGGCCCTCGCGCCTCGCTCAGACCTGGGCCAGCTCCCGCACCTCGGTGAGCCGGATGTGATTTCCGGAGGGGTCGCGGAACGACGAGTCGATTCCGTACGGGCGCTCCTCCGGCTGCTCGACGAACTCGACACCCCGGCCCTTCAGTTCCTCGTACGAGGCCTGGCAGTCGTCGGTCGAGAGGAAGATCGTTCCTGCGTATCCCTTGGACATCAGGCTGCGCACCTGGTCGGCCGTCTCGGCATCCATCACGGGCGGGCCGGGAATGGCCATGAGCACGATCGCGATGTCAGGCTGCTCGGCCGGCCCCACCGTGAGCCAGCGGAAGTCGCCCAACTCGGGGAGGGTCACGTCGGCGCGTACCTCGAACCCGAGCTTCTCCGTGTAGAAGGCGAGCGCCTCGTCCTGGTCGTTCACCCACAGCTGTGCGGTTGCGATCTTGATCATCACGTCCTCCTCGTTGTCGAAGATCCGCGGCGATGTTAGGTGCGCTCCTGCCCGTTGTCTTCTCGAAATGTGCGGTGTTGCGGGCGGCCGTAGGCGCGCAGGACGCACCCCGGCACGAGCGCATGATGCGAGGCCGGCGGGAATGCGGCGCGGTACGCCGTCGGGGACAGGCCGTAGATGCGCGTGAAGCTCGTGGTGAATGACCCGACGCTCTGGAGGCCGACGGAGAAGCAGATGTCTGCGACCGAGTGGTCGGTGGTTCGCAAGAGCGTCGCAGCGCGCTCGAGGCGCCTCGTCAGCAGGTACGCGTGCGGAGATTCGCCGAAGGTGCGCCGGAACTGGCGGCTGAAGTGGGCCCGCGAGAGCCCGGCGGCTCGAGCCAGGTCGTCGACGCCGAGCGGCCTGGCGTAGCGTCCGTCGGCCAGGTCCTTGGCGCGGAGCAGGTGTCGGGCGGGCGGCGCGAAGACCACGCGCCCAGTATGGCGACCAGGCTGCGTCTCGCGCGGCGCGCCTCGCGGCCCTCGCCTCGTCCGGGTCAGCCGGTGTAGGTCGTCGCCGGGATGCGGCCGAGGGCGGCGACGGCGTCGGCCAGCTGCTCGGCCTCGTCCGGCTCCAGGTCGGCGGTGGTAATGCGGATACCCGGGGCGGCGTGGAACCGGTAGCGCTCGCCGGGGCTCACGGCCCAGCCTTCGGCCAGGAGCTCGCGCACGGCTGCCGCCTCGTCCGTCAGCGGCACCCAGACGCCGAGCCCTGAGTCACCCGTCGCCTGGACGCCTCTCGCGGCGAGCGCGGCGACCAGGGCAGCCCGTCGCTCGGCATACGTCCGCTCCGCGCGCGCCAGCAGCCGCGCCGTCCGCCTGTCGCGCAGCAACTTCGCGGCAATCTGCTGGAGGATGTGGCTTACCCAGCCCGGCCCGAGGCGCTGTCGCCCCTCGAGGCGCGAGATCGTCAGCGGGTCGCCGGCGACGAGCGCGATGCGCAGGTCGGGGCCGACGACCTTCGACAGCGAGCGGACGACCACCCAGCGGCCGCCGTCGTCGTGCACCGGCACGTACGGCGCACCGGCGACGCGCGCGACGTAGTCGTCCTCGATCACCAGCACGTCCGGGTAGTTCGCATGCACCCGGCGCAGCTCACGGCCCCGCTCGGCGTCCACCGCCGCTCCGGTCGGGTTCTGTCCACGTGGCGTCACGATCACCGCTCGGGCGCCGGCCCGCAGCGCGGCTCCGAGGCCGTCCGGGTCGAGGCCGCGCTCGTCGACCTCGACAGGCTCGACGACGAGCGCGAGCGCGTGGACGAGGTCGGCGATTCGCGGCCAGCTCGGATCTTCGACGATGACGCGGTCGCCCACCCTGAGCTCGGTCTGAAGCGCGCGCTCGATCGCATCGAGCGCGCCTCCGGTGACGGCGACGTCGCCCCGGATCGCGTCGCCCTCGAAGTCGGCCTGCGCGACTGCCGCGAGCTCGGAAAGCTTCGCGGCGATGCCGTACAGCTTGTGCGTCAGCTCGACGTGCGCGAGCGCGTCTGCGAGCGGCGGCAGCAGCTGCGGGTCGGGGTTCCCGCTCGACAGGTCGCGGACGCCCGGCGGAAGCGGAGCGATCCGCTTCACGCGGACCGGAGGCTGCGAAGCGACCGAAGTCCCCCGAGCTCGCTCGCCGACGACGAAGCCGCGCTGCTTGAGCGTGCGGTAGGCGGCGGCGACCGTCGCCGGGCTCACGTCGAGCGCGGCGGCGAGCTCGCGGACCGGAGGCAGCTTCGTCTGTGGGAGCAGCCGGCCTCGCGCGATCTCGGCCTCGATCCCCGACGCGATCGTTGCGGCGCCGGCACCCGCTCCGATAGATTGTACTAGCTGAAGGGGTATGCTTGTACTATAACAAACTGCGTTACGGTCTTCCTACGCAGTTGTGGATCGTCGAGGCCGGCGTCTTCCTCAACTACCTCGGCTGGGGCGCGGTCATGCCGTTCGAGGTCATCTACTTTCACGACGGCCGCGGCTTCAGCCTCGGCGTCGCCGGGCTCGTCGTCGGCGTCGTCACCGGCCTCGCGGTCGTCGCCGCGCCCGTCTCCGGCCCGATCATCGACCGGATCGGGTCGCGCGCGACCGCTGCCGTATCGCTCGCGGCGCTCGGGGCGGGGTTCGCGGGGCTGGCGTTCTCGCGCACGCCCCTGCAGGCGTTCATCGCAGCCGGCCTGGCCGGAATCGGCAACGGCGGGCTGCAGCCGAGCCAGTCGGCGCTGCTCGCTGCGCTCGCGCCGCGTGACCTCCGTCATCGCGCCACCGCCGTCTCGCGCGTCGCCGCCAACCTCGGCATCGGCGTCGGCGGGCTGATCGGCGGCGGCGTCGTCGCCGCGCACGGGCTCGACGGCTTCGTCGCTCTCTACCTCGTCAACGCGGTCACGTACTTGCTGTATGCGGGCATCCTCGTCCTCGGCGTCCGTGAGGACCCTCCGCCCACGCCGATCGCCGGCGGTTATCGGGTCGTGCTCCGCGACCGGCCGTTCGTGCTGCTGGCGCTGATCAACATCGCGGTGATCGCGGTGGGCTGGGGCGTCTTCTCGTGGATCGTCCCCGCGTACGCCCGCGGAGAGATCGGCGTCAGCACCCGCGTCATCGGGCTCATCGTCCTGGCGAACGCGGTCACCGTCGTGCTCGCGCAGATTCCCGTCGCGAAGGCGGCGGAGGGCCGGCGGCGCGCAGTCACGATGGCGCTCGGCGCGCTGACGGTCACGGGCGCCTGCCTCGTCGTCGTCGCCGCGGGGCTGCTCGAACCCCGTCTCGCGGCCACGGCGCTTGTCGGGGCGATGGTCGTCGTCGCCGTCGGGGAGTGCCTTCACACGACCGTGCTGATGCCGCTGGTCGCCGATCTTGCGCCGACGGCGCTGCGCGGACGCTACATGGCGGTCACGGGGCTCTCGTGGTGGCTCGGTCTGGCGCTGGCGCCGACCCTGGCGGCGCAGTTGCTGAGCGTGTCCGCGCCGGCGGCGATGCTGACGTCGGCCGCCGTCGCCGCCGCTGCCGCGCTGGCCGCGCTTGCGCTGGAGCGGTCGATTCCGGCGGAGATTCGCCTCACGCCGCGTCCTGAAGCGCCCGCGACCGGTCTCAGCTCAGCGCCGGTGCGGGCGCCGGCATCTCGCTGACGAGCGAGGTCACGTCAAGACGGGAGGACCGCGCTGAGTCGCTCGAGGCTTGCCGCGGGCCACAGCGCCTTCGAGTCGTAGTACTCGTCGAACGCCGGCACCGACTCCGGAAGCGCGACCCACGGCAGCTTCGACCTGGTGTAGATGTGGACGTCGGGCTCAACCGCGGACGGCTGGTCGAGCGTGCCGCCGCGGACGAACCAGACCTCGGGACGCCCGTACTCGCTGAAAACGGCTACCTGGCAGGTCGGGCACCTGTAGATCCGCTGGCTGCTGCCGTCGTCGCGAGGCGCGTCGACCGGCTGCGGGTCACCGCTCAGCAGCTCGACGCGGTCGGACTCGATCAACAGGTTGATGACGAACGCGCTCCCGGTCTGCCGCTGGCAGTTCAGGCAGTGGCAGCAGTGGATGAAGAGCGGATCGGTCGCCAGCCGGTAGCGAACCGCTCCGCAGGAGCAACCGCCCTCGCGCACGCCGCCCATCATGCCTTTTCCCGGGTATTAGATGGACCCCGTGGAGGGCGTGAACGGCACTCCTGAGGCGGGTCAGGCGACGGTGCGCTTCACCGGCCGGACGGCGTGGGCGCGAAGCATCCAGACGCCGCTCAGGAACTTCCTCAGGACGGAGTCCGGCGGCGCCACCGTTCTGCTCGCGGCGGCGGCGGCGGCGCTCGTGTGGGTGAACGTCGACGCGCACTCGTACGACTCGGTCTGGACGACGACCCTCTCGATCGACGTCGGCGGGTGGGGCGTCGCCCTCGATCTGCGCGAGTGGGTGAACAGCGGCCTGATGACGTTCTTCTTCTTCGTCGTGGGGCTCGAGGCGCGAAGGGAGTTCGACCTCGGCGAACTTCGAGAGCACCGCAGGCTCCTGTTGCCGCTGGTTGCGGGACTCGGCGGCGCAGCGGCGGCCGTCGCCATCTACCTGGCCGTCAACGCGGGCCGGGGATCGGCGCACGGCTGGGGAGCCGCGATGTCGACGGACACGGCGTTCGCGCTCGGTTTGCTCGCGCTCGTCGGGCCTCGCTTTCCAGATCGTTTGCGCGCGTTCATGCTCACGGTCGTGGTCGTCGACGACGTCGTCGCGATCGCGGTGATCGCGTTCGTCTACTCGGAGTCGATCGACCTGGTCCCGGTGCTCGTCGCGGCCGGGGTCTACGTGGTCATCTTCGTTCTCCGGACGATCCGGTTCCGCGTCGGCCCGGTCTACTTCGTCCTCGGCGTCAGTGCGTGGGTGGCACTCGAGAAGTCGGGCGTCGATCCACTGGTGATCGGCCTCGCGATGGGCGTCCTGCCGTACGCCTACCCGGCGGAGCGTTCCGCCCTTGAGCTGGCGACGGAGCAGTTCCGCGAGTTTCGCGAGCAGCCGACTGCGGAGCTCGCGCGCTCGGCAGCGGCGCAGCTCCGGGCCGCGACCCCGCGTAATGAGTACCTCCAGCAGCTCTGGCATCCGTGGACGAGCTACGTCGTCGTGCCGGTGTTCGCGCTGGCGAATGCCGGGATCGCGATCAACGGGAGCTTTCTGGCGCGCGGGTTCGCCTCGCCGATCACCCTGGGCATCCTCTGCGGGTTCGTCATCGGCAAGCCGGTCGGCATCCTCGGCGGCACCTGGGCGGTTGCGAAGCTGAGCCGCGGCCGGCTCCGGCCGCCCGTCGGCTGGGCCGCTGTCGCCGGCGCCGGGACGATCGCCGGCATCGGGTTCACGGTCTCGCTGCTGATCGCGTCCCTCGCGTTCAGCGGGCGCGAGCTCGAAGAGGCGAAGCTCGGCGTCCTCAGCGCCGCCCTCGCGGCTTCTGTGCTGACCTGGCTCCTCTTCCGCGTCACGGAGTACCTCCCGCGCAGGCTGCGCGTCCGGGCGCTCCTCGGCACCGCCGAGCCGATCACCGATCTCTACCTGGACGTCGATCCCGAACGCGACCACATACGTGGCGCGATCGACGCGCCGGTGACCGCTGTCGAGTACGGGGACTTCCAGTGTCCCTATTGCGGCCAGGCCGAGCCCGTCGTCCGCGAGCTGCTAGGGGATTTCGCCGACGTCCGCTACGTCTGGCGGCACCTGCCGCTCAACGACGTCCATCCACGGGCGCAGCTCGCCGCCGAGGCGTCGGAAGCAGCCGCCGAGCAGGGCGCCTTCTGGGAGATGCACGACCTTCTGCTCCGCAACCAGGACGCACTCGAGCCGCGCGACATCATGCGCCATGCCGAGCAGCTCGGGCTCGACACGGAACGCTTCATGAACGACCTGCACGAACGCGTCGGAGCCGCGCGGGTCGCCGATGACGTCGACAGCGCCGACCTGAGCGGCGTCACCGGCACGCCGACGTTCTTCATCAACGGCCGCCGTCACTACGGCGCCTACGACATCGACACGCTGTCGAAAGCCGTGCACCTCGCGGGTGCGCGGGCGGCGCTCGCGCGTTCCTAGGGCAGCAGCAGCGCCTTGCGGACCCGCTGAAAGCCCGCGGCGCCGAGGATGTCGGCGTCCACGAGCCGGCACATCCAGCCGTAGCCGCTGAGGGGGTTCGACTCGTCGTCGGAGGTCCCGACGGCCGCGAACACGCGGCCGCCCCGGAAGTCCCACTCCTCGATCTCGTCGTGGTCGCCCTCGATGTCGTCGCGGAAGCTGTCGAGATCCTCGCGGAGCCGCTGCTTGACGGTGTCGAGCCACGTCTCCCTCGGATCGCGGTCCGGGTGGACGCCGCACAGCTCCAGCAGGTCGTCCCCGATCTCCTCGACGATCAGCGAGTCGAGGAAGCGCGCCGCCTCGTCCCAGTCTGGCGCCTGGCCGGCCTCGAGCGAGACGAGCTCGATCGCCAGCCCGGCGGCTTCGGCTCGTGCGAGTGCAGCGGCGGCGAGGCCGTCGTCGTCGTCCTGCTCCAGCGCGTGCTCGAGCTGGTGGTCGGGCAGCGACTCGGTCTCGGCGTAGTCCCGCTCGGCGATCGACTCCAGGAACGGCTCGCCGGCCTCGTCGGCGGCCAGCCGCTGCGCGACGACGGCCCAGCTGACCGGCGACCCGTCCTCGAGGGTCGTGAACTGGTGGCCGATCCGTGGTGCGTCCGCGCGGAAACGGCGGAAGGCTCCCGTTTCTTCGCGACCGTCGGGATGGCGCAGCGTCAGGCGGTAGCGGGCCGGCCACGCGTGCACGCGCGATTGCTCGACGCGCTCGACGAGCCAGTAGCGACCGCCGAGGACGACGATCGACCCCGGCGCGAGGGCCTCCTCGCTCGTGTACGGCCGGGCGTGCTCGTGCCCGGCGCGGTTGCGCGTGACGATCTCGTAGGTAACGGCCAGACGGCGGACCTTAGGCGATCGCTGAAGTACAGGGCTGATGACGCGCCCCCGTGAGGCGGTAGCCGCGAACGGCGTCGACGACGAACTGCTTCGGATACGCCGGCGGACGCTCGCCACTCCCACCCGGTACGTCGTAGATGCCGAGCATGAGCTGCATCGGGTAGGCCGGCGACTGTGCCACCGTCTTGACGGAGTCGCCGTCGACGAAGAAGACGAGCCGGTCGGGCGTCCACTCGGCCGCGTAGAGATGGAACTCCCGCGCATCGATCGGGACGCTCACGCGCGAGAAGTCATCGACGATGGTGGGATCGCCGAACGGGTGGACGCCGACCCCGACCTGCGCGTGGTCGGCGGCGACGTCGCGTCCGAAGATCGCAGACGCAGATCTCGGCCGAGCGCTCCGGCTCGTCCTCGTACCCGATCATCCAGAGTGCGACCATCGCGTCCGGGTCCTCGCTGGCCTTCGCCCGGAGCTCGATCCGCCCGTACAGCGGCGTGTAGAGCCGGATGTCTGGCTGTTCCTCCCTGACGACCGCCTCCGGATTGAACCGGTGCTGGCCGACACTGGTTCCGAGCGGGCCGGCGAAGGCGCCCGTCTGCAGCGACGACACGCGGACGTCGCCGTCGAGCTCCGGACACCACGGCTGCTGGTCGGCAGCGATCAGCAGCCGGAGAACGCCGCCGCCGAGCTCGTAGCGCGCCGCGGAACGCTCGCGACTGCTCCAGTGGGGCAGGTAGTAGGGAAACCAGCGCTCCGGGTCCAGCGTATCGTCGCCGAACGTGTCCTCGAACTCGAGCTCGAACGGCATCAGGGGGAGAGTCAGGAACCGTTAGGGGCACAACTCCAATGCGGGCGCAAGCCAGAGGAATAGGAGGCGCAATGGAGGACAAGGTCAACCTGGCCGAGAAGCTCAGCCGCTTCGACGAACGCTGGCGGCCGAAGATCGTGGCGCGCTTCAACGACAGCGACGTGTTCGTCGTCAAGGTGAAGGGCGAGTTCGTCTGGCACAGGCACGACGACACCGATGACTTCTTCCTCGTGCTGAAGGGCCATTTGACGATCCAGCTGCGCGACCGAGATGTCGAGCTCGACGAGGGAGAGCTGTTCGTCGTCCCGCGCGGCGTCGAGCACTGCCCGCGGGCGGACGAGGAGGCACACGTCCTCCTCATCGAGCCGGTCGGCACGCCGAATACCGGCGATGCGGGCGGCCCGAGAACGGCCGAGAAGGAATGGATCTGAGACTACGTCCGAGGGCTACGCAGCCGCGAGCGCGCGGCGGCGGTTGAAGCGCTCGACCCGGTCCCCGCTCGCGACCGTGCGCGCCTGGCCCGTGTAGGCCGGGTGGCAGTTCGAGCAGACGTCGAGAGAGATCGCCTGCGCGGTCGAGCGAGTCGTGAATGCCGTCCCGCAGGTCGAGCAGCGGACGTCGACGAGATAGAGGTGGGGATGCTTCATTGCGTTCTTTCCTTTCCACATGTGTTCTCCCAATAGTTAACGACGACGGAATTGCGGTTGTTCCAGCGCGCTCAGGCATGATCGCGCGATGGCAAATCCGCAGAGCGGCATCTTCGCCCTCGGCACGGCATCCCACGCGTATCTCGAGTTCGATTTGACGGAGGGGCGGGAGCAACGCGACCTCGTGTCCGCGATCGCGTCGCTGCGCGAGCCGAGGACGACGATGGGCGGCGTCAACCTCGTGGCCGGCTTCCGGCCGTCGCTGTGGCGCCGGGTCGCACCGGGGGAGGCCCCTCCGGGCGTCGAGGACTTCGGCGAGGACCTCGTGGGCGTCGACGGGTACGTGATGCCGGCGACCCAGCACGATGCGGTGCTGTGGCTGTCCGGGAGCGCCTACGACGTGATCTTCGACGTGGCGCGCGACGCGATCGCCGAGCTTGCGGAGCTGGCCTCGGTGGCCGAGGAGACGTCGAGCTGGCCGTACCGCCACGACCGCGACCTGACCGGCTTCATCGACGGGACCGAGAACCCGACGCTGATCGACGCGCCGGAGGTCGCGCTGGTGCCGGACGAACGTCCCGGGGCCGGCGGGACGGTCCTGCTGCTGCAGAAGTGGGTGCACGACGCCTCCGCGTGGGAGGCGTTGCCGGACAGCGAGCAGGAGCGCATCATGGGGCGCGTCAAGCTCGACAGCGTCGAGCTCGAGGACAAGGCGGACGACTCACACGTCGCGAGCACCGACCAGGACGAGTTCGGCAAGATCTTCCGCCGCAACATGCCCTACGGGACGGTCACCGATCACGGAACGATGTTCGTCGGCTTCAGCTCCGAGCAGCGACGCCTCTCCGAGATGCTCGAGAGCATGGCGGGGCTGGACGACGGCACCCGCGATGCGCTTACGCGCTTTACGCGGCCGTTGACCGGCGCCTACTACTTCATCCCGTCAACCGAGTCGCTGCAACGGCTGCAGTGACCGGCGAAAGGAGCGGCCATGGCCGGCGAGCCTGAGACTCGGGTGGCGGTGATCTACTACAGCGCGACCGGAAACGTTCACGGTCTTGCCCGCGCCGTCGCCGAAGGCGCCGAGCAGGAAGGGGCGGCCGTTCGGGTCCGTCACGTCGAGGAGCTCGCGTCGGAGCTCGAGATCTCGCAAAGTCAGCACTGGGGCCGGCACAGGGCGCAGGTCGACGAGGAACCGGTCGCGACGCTCGAGGATCTCGAGTGGGCGGACGGGATCGCGTTCGGCACCCCGACCCGGTTCGGCAACGTCGCCGCGCAGCTGAAGCAGTTCATGGATCGGGCAGGGCGTCTCTGGCAGCAGGGCAGGCTCGCCGACAAGGTGGCGACGGCGTTTACGTCCTCGCAGACGACGCACGGCGGTCAGGAGACCACGATCCTCGCGCTCAACAACACGCTCTACCACTGGGGCATGGTCATCCTTCCGGTCGGCTACACGGTGCGCGAGGTGTTCGCCGCGGGCGGCAACCCGTACGGCGCCTCGTACACGGCAGGGCACACGGTTACCGGGCCGGACGAGCATGCGCTGGCGGTCGCTCGCTACCAGGGCGAACGCCTGGCCCGCTACGCGGCGGTCGTCGGCAGGGCGCGGCGCGAGGGCGCGTTCACGGTCAGGCGTCCGCCGCCCGAGGATTTCGTCGAGCACGTGCTCGGGCGCGCCTGACAGGCGTCAGCGTCGCGCCCTCGCCCGTTCTTCCTCGACGGTCAGCTCCGCGGTCGGGAGCGCCTCGAGTCGCTCGTCGGGGATCGGTTCCCCGCTCTCGATCGAGCGCCCGTACGTGCCTGCGGCGAGCCGTTGTTCCGCTCGCTCGACCGCTGCGAGCTGCTCGCGGAGATCGTCTTCCAGTCCCTCGTCGAGCTCGTTCTGGGCGAGGTCGCTGGCGCGGTTTCCCGGGTCGAACTCGTCGGCAGGCTCGCTGTCGTCCTCGTGGCCGAGCCGGCCGAGGGCGCGCTCGATGCGGTACCGCTCGCCTTGCAAGAGCTCGCGTGCCCGAGCCTGGTCCACCCGGCGCAGCTTACGCGTCACTGCGGCGTGCCGGCGTCGACCCAGCGCCGAAACGCGTCGAGCCTGTCGCTCGTCCACGCGCCGTCGCACGGCATGCTGCCGTCTTCCAGGCGCGCCATGATCGCGGCGGCGTTCGCGGCGACGTCGTCGTATGCCCACAGGTCGAACGCGAACGTCATCGACGTGCGGTCGCGCTCGCGAAAGAGCGGCTTGATGTGCTCCTCGAAGCGAATCGGCTGGCCCGGGCCCGGAAGATCCATCCGGCGTAGCTTGCCAATTGCTACGCGGCCACCGACGCGACCGTTACGCTCGGGCCCGGTGGCGCAGCACCGCACAGGAACGCGCGACGAGTGGCTGGCGGCGCGGCTCCGGCTTCTGGAGGCGGAGAAGGAGCTGACCCGGCGCAGCGACGAGCTTGCCCGCCAGCGACAGGAGCTGCCCTGGGTCCGCATCGACAAGGAGTACCGCTTCGAGACGGATGACGGCGGCGCGACGCTGGCCGACCTGTTCCGGGGCCGCTCGCAACTCCTCGTCTACCACTTCATGTTCGGGCCCGACTACACGGCCGGCTGCACGGCCTGCTCCGCGATCGCCGACGGCTTCAACGGCTTCTTCGTCCACCTCGAGAATCACGACGTCGCGATGACCGCGATCTCTCGCGCTCCGATCGACAAGCTGCAGGAGTACAAGCGCCGGATGGGGTGGACCTTCCCCTGGGCGTCCTCGTACGGCACCGACTTCAACTACGACTTCAACACGTCCTACACCGAGGAGGAGCAACGCTCCGGGACCGTCGAGTCCAACTTCAGGTCGATGGACGTGTCGCAGGTGCTGGAGGCGGGCGCCGACACGGAACTCGGCAAGATTGCGGCGCGGAGCGGGACCGACGTCCCCACGTATCTACGCGAGGCACCCGGGATGAGCGCCTTCGCCCTCGAGGACGGCGTCGTCTACCACACCTACTCGGCCTATGCGCGTGGCGTCGATGCGCTCTGGGGCATGTACCAGTGGCTCGACCGAGCGCCGCGGGGACGGAACGAGACGGGGATCTGGTTCCGTCGCCGCGACGAGTACTGACGGCCAGGACGGCCCTGACGCAGGACTTCTTAGTCGGGTCTTAGATACCGCCTGTACAGTCCGTCGCCGGCATGACACGACGACGCGTGCTGATGCTCGCTGCGATCCTGCCGATTCTGGCGCTCGCGGGCGTCGCGATCGGGCTCGCGGCCCGGGGCGGGAACAGCACGGCGGCGCGACCGAACACCGTCCAGCCGACCTCGACGGGCGAACGGTCCTACGCGCAGCTCGTCGCGGCGAACTACAAGACGCTGACGCCCGCGCAGACGGCCCGACTCCTGCGGTTTGCCGAGGCTGCCTACCGCTGCATGTCGAAGCAGGTCGACCTCGGCAGGCCGCAGTCGCAACCGACGAAAATCGTGCTCTCCCTCCCAGAGGGAACGAGCATGGATACGGTCCTACGGGTCGCCATGCGTTGCGCGGCGACGATCGTGACTCCGCCCGCCGGCTCGTCGTTCCAGGTGCGTCCGCGGGCGGTCCTCGTTTACCTGCCGAAGTACTGCATCCTCGACAAGAAGGCCGCGGCCGGCCCGCAGCGGTCCGGGCGGAACTAGCGTCGCGGCGGACGCCCCACCGTGACGGCTTGCGGAGTAGGGTGATACCTCGACAGAGGAGGATCGGGGGGAG
>JBKPNC010000048.1:0-42592 GCA_046732435.1 Actinomycetota bacterium
GCGTGGTCGTCCGCGAAGGCGGCGAGTCGCTCGACGGCATCGTCGAGCACCCAGGCATCGGCGTTGAGGATCAGGTAGTAGCCGCCGGACGCGGCGCGCATGCCGGTGTTCCAGCCGGCGCCCAGGCCGCGGTTCTCCTGCTCGATCACCCGGACGTCCGGGAACCGGTCGCGCACGAGAGCGAGCGTGCCGTCGGTGGAGCCGTTGTCGACGACGATCGTCTCGTAGGCGCGGACGCTGTCCAGGCACTGCTCCAGCCAGGGCAGGGCGTTGTACGTGACGACGACGACGGAGACATCAGCCATGTCCGGGGCGCGGCGTGGGACGGGCTGTGCCGCGGAGCCCTTCCCAGGCGAGGATCACGCCTCCGGGAATCGCCATCGCGAGCGTGACGAGGAAGAAGACGAAGCCGGCTGCGAAGGCGGCGTCGGCGCTCACGGAAAGCCCGCCGAGGAAGCTGACGAAGAACGACTCGCGGACGGCGAGCCCGTTGACCGTGAAGGGAAGCAGCATGACGAGGAAGAGCAGCGGCCCCATCACGTAGTAGGGCCGGGGCGGCAGATCGATGCCGACCGCCTTGCCGGACAGCCAGATCGCGAGCACGCGGACGGCCTGAATCGCGATCGTCAGGGCGGAGACGCCGACGAGCAGCCGGACGTGTCCGCGGTAGACGTGGATCCCCTCGTAGACGGCGCGCACGGGGCGCTCGAGGCGCACCCGGCGCAGGATGGGCACGAAGCGGCGCAGAACGGGGCGCGCGCTCCGCGAGAAGAGCAGAACGCCGAGCACGATGGTGCCGATGACGAAGCCCAGCTCGAGCCAGAGGTAGGCGCCGACGTCGTAGCGGCCGACGGCGAGCAGGAAGCCGACCGCGGCGAGGACGAGCGTGGCGGCGCCGCCGAGCACGCGCTCGAGCACGACCGAGCCGGCGATCAGGCCGCCGCGGCCGGCGTGGCGGCGCGACGTCTCGTAGATGCGGACGGCGTCGCCGCCGACCGCGGTCGGCAGGATCTGCCCAGCCGTGAACGAGACCAGGTAGGCACGCGTCAGCCAGTCGAGCCGGTCATGGGTTCCGCGGGCGGCCAGCAGCCGCTGCCATCTCCAGGCCATCGGTATGGCCGTGAAGACCATGATCGCGACCGCGCCGGCGAACAGGAGCAGGTCGGTGTCCGCGAGGATGCGCACCGTCTCGCGGAAGTCGATCTTCCAGACGAGGTAGGCGGTGCAGAGCCCCGTGACGGCGAGCGTGGCGGCGATGCGAACCGGCCTTTTCACGGGGCCAAGCGTAGTCGTCTCCTGGGTTCGCGGTCTCTTGTTGAGCCGGAACCGCGGGTCTTTCAGCGGTCGACCCAGTCGGCCGGCCAGGCCCACCCCGGCGGCGTTTGCAGGTCCAGCGCGAGCGCCGCGCGTGCCGGACCCGGAAGTATGCAGCACCCCTCCCATCGGGGTGGGGATTTGGGGTTCCGCCCGCCTCCCGGCTCCGATCCTACCGCCGTTTGGCGCACGAATTTGTATTGATATTGCCAAAATAGGCAACACACGCCCGTGATTCCGGGTGAGGCCGGGTCGCGCCGTTAGCGCGCGAAGCGCGCGTGCACGCGGCGGAACGCGGAGATGACCGCCTCGATGTCGGCCTCGGAGTGCGCCGGCGACAGCGGCAGCGAGAGCACCTCCTCGCCCGCGCGCTCGGCGACCGGGAGCGGTGGCTGCTCCGGGAAGCGCTGCCGGTACCACGTGAGGCGATGTACCGGCAGGAAGTGGATGCTCGTCGAGATCCCCTCGTCCGCCAGCGCTCGCTGGTACTCGTCCCTCGTCGCGCCCGCGCGCGTGGCGTCGACGCGAACGATGTACAGGTGGTGGGCATGGGTGTCGCGCGGGTCGCGACCGAGCGGGTCGATGCCGTCAAGCTCCGCAAGCGCCTCGTCATAGGCGGCGACCTGGGCGATACGAATCACCCGGTGACGCTCGAGCTTCGCCAGCTGCACCAGCGCGATCGCAGCCAGCACGTCGGGAAGGTTCGCCTTGTAGCCGGGGACGGGCACGTCGTACCGCGTCCCGTCCCCACGCCGGGTCAGCCGCAGGTTCGCGACCGCGGCAGCCACGTCGTCGCGATTTGTTGCGATGAGGCCGCCCTCGCCCGCCGGGACGTTTTTCGAGGCGTAGAGCGAGAAGCACGTAGCGTCGGACAACCCGCCGATCTTCCGGCCACGGAACGCGCTCTCCACCGCATGGGCAGCGTCTTCGACTACCGGTAGCCCGAGAGCCCAGAGGGGCTCCAGGTCGGCCGGCTGGCCGGCCAGGTGGACGGGCATGATGATCTTCGTCCGCTCGCCGACCAGGGTTTCCGCGTGTGCCGGATCGAGGTTGAGATCGCCCTCCTGAACGTCGGCAAACACCGGTACCGCTCCGAGGTGGACGATGACGTTGGCCGTCGCCGGCCAGGTGATCGGGGTCGTGATCACCTCGTCGCCGGGCCCGAGGCCGAGGGCGGCGAGGGAAAGGTGAAGCGCAGCCGTCCCCGAGGCCACGGCGAGCACGTGCTTCGCCTCGAGGTATTCGGCGAAGCGGGACTCGAGCTCGGCCGCGCGCGGCCCGGTCGTCAGCCAGCCGGACCGAAGCGTTGCGGCGACAGCCTCGATCTCCTCGTCGCCGATCGCCGGCGGTTGGAAGCCGACCGTCATCGCGCGGTGGAGACTATCGTCGGCGGCATGACGGAAGATCGCCTGCGAGGAAAGGTCGCGCTCGTCACCGGCGCGAGCCGCGGTGCAGGCAAGGGTATTGCGCTCGTCCTCGGAGAGGAGGGAGCGACCGTCTACGTGACGGGACGCAGCGTCCGCGGCGAGCCGACGACGCTGGGACGTCCCGGGACAATCGACGACACCGCCGAGGAAGTGACCGCCCGCGGTGGCACCGGCATCGCCGTCCGCTGTGACCACACGGACGACGCGCAGGTGGAAGCGCTGTTCGCCCGGATCCGCGACGAGCAGGGACGGCTGGATGTCCTCGTCAACAACGCGTGGAGCGGCTACGAGCTCTCGCCGGACCCCGCGCCCGGGTTCTGGGAGATCGAGTGGCGCCACTGGGATCTGATGTTCGACGGCGGCCTGCGTGCAGCGGCGTTTGCATCCCGCCTGGCGGCGCCGATGATGGTGAAGGCAGGGCGAGGCCTGATCGTCAATATCACCTGGTTGCTCGACCGCCCCCACGGCCACGCCTTCTACGAGGTGGTCAAGAACGGGACCAACAGCTGACCGAGCAAATGGCGGACGATCTCCGGCCACACGGCGTCGCCTGCGTCGCCGTCTCGCCGGGGTGGATGCGGCTGGAGCGAATGCGCCTGAGCCCGGAGCACATCGAGAAGACCGAGTCGGCGGAGTTCCCGGGCCGCGCCGTCGCGGCGCTGGCGGCGGACGAAAGCGCTCTCGCCAAATCCGGGCAAGTGTTCACGACGCCTGTGCTCGCCCGCGAGTACCGGTTCACCGACGTCGACGGCAAGCAGCAGTCGGTCTTCTGGGACGAGCACTGGGCCCCGCCCGCAGGCGCCGGATAACGGATTAGACGAGCGCTTCGACGTCCACCGTGTCGAAGCCGAGCAAGGCGGCGGCCCGGTCGGCCTGCTCCAGGGCGTCGCCCCGGCTCGAGCCGACGGCGAGAATCGCGCCGGCACGATCGGCGCCTCGCAGTAGCGGCCCGTACCGATGGCCAGGGGCGTGGTGAAGGCGGACCCAGCGGACGCCGTCGACCGCCTCGGCGTCGTCGATGCCGCGGACAGCGCGTAGCTCACCCGGCGGTGCGACGAGGAAGCGTACGCAGGCGCCGCCGACTGTCGGCTCCGCCGTGAAGTCGACCGTCGAGACATCCTCTCCGAGCGCCGCCGCGAGCGCGAGGTCGTTCAGCGGGATGCCGACTGCCGCCTCGCAGAGCTCGGCGTCGTGTCCGCCGCCGAGGCGGGCGGCGAGCTCTCCGACGCGGGGGCCCTCCCGGCCGATGCGCACCTGCGTGTAGGTCGGGCCGTCGGCGAGGCCGATCGACGCCGCCGCGGCGGCAGCCGCTGCCACGGCCGGCTCGACGGCACTGGCGCTTGGCCAGGCGTGAGCCAGGGCGACGCCGAACGCGGGCGGATCCGCGACCAGCCGGTCGGTCACCGTCAGCGGCCGGAAGGATCCGCCGACAGAAAAGGCGTTGACCGTCACCTCGGGCCCAGCGACGAGCTCCTCGAGCAGCACGACATCACCGCGTGCCGCCTCGAGCGCCCGGGCGACGGCGGGCTCCAGCGCATCCGGCGCGTCGACGACCGAGAGCCCACGCTGGCCCTGCCGGTCGGGCGGCTTGGCAACGCACGGGTACCCGATCCGACTCGCGGCCTCGCTCGCCTGCTCGAGGCCGCGACACAGCTCATAGCGCGGTTGCGGAACGCCCGCCTCGGCGAAGCGCTCGCGCTGGCGCAGCTTCGAGGTTGCCAGGACGGCGGTCGAGGGTGGGATGGGGTGGGGGAGCCCGAGACGGTGGGCAACGCGGGCGGCGACCGCGACGGGCCAGTCGATGCCCGGCGCGATCACGCCGTCGACGTGCTCCGCCGCCGCGAGCCGGTCGACCGCGCGCTCGTCCTCCACCGAGACGATCGCGCGGCGATCGGCGAGCGGGAAGCCAGGCGCCGACGGATCCCGGTCGGCAGCGATCACGTACAGGCCGCGTGCGCGTGCCGCCCGGAGCAGCCCCACTTGCGCCGGGCCGGCTCCGAGGACGAGCAGCCGCTTCGTGCTCACCGGCGGCGCACCCGACCGGCGGCCGCGAGCGCCGCCCGCTTAACAGTCCGCTCGGCCCGGAAGCCGCTCGAGGCGGTCTTCCGCACGACGGAGTACGGCGTGGGCACACCGCCGAAGCCGCGGACGAACGGCTCCACGTGCGGCAGCATCGAGCCCTCGAAGTCGAAGCCGAGCCCGCGCTCCGCCGCGCGCTTGACCGCTTCCCAGACGACGAGCGCCGCGCTGCCGCGGACCTCGCCGTCCGTGGCAGACATCAGGTAGTACGCGAACCGCCCGTCGTAGACGACGTACGCGCCCGCGCGCACCCGGCCGTCCGAGTCGCGGGCGACCAGCACCGACCTCGCGTTGCGATGCGCGCACGCCGCGTCGATCCGCTGGACCGTCTGACGGTCGGTCGTGCGCCAGTCCTCCTGCGTGGCCGCCCGCTGCTCGTGCAGCCCGAGGAAGACGTCGAGCGACGCCTCCTCGACGGCGAGGCCGCGCTTCTCGGCCGACCTGATGTGGCCGCGGACGTTCTCGCGGAAGCCTTTGAAGGCCAGCTGGAGGTCTTCGAGCTCGGGAAGGCGCCATGTGTACCGCGTCGTCTGCGCGAAGCCGTGCCACGCAAGCGGCGTCCAGTAGTCGAACGCGGGGTGGCAGCGCGCCTCCAGGTGCGCGAAGGCGCCGATGTGCTCGAGGAGCGACTCCACCGCCTCGATCTCGCGCGAGCGGCGCCGCGCTCCCTCGCCGGAGGGGAACAGCGGGCCGAGGAACGGCGTCAGCGGCGCGCCGCCGTGGACGTCGCCCCAGCGGCTGCGGCAGACGACCGTCGGCCAGGCGGCGAGGAGCTCGTCGCCCTTCTCGACGTCGTGTGGGCGCCAGGCTCCCGGCGCGACGGCGTCGAGCCACCACGACGCCGCGAAGATCGAGCCCTGTGGCGAGCGTCCGACGAGGTCGTCGTACCGCTCCCGGAGCGCCGGCCCCGCCGGCCCGCGGTCAGCCACGCTCGATGTAGTCGACGAGCCGGTCATGGAGCTCGGGCGGGAGGGACGCCGGGTTGGATGGGTCGAACTTTGCCTCCACGTGCCGACGGCGCGTCAGCCGGGACCCGTTTCGCTCGACGAGTCCGGCGATCGCGTCCAGCGCTGCGTCGGGCTCCGCGCAGAGCTCCTCGTACGTGAGGTCGAGGAACCGCTCGCCGCCGAGTAGCTGGCGATCGCGGTCAATCAGCACTTCGATCCGTCGCACCTGCTCCACCACCTGTTGCTCGGGCGGCAGTCCTCGGAGCTCCTCGATCTCCGGCGGCTCGGCCGACCACCAGTGCCCGTAGTCGCCGAAAATCGCCTTGCGGCCTGCGAGGAGCGACGAGGCGGTGGCGAGGAGGTCACGGCGGATCACGACGAACAGGGCCTCCGACAGCGCCGTGCCGATCGGCTCGAGCCGGAGCGAGCAGATCAGGTTCTTGAACACGACCGGACGGTCGCGGGCCAGCGCCCGGACGGCGGCGCGGAGGCGGCGGAGCTGGGCGCTGTCCATCTCGGCCAGCGGCACGTGCTGCGGCGAGCAGCGGAAGAACCGGTACCAGAACGGGCCGCACTCGCTCGGCGCGCCGGCGCCCGTCGTGGCGCCGTAGCGCGACTCGAACGAGGCGTTCGGGGTGGCCGGCCGGAGGCGCTCGACGAGCGAGGGCGCGCCGTACCAGCGGCAGTGACGATTCGAGAGATAGGTGACGTCGAACGCCTGCACGAGCAGCTGGTAGAGCAGTGTGCTTCCGGTCCGCGGTGCGCCGACGATGAGCACCGGCGGGTGCGCAAGCGGGGCGTCGCTGCTGTTCGAGCTCGCGATCTCGAACAGATCGAGTGCCCGGTTGGCCGCCCGGCGGCCACGCGAGCGGAGGTAGAGCGGCGCGTTGCGAAGGCGGCTCAGGACGACAGGGCGGCCGCTCGGTCGCGCAGGATCGCATCCCACCACGCCTCGTTCTCGCGGTACCAGGCGATCGTGCGCTCGAGCCCGTCCTCGAACGTCGTGCGCGCTCGCCATCCCAGCAAGCGTGCGGCCTTCTCGGTGGAACCGATGTGGCGGTCGACCTGACCCGGGCGTTCGTCGACGTGGGTCTTCAGGTCGACCGGCTTGTCCAGCGCCTCGAGCACGAGGTCGGCGACGTCGGACGCGCTGATGGCGACTCCGGTGGCGACGTTGATCACCTCGCCGGCGAGGGTGTCGATGTCGGCTGCGATCACCGCCTCGATCGCCTCGGCGTCGTCGTCGACGTAGAGCCAATCCCGGCTCGCGTGGCCGTCGCCGTGGACGGTCACCGGCTCGTCGCGGAGCGCCTGGGTGATGAAGCGGGGGATCGCCTTCTCCGGATGCTGGCGCGGCCCGAAGTTGTTGAACGGCCTGACGATGACGATCGGCAGCTCATACGTGACGAAGTAGCTGTACGCGAGCCTGTCCCCACCCGCCTTCGTCGCCGCGTACGGGCTGCGCGGCTGCAGCGGGTGCTCCTCGTCCATCGGCGCGGACTGCGCCGTTCCGTAGACCTCACTCGACGAGATGAGAACGAAGCGCTCGACCGGGTTCTCCCGGATCGCGTCGAGCAGGATCTGCGTCCCCTCGACGTTCGTGGTCACGAACTCCGAGCCGCCCTCGCGGATCGACTTCTCCACGTGCGACTCGGCGGCGGCGTTCACGATCACGTCCACCTCGGACACGACCTCCCGCACGAGCTCGGCGTCGCGGATGTCGCCGTGCACGAACGACAGCCGCGGGTGCGACATCACGTCGGCGAGGTTCTCGAGGCTCCCGGCGTACGTGAGCGCGTCGAGCGACACGACTTCGTACGGCGTCGCGCGCAGCATGTGGCGGATGAAGTTGGAGGGGATGAACCCGGCGCCGCCTGTGACGAGAACGCGCTTGGGACGGACGCTCACTCGAGCTCCTCGTCGATCGTGTACAGCGGATGTCCCTCCACGTCGCGCTGGATTCTGCCTAGGTATTCGCCGACGAGCGCGAGGATGAATCCCTGGATGCCGAGGACGAAGAGGACCGCCGTGCCGCCGAAGAGCGGCCCGGGGAAGTTGGAGCGGTCGACCCAGTAGACGACGCCGTAGATGCCGAGGGCGGTCGCCACGAGCGTGCAGAGGACGCCGAGGCCGATTCCGATCCACTGGATCGGCTGCGGCCAGAAGCCGGCCAAAACATGCAGCGCAAGCCTGGTGAGGCGCAGCGGGGAGTAGCGCGAGCTCCCGCGCCGCGGGGCGTGCTGCACGTCGACCTCGACCACGCTCGCGCCGCCGGAGAGCACGAGCGCCTTCGTGAACTTCTGCTTCCCGATCACCGGGAGCATCGGCACGAGCGCGTCGCGCCGGTAGGCGTTGAAGGCGCAGCCGAAGTCGGAGATGGGGACCCGGGTGAAGCGGCGGAGCATGCCGTTGATCAACCGCGACGGCACCGTCCGTCCCCAGGAGTCGTACCGCGCAGCGCGGCGCCCGCTCGCCACGTCGGTTCCCGTTTGAACGGCGGCGACAAGGCGCGGGATGTCCTCGGGAGCGTTCTGCAGGTCTCCGTCCATCGTCACGACGACGCGGCCGCGGGCGCGCGAAAGCCCGGCGTGCATCGCGGGGTGCTGGCCGAAGTTGCGCTTGAAGCGAACGGCACGAACTCGGTGATCTCGCTCGTGGAGCCGCGTCAGCGCGGCCCAGGTCGCGTCGACCGAGCCGTCGTCGACGAAGATCAGCTCGAAGCTGCCGTCGGCGTCGTCGAGCGCCGCGACCGTCCGCCGGTAGAGCTCCTCGATGTTCCCCGCCTCGTTGTAGACGGTGACGACCACCGAGACGCCGGGCGCCGCCTCCGGATCCAGCTGCTTCTGCGCGGGCAGCGCTTCGATCTCGGCCATCTGTGGTGCGGAGCGTACCTACACTCCCCGCCCGTGCAGGGCGGCGAGCGGATCTTGCGCGAGGTCTGGTTCGGGAGGGTCTGGCGTGTGAATGCCGTGCGGATCGTCGAGGAGACGGAGGCGCTCGCGGTGCTGCACAGCCCGCCCGGCGCGCCTGCTCGCTATCCGGTCGACGAGAGGGGTCGGGAGGTGCGGATCCCCAGGCCCGACGGCTGGACGCTCGGCCGGCGCACCGCCGCCGGCCACGCCCTGGTGCTGGTCCGCCCCGAGGCGCTGCACTCCGTCTGGCTGTTCTGGGCGCACGACGGCTCGTTCTCGCACTGGTACGTGAACTTCGAGCGCCCGAAGGTGCGGACGCCGCTCGGCTGGGACTACCAGGACGACAAGCTGGATCTCATCGTTCGGCCGGACGGCTCCGTGCGCTGGAAGGACGAGGACGAGCTCGCGGAGGCGGCCGCCCGCGGCCTCGTCGACGAGGCCGCGGTGCGGGCCGAGGCGGCGCGGGTGCTCGCCGACCCGCCGTGGCCGACCGGCTGGGAGAACTGGCCTCTCCCGCCGACGACGCGCCCGCCCGACCTTCCGGCCGGCTGGGATTTCGTCTCGGGCTAGCGTTTCCCCGGAGGTTCCCCAGGGGTTCCCCGGAGGAACCCCTGGGGAGAGGAGGTTCTAGGCCGCGCGCTCGAGCGCCGGCTGGGGCTGGATCTCGACGACCTCGGCCCGCCGCCTGCGCGGGATCAGGAGCGCAGTCAGCGCGCCGAGGCCGACCACGGCGGCGCCGATCCAGGTGGCGACCACGAGCCCGTTGCCGAACTGCTCCGCCGAGGCGTAGCCGCCGTAGTGCGCGAACACCGAGGCGAGCACCGCGACGCCGAAGACGCCGCCGACCTCGCGGATGGCGTTCGTCGCGCCGGAGGCCTTGCCCTGCTGCTCGGGGCGCACGGCGCTCAGGACGACGTTCGCGACCGGGGCGAAGAACAGCCCCATGCCGATGCCCGAGAGGATGAACGGCCCGACCAGGTCGACGTACGGGACGGTGGCGCTCGAGGCAGCCGCGATCCATGCGAGTCCGGCAGCCTGAAGCGCCAGCCCGGTGGCCAGGAGCGGCCGGCCCCCGATGCGATCGGAGAGCGCGCCGGCGATCGGGGCGACGACCATCGGCGCCGCCGTCCAGGGCAGGACCAGAAGCCCGGCATGGAGCGGCGAGTACCCCTGGGCCGTCTGGAAGAACTGCGCCAGCAGGAAGATCGAGCCGAACATGCCGAAGAACATGAAGAACGACGCGCCGTTGGCCGCGGCGAACGTCCGCTCCCGGAAAAACTGCATCGGCAGCATCGGCTCGCGCGCCCGCAGCTCCCAGGCGACGAAGGCGACGAGGAGCAGCGAGCCGACCGTCAGCGCGCCAACGATGCCCAGGCTTTCCCAGCCGTGCGAGTTCCCGTTCACGAGACCCCAGACAAGGCCGAAGAGGCCGGCGCTGGCAAGCACGAGACCGGGGACGTCGAGCGACCGGTCCGGCCCTCTGGACTCCTCCAGGCGGCGCAGCGCGAGCGGGAGCACGAGCAACCCGATCGGGACGTTGAGCCAGAAGATCCACTGCCACGCGATCCCCTGAACGACGGCTCCGCCGACCAGCGGCCCGAGCGCGACGGCGAGCCCGGAGATGCCTCCCCAGGCACCCAGTGCCGCGCCGCGGCGCTCCGCCGGCACGGCCGACGACAGAATCGTGAGCGTCAGCGGCATGACGATCGCGCCGCCCAGCCCCTGCATGGCGCGGAAGGCGACGAGGTACTGAGCCGTCGGCGCGAGCGCCGCGCCAATCGAGCCCGCCGTGAAGATGCCGAGCCCGATCGAGAACAGCCGGCGCCGTCCGAACCGGTCGCCCAGCGCCGCGCCGGTGAGGAGGAAGACGGCGAACGTCAGCGTGTAGGCGTTCACCGTCCATTCGAGATCGGACAGCGAGGCGCCGAGGTCGCGGCGAATGACCGGCAGCGCCGTGGTGACGACGAGGTTGTCGAGCGTGACCATGAACAGCGCCACGGTCGTGATTGCGAACGTCCAGAGCAGCGTCGTTTGTCGCTTGGCAGGCATCTGCCGGCCTCCTTCCCTAGTGAGCGATCACTAACAACTTTGGCGAAAAAAACACGGCGCTTCGAGCTCATGCCTGTGATTCCTCCCGGCAACCTTCGAGCAGCCCCTGCGCCCAGGGCTCGTCGGCGTGGAGCAGATCCATCGAGGCGATCACGTTCAGCAGCATCCCCTGCGCCATGAACCGGCTGAGCCGGGCCGAATCAACGCCGGACGTGCGCTCGACGAAGTCGACGAGCTCGCCGAAGCGATCGCGGACGAGTCGACGGATCTCGTCGTCCTCGCAGGAGGCGTACGCCTGCATCTGCGCCAGGAGCTGCGTCCGGTCCTCGAGCAGCTCCATGTACGTGGCGCCCATCGCGCGCAGCGCCTCCTCGCCGGTGAGCCCCTCCGCGGCGCGCTCGAACGCCTCGCGGACGGACTCGAACCCTGCCGCAATGCAGGCGAGGAAGAGGTGCTTCTTCGTCCCGAAGAGCCGGAAGAGGTAGGGCTGCGAGACGCCGGCGCGCTCGGCGATCCGCTCCGTCGAGGTGCCGTGGAAACCCGTCTTCGCGAACTCCTCGCGGGCGACCCGCAGCACCGAGGCACGCCGCTCGTCGGCCGTCATCCGCGTCGAGACTGCGCTCATGCGTAGAAAGTTAGCACTCACTTACTACCGCTGTCAAGTCTGCTCGGGAGAACCGCTCGCCAAGCCGACTTGACCGTTTCAGCAGTTCCTAAGCGGTGAAGGCCCGGAGCGCCCCTGCAACGCGGTCCATGTCGCTCTCGGACAGCCGCGAGTGGAACGGGAGCGCGAGTGCGCGCTCGAAGCACGCGTCCGCGCCCGGGAACGAGCCTTGATCGCGGTAGGCGGCGAGCCGGTGGACGGCGTAGGTGCCGATCTGGGCTTCGATGCCGGCCTGGCGGAGCGCGGCGAGCGCGTCGTCGCGCCGGTCGACCTGGACGACGTACGCCTGCCAGCCGTGGTCGTCTCCCGGCTCCGCCGAGGGGAGGGCGACCACGCCGTCCAGCCGCTCGGCGTAGGCCGACGCGAGGTCGCGGCGCCGCGCGAGCAGGTCGCCAAGCCGCTCGAGCTGCGTCAGCCCGATTGCGCACTGGAGGTCGGAGAGCCGGTAGTTGAACCCCGCGGCCGGAAGCTCGCGGTTGTCCGGCGGCCGCCAGCCGTGATTCCGGAGCCGGCGGACGGCGTCCGCGACCTCCGCGTCGCGGGTGACGACGGCGCCGCCCTCGCCCGTCGTCACGACCTTCCGCGGATGAAACGACAGGCACGCCAACCGGCCGAGGCTGCCGCACGGCCGGCCCCGGCGGCGGGCGCCGAGCGCTCCGGCAGCGTCCTCGAGCAGCACCACGCGGTCGGGGAGCGCGGCCTCGAGTGCTTCCCAGTCCAGCGGGCGCCCGAAGAGGTGCACGGCGAGTACCGCGCGCGTCCGCGGCGTGACGGCGGCTGCGGCCAGCTCGGGATCGAGGTTCATCGTGGCCGGGTCGACGTCGACGAGCGCCGGGCGCGCACCGACGAGGGCGACGACGTTCGCGGTCGCGGGGAACGTGTACGCGGGGACGAGCACCTCGTCCCCGGCGCCGATGCCGAGCGCGAGCAGCGCGAGGTGCAGTGCGGCCGTGCCGGACGAGACCGCCACTGCGTGCTCGTCCCCACATACGGTGGCGAGCGCCGCCTCGAACTCGTCGACCTTCGGCCCCATCGTCAGCTGCCCGCTCTCGAGCACCTCGGCGGCGGCCGCGATCTCGTCGGGCCCGACGTCGGGGTACGCCAGGCGGATCAGCGGAGCGCCGGTCTTCGCTCCCTGTACCACGCGATCGTACGCGCCAGGCCCTCGTCGAGCTCGACCTTTGGCTCGAAGCCGAGTAGCGCGCGCGCCTTGTCGACATTCGGGATTCGCAGCTCGACGTCGATGTACCCCAGCGGCGTGAAGCGGATGTCGCCGCTCGCGCCTGTCAGGTGGTGGATGCGGCGCGCGAGGTCATAGATCGTCAAGGTCGAGCGCGGGTTGCCGATGTTGAAGCTCTGGCCCACGGCGGCCTCCGACTCGAGGCAGAGGAGCAGCCCGTCGATCATGTCGTCGACGTAGCACCACGCGCGGATCTGCGAGCCGTCGCCGTGGATGACGAGATCCTGGTCCGCGAGCGCAGCCTCGATGAACGCGCGGATTGCCCCGCCGCCGATCTGCCCGGGGCCGTACACGTTGAACGGCCGCACCGAGACCGTCGGCAGCGCGAGCTCGTCGTGGTAGGCGCGCGCCATGTGCTCGCCCGCCAGCTTCGAGACAGCGTAGGTCCAGCGGGCCTCGCCCACGGAGCCGGTCGTGGTCACGTGTGTCTCGTCAACTTTGAACGCGTACGTGCCGAAGACCTCGCTGGTCGAGAAGTCGACGAGGCGCTCGAGCGTCGCCTGGTTCGCAAGTCCCGCCTCGAGTACGTTGTAGGTGCCGATCATGTTGACGCGCATCGTGCGCACCGGGCTCTCTCGCACCGCGTCGACGCCGGCGATCGCCGCGCAGTGGACGATGTGCGATGCCCCCCGTGCGGTCTCGCGAACGGTCTCCTCGTCGAGGACGTCGCCCTCGACGAGGGTGAAGTTCGGGTGCTCGAGCAGGTCGGTGCTGCCGAGCGCGTCGCGGTGGAGGTTGTCGAGGGCCACGACCTCGTTCTCGGCGATCAACCGGCGCGCGAGCGTCGACCCGATGAACCCGGCGCCGCCGGTGACGAAGATCCGCTTTCCCTGCAGGGACATCGCGCCGAGTCTAGTCAGCGTGGGGGAACCCCTCGTTCTCGACGGCGGCATCGGCGGCGGCTGGCGATCCAACCGGCGTTGCGGCAGGAGCATCGTCCGCCCGTTTCCTATCCTTCGCGTCGTGCGAACACCGTTTCTGCTGGCGTTGCTTGCCTTCCTCCTGGCGGCTGGTTCCACGTCCGCTGCATCGCCGGCGCCGACGACGAGGGTGTCGATCGCGGTCTGGCCGCAGGGGCGGAGCCCGGGGCAGCCCGTGGCGGCCGACGCGTGCACGCGTCGTTCAAGCGTACGACAAGCTGCGAGGTCCGGCGCTGGAGTGCACTCCGCGCCGTGTTCGCACCCTTGACGGTCCCGAGCCGGTCGGCGAAGACGAGCCTCGAGATCGGCTTCTGGCCGAGTCCGGACGGAGCGGAGCGCGACGCCACGCTCACCTGTGAGCCGGCGGGCGGGACGCTGCCGAACGCGGCGGAGGCGTGCCGGCGGCTGTACCAGCTCGAGGCGCCGTTCGCGGCCGCCCGGTCGGGCGTCATGTGCCCGCAGACCTGGGGCGGCCCGCAACAGGCCCGCGTCGTCGGCACGTTCCGCGGCGAGAAGGTCGAGGCCTCGTTCAACCGCCGCAACGGCTGCCAGGTCGAGCGTTGGGATCGCGTCTCCTTCCTCTTCGTCCGCGGCTGATCCGACAACGCGGCCCTATCCGTGAACGCTGACAGCGTCCTCTTCGTCGGCGCGGGCCGCCAGCAGCGGCGCGCGATCGCCCGCGCCCGGGAGCTCGGGCTGCACGTCGTTGCCGTCGATCGCAACCCGGACGCTCCCGGACTGGCCGAGGCGGACGTGGCCGAAGTGGTCGACTTCCTCGACGTCGAGGCGGTCGTTCGGGTGGCGCGGAACGCCCGCGTTCGCGGCGTGCTCACGATCTCCTCCGATCGGGCAGTGCCCGTGGTGGCGGCGGTGACCGAGGCACTCGGCCTGGCCGGAATCGGCACTGAGACGGCGCATGTCATGACTCACAAGGTCGCGATGCGCCGCCGCCTCGCCGAGCACGGGGTGCGCCAACCGCGATTCGCGGCTGCTCGGACGCTCGGCGGGGCAAGGGCGGCGCTGCGACGGGTCGGCTTGCCGGCGGTGCTGAAGCCGGCGGACTCGGCCGGCCAGCGCGGCGTCTTCCTCCTGGAGTCGGCCGGCGATCTCGAGCGCCACCTCCATGGGGCGCTCGCGGAATCGCCGACCGGCGAGGTGATCGTCGAGCGCTACCACGAGGGCCTCGAGGTGAACACGCTGGTGGTCATGCGCGGCGGCGAGCCCGCGCTCGTGATGGTCTCGGACCGTCTCCGCCCGCAGGGCCGCG
Organism: Actinomycetota bacterium; assembly: GCA_046732435.1. GTDB lineage: Bacteria > Actinomycetota > Thermoleophilia > Gaiellales > Gaiellaceae > JALZFG01. The sequence continues at coordinate 14,820 of JBKPNC010000048.1, forward strand.
GCTTCGGCGCCGCCATCACGCATCTCTACCCCTCGACGCTGTTCGGCCCTGCGCTCGAGGCTGTCGAGGGACTGGCCGGGGCGGCGCCACGGGCCCTCGGTCTCCGCGACGCGGTCGCCTATTCGCAGCTGCTCTCGTCCGGCGCCGGGTCGGCGGTCGTCGTCGAAGTGGCGGCGCGTACGCCGGCCGGTCAGCAGGTCGAGGCGGCGCTCTACGGCGCCGGCGTCGACCTCGTGGAGGTGGTCCTTCGCCAAGCGGTCGGGGAGGATGTGCCGGACGGGCTCCTGCAGCCGCGGTTCACGCAGCCCCTGGCCGTCTACTTCCTCACGGCGGAGCCGGGCACGCTGCCCACGGGTAGGGTCAGCCGCGTGAGCGGTCTCGATCGGGTTCACGCGGCCCCGGGCGTCGTGCAGGCCGACGTGTACCTCGTCGAGGGTGAGGTGATCCGGCCCGTGCAGCGGGACGGCGACCGGCGCGGCTACGTGATCGCCGTCGCCGACACGAATCTCGAGGCGCTCGACCGCGCAAAGAAGGCGGCGAGGCTGCTGGAGGTCGAGGTGGAGGAGCCGTGAGCTGTGCCTTCGACCTCGCGCACTACCGCGAGCTCCTCGAGGCTGCGCGCGCCGGCGGCTACCGGTTCGCGTTCTTCGACGCCGAGCCGCGCGCGGGCGTCGTGCTGCTCCGCCACGACGTCGACCTCTCGCTTCCGGCGGCCCTGCGCATGGCCGAACTCGAGGCCGAGCTGGAAGCGCCGGCGACGTACTTCCTTATGACGCGGAGCATCTTCTACAACCTCGCGTCGCTGGAGGGCGAGGCGGCGGTCGCGCGGCTGCGAGAGCTCGGCCACCGGGTCGGGCTGCACGCAGTCCATCCGCAGATCGACCTGGACGACCGCTTCGACCGCGTGCTCGCCTGGCACAACCCGGATCCCGGTTACATGTCCGCGCCTCTCGACGGGATCGCGAACGTGATGGAGCCGCGCTTCTTCGCCCCGGACCGGTACCGCTCCGACTCGAATCAGCGCTGGCGGCACGGCTGCCCGCACGAAGAGCTCGCCGCCGGCCGCTTCGAGTGGCTGCAGCTGCTCACGCACCCCGAGATCTGGGCGTATCCCGGCGCGACCATGGGGGAGACGATGGCGGCGATGCTCGACGAGGAGCGCGCGCGCCGGGTCGAGCAGCTGCGCGAAGACCGCATCGAGCTATGAAGCTCCTGACGATCCTCGTCACCGCCTCGGGCGCACCGGGCACAGCGGCGCTGCTGCGGGCGCTGCGGGAGAACGGCGAGCGGCCCGTTCGCCTGATCGGAACCGACATGTCCGATCAGGCCATTGGCCGTCACCTCTGCGACGCGTTCCATCGCGTACCCCGGGGGTCAGACCCTACATTTGCGGACACGGTCCTCGAGATCTGCCGGAACGAGCGGGCCGAGGTCGTGCTGCCGCAGTCGTCGTTCGACCTGCTCGGACTGGCGGAGGCAAGAGACCGCTTCCGCGAGGAAGGCATTGCCGTCGCCGTCTGCTCACCGGAGGCCGTGAGGCGGTCGAACGACAAGGCCGCCTGCTACCAGATGCTTCACGACATCGGCGTGCCGGCCCCGGCCTTCAGGCGCGTGCGCGGAGGAGACGAGACCAGAGCGGCGGCGGAAGCGCTCGGCTACCCCGACCGCGATGTCTGCTTCAAGCCGATCTTCTCGTCCGGCTCACGCGGATTCCGGATTCTCAGCGCCTCGGCAGACCGCCAACGAGAGCTGCTGGAGAACCGGCCCGGCATGGCCGCGGCGATGCAACTCGGCGAGCTCACCGACATCCTCCCGGACCAGGGCGGCCCCGAGCTTCTCGTCATGGAGCTCGCCACGGGCGGGGAGCGGACGATCGACGGCATCGCGGACGGTGGAACGATCGCGTTCGGTCACCCGAAGACGCGCGAGGCGATGAGGGCCGGACTGGCCATGTTCTTTCAGACCCACCGCGATCCGGAGTTGATGGCGATTGCGGAGCGGATCGTCGCCGAGCTCGCGCTCGACCACTTCTTCAACATCCAGCTCGTCGGCGACCACGTGATCGAGGTCAACCCCCGCATCTCCACGATCGTCTACCAGGAGGACCTGAACCTCCCGTACCTCGGCGTCCGCCATGCACTGGGCGAGCTGAGCGCGGCCGACCTCGCCGAGTTCCGGGAGCGCATCCGGCCGGGTCGCCGTGCGCTTCGCTTCTTCGACCAGGTCGAGTGGGACGAGTAGCCGATCCGCAGAGCCTCAAGGTTCTCCACTGCCCGGTGAACATGGCCGGGATCCCCTGGGAGAACGTCCAGGCGCTCAAGCGGAACGGCGTTGACGCGCGGCTCGTCACGTTCAAGTACCCGCCGCACCGCCCGCACATGATCGACGTCAACCTCGGCCTCGACCGGGAACACCGCTTCTGGCGGCGCCAGCTCGTCCAGTGGCGGACGTTCGCGCGCTTCCTGCCGTGGGCCGACGTGTTCCACTTCTACTTCGGCCTCACCCTCGTACCGGCGCGCGCGCAGTTTCCGATCCTCGGGCTGACGCGAAAGAAGTCCGTCTACCACTTCCTCGGGTCGGACATTCGCGGCAAGACGCCGGAGGAGCTCGCCTACGCGCAGCGGACCGACGCGAGGATCGTCGGGTCGTACGACGCCCTGCGCTGGGTGCCGGACGCCGAGGTGGTCCCGCCGGCGGTGAACCTCGAGGAGTTCGAGCCCGTCCCGCCGTCCGATCGCGACCGGCCGATCATCGTGCACGCGCCCTCGAGCCGGCGCCGGAAGGGAACGGAGGCGGTGATCGCCGCCTGTGCGCAACTGCCCGTGGAGCTCGAGATCGTCGAGGGGCTGCGGAACGACGAGGCGCGCGAGCGATACCGCCGCGCGGACATCGTCGTCGAGCAGCTCAACGCCGGCTGGCACGGCGTGATGGCGCTCGAGGCCATGGCACTCGGGAAGCCTGTCCTGACGTACCTCAAGGAGGATGCCGTGCGCCGGGCCGAGGAGGCGTTCGGCACCACCATCCCGATCGTCTCGGCGACGAAGGAGACGCTCGTCGAGCGGCTCAGGCCGCTGGTCGAGTCCGCGGACGAGCGGCGGCGGATCGGCGCCGCCAGTCGTGCGTATGTCGAGCGCGTGCACGATGCAAACCGCATCGCGGAGCGGCTGCTCGACATCTACGCTCGTCTCTGATGGCCGGCGAGACCCTTCCTGACGTGGCCGTCGAGCCGATCCCAATCGACGACGCCGACGAGATCGCCCGCCGCATGGCGTGGCGGCGCCCCGCGCGGCACTCGGAACGCGCCGTCAACCAGCGGGCGGGGCGCGCCGTCTATCTGATCGCGTGGAGCGACGGGTCGCCGGTCGGTCACGCGTTCGTCAAGTGGCCGGGCGACCTGAGCTCCCGGCAGGCGCGGCTGGCTCGTTGCGTGGAGATCGAGGATCTGTTCGTCGCCGAGCGTTACCGCGGCCGCGGGATCGGCACGGCGCTGCTCGATGCCTCGGAACGCGCGGCCCGCGAGTCCGGTTACGGCCGGATCGGCCTCGCGGTCGCTCTCGAGAACGACGGCGCGCGGCGGCTCTACGCGCGCCAGGGGTACGAGGACGCGGGCCACGGCGTCTTCACGCTGCGCTGGTCCTCGCTCGACGAGCGAGGAGTCGAGCGCACCTGGCGTGAACAATGCACGTATCTCGTCAAGGTTCTGTAGTCCTCCGAAGGTTCGGCGCGCGGCGTGAGTAGGGTGCTTCCGGGCTCCCGGCCGACCGGCGGCGGCGCCGACCCCGGCGCGGGCACGCAGTCGCTCTTCGGGCAGATGCGGCGGCTCGCGCGGCACTCCGCCGTCTACGGGCTCGGCGCGATCGTGTCGCGCTTCATCGCGATCCTGCTGCTGCCGCTCTACACGCGCTACCTGACGCCCGCGGACTACGGCGCCGTCGAGACGCTTCTCGCGCTGTCGGCGGTGCTGGTGACCATCCTGCGAGGCGGCATCTCGACGGCGTTCTTCCGCTTCTGGTTCGACTCGCCGGATCAGAGCCACCGGCGGGTCGTGCTCCGAACCTCGTTCTGGTACACGATGAGCGCGGCCACGTTCGGCCTCGCGGCCGGCTGGATCTTCGCCGGCTCGATCTCGGACGCGCTGTTCGGCACGACGGACCGCACCTGGCTCGTCCGCGCCGCGTTCGTCGCGCTCTGGGCGCAGATGAACTTCGAGCAGCTGACCTCGGTCTTCCGGGTCGAGGAACGGTCGATCGCATTCGTTTCCGCCAGCCTCGTCAACGTCGCGATCACGATCGGCGCGACCGTCTTCTTCGTCGTCAGCCTCGAGTGGGGCGCGACGGGTCTCGTCGTCGGCAACTTCACCGGAACGCTCTGCGTCTACGCGGCGCTGCTCTTCTACCGGCGCGAGCAGCTGGGCCTGCAGTTCGACTGGAGGCTCTACAAGGCGATGGAGAAGTTCGGCCTCCCGCTCGTCCCGTCGGGCCTGTTTCTCTGGGTCGTGAACTTCGTCGACCGGCTGCTTCTGGTGAAGCTCGCGAGCACGAGAGACGTCGGCCTGTACTCGATCGGCATCCGGCTCTCGTCCGCGATCACGCTGCTGTTCGTCGCGTTCCGGACGGCCTGGCCGGCCTTCGCGTACTCGATCGAGGACGATCGTGAGGCGCGGCGCACGTACGCCTACGTCTTGACGTATCTGCTGCTGATCGCCTGCTGGGTCGCGCTCGGGCTGGGACTGCTGGCGCCGTGGATCGTCCGCCTGCTCACCACGCCGGAGTTCTACGACGCGTCCACCGTCGTTGCACCGCTCGCCTTCGGCTCCGCGCTCTTCGCCGGGTACGTCGTGATCGCCATCGGCGTTGGACGGTCGCGGCGGACGCAGTTCAACTGGGTCGTCACCGGCGCGGGCGCGGTCGTGAACGTCGTACTGAACCTGATCCTGATTCCGCCGTACGGGATGATGGGTGCGGCGATCGCGACCGTGGCCGCGTACGCGGTCATGTTCCTCGGCATGACCTGGCGGGCGCAGCACATCTATCCGGTGCCGTACCAGTGGCGGCGGGTGGTGACGCTGGGCGCGGTGGCGGTGGCGCTCGTGGTCATCGGCAACACGCTCTCCGTGCCGCTCGCGGGGGCGATCGCGCTGACGGCCGTGTACCCGCTCGCGCTGCTGCCGTTCGGCTTCTACCTACCCGCGGAGCGGCGGCGGTTGCGGATGTTGCTGGCGCGGGCAATCTAGAGTTGGGCAGTGACCGAGACGCCCTTCAGCGAGTCGATCCAGGACTACCTGCGGGTGATCTACAAACTCGAGACCGACGGCGGCCGGGCGACGACGTCCGCCATCGCCGAGCGGATGGGCGTCGCGGCGCCGTCTGCGACCGGGATGCTCAAGAAGCTCGCCGACCTCGGGCTCGTCGATCGCGAGCCGTATCACGGCGCGGTGCTCACGGAGACGGGGCGGCGTGCCGCCGTCGAGATCACGCGGCACCACCGGCTGCTCGAGGTGTACCTCGCCGAGAACCTCGGCCTGGGAATCGACGCCGTCCATGCCGAGGCGGACCGACTCGAGCACGCGCTGTCGGAGGAGCTCGAGGCGCGTATCGACGAGTCGCTCGGCCACCCGACGCACGATCCGCACGGCGATCCGATCCCCGACGCGTCGCTGCACGTCGAGCGCTCGTCTCTGCGGACGCTCGCCTCGCTCGAGCCGGGCGAAGGGGCCGTCATTCGCCGCGTCCCGGACGGGGACGCCGACCTGCTGCGCTACCTCTCGAGCCTCGAGCTCGTGCCGGGGCGTCGCGTCGAGGTGGAGGAGTCCGCGCCGTTCGGCGGGCCGGTCACCGTCTCCGTGCAGAAGGGCGGGCGGCACGCGATCTCGCGCGAGGTTGCGGATCAGATCGGCGTCACCTGACGGCGGCGCCGTCGCCTACGCAACCACGCGGTAGACCTCGAACACCTCGGCGTACTCGCGCCCGACGTTGACGCCGTTCGTCCGGGCGCGGGCCCAGATGTACTCGCCGTCGGCGTATTTGCGGTGCTGTTGGGATGCGTACCTCGCGAGGGCTCGCACCTTGCGATCCACGTGGGCGCGCTCGAGCGCCACATAGGCCTGGTAGTCGAAGTTGAAGTTGTTCCACGGGATCTCGTAGCCGAGCACGGTCGTGCGCTTGAACGCGCGCAACCCCTCCGCGGCGACGACCTGGTGATCCTGGTGGATGTCGCGGACGCTCGGCTGCAGCACCGCGTCGGGCGTCCACTCCTCCCAAAGCACGATCAGGAGCTCGAGAATCTCCTGGCGGCGCTCCGGGAAGGTCCGCACCTCGAAGTCATGGACGGTCAGCTGGGCCGCCGGAATGCCGAGCTCGGCGGTCGCCTCGCGCACCTCGCGGGCGAGGGCGTCGGGGGCGAAGCCCTCCGGCAGCGAGCGCGTCGCAATGGAGAACGCGACGTAGCGCACCTCGGCGCCGCCTTCGACGAGCCGGGCCATCGTCCCACCGCAGCCGAACTCCCCGTCGTCCGTGTGCGGCGCGAGCACGAGCACACGTCGCCAGCTCCCGATCATCGACCCAGCCCGTCGAGCACCGGCTATTCCTACCACCTCGCGCCCTTACGAACCGGTGTCCTCCCGCACTGCCTCGATTGGCGCGGCGCTAGGCTTCGCGTTCGGCCCATGGTGCATGGCAACTTGGCTCACGCGGCGGCGGTCGTCGGCGCGATCGGCTCCGTCGGCGTGCTCCTCGCGCAGCAGCGGCGGGTCCTCCTCATAGCCGGGCTGGCCGTGCTGACGCTCGCGGAGGCCCTGCTCGCGGCGGCCGTCGCGCCCGCGCACGACGTTCACCGTCTCACGAACCCCGCCGTGGGGGCGGCCGCGGTCGTCAGCGTTATCGCCGTAGCCGCATTGACGGTCGTCTTCGTGCGGTATCCGGCCCTCGTCGCGCCCGCGCTGCTGCTCGTGGCGCCGTTCCGGATCCCGGTCGACGTCGGATCGCTCCACGCCTTCCTGCTCCTGCCGCTTTACGCCGTGCTCGCCGCTGCGGTGCTCGCGCTTGCATGGATCGCGGTCTTCCGGCCGCCGCAACCGTGGCTTCCGCCGGTGCTGGTCGTGCCGGCCGCGGCGTTCATCGCCTTCGACGCGATCTCGCTGCTGTGGTCGATTGACATTCGTGCGGGAACGGTCGAGCTCCTCTTCTTCATCTTCCCGTTCGCCGCGCTCGTCGCGGTCGTCAGCCGTGCGCCGTTTGCCTCGTGGCTGCCGAAGGTGCTCACGGTCGAGGTGCTCGCACTCGGGGCCGTGTTCGCCGCCATCGGCCTCTGGCAGGAGTGGACGCATCACGTCTTCTTCGCCCGCGATGTGGCGTACGTCGACGCGTACTCGAACTTCTACCGCGTGACGTCGGTCTTCAAGGATCCGAGCATGTATGCGCGCCACCTCGTGCTCGCGCTCGTCGTGCTCGTGCTCCTCCTCTGGCTCGGCAAGATCCGGATCGGACTGGCCGCCGCCTTGATGGCGGTTCTCGCCGCGGGCGTTCTCGTCTCGTACTCGCAGTCGGGAATGTTCACGCTCTTCGTCGTCGCGCTGGGGGTGACGCTAGTCACAGCCGACCGGCGATCGAAGACGATCGTACTCGGGGCGTGCGTCGTCGGCGCGCTGGTGGCCGCCGCGGCGTTCGTCGTGATCGCGCAGGGCCATTCCGCGCGGAAATTCACCAGCGGGCGGTCGCGGCTGGCGAGCGTGACGGCGAAGGTGATCGCCGAGCACCCGCTCGCCGGCGTCGGCGTCGGCGGACAGCCGCTTGCCAGCCGGAACGAGGCGAATGAGGGGACGGTGGCGCGCAACGCGTCGCACACGACGCCGCTCACCGTGATGGCCGAGCTCGGCGTCGGGGGCGCCATCCTCTACGTGCTCTTCCTGGCCGGCGCCGCGCTCGTGCTCCTCGCGGCCGTCCAGCAGTCCCGGGCACTCGGCTTGGGCCTCTCCGCCGTGTTCTTAGTCATCGTCGTCCACTCGCTGTTCTACAGCGGGTTCTTCGAAGATCCGATCATGTGGGGCTCGCTGGCCGTCGCGGGATCGCTGCTCGCGGTGCGAGCAGAAGCGGCCGACTCGCTGGAGTCGGATGCCCGCGCCCCGACGAGATACCCGGTCTTCGGCCACTGGCGCCCCGCCCCCGTTCGCGCGTCGGCGCGCCGCGGGGAGATCAGGGCCGGCTGAGCCGCGCCCAGAGGTTCTCCATCAATCGCGCGCCGACAGGCCACTGCGTCGAGCCGCCGAAGTTGATCGTCCCCGCGGAGAAGACCCTGGCGCCGGCACGGGTCTGGAAGTAGGTCATCTCGGCCGAACGCCCGGGACCGAATTCGTTGGCGATTCGCGCCAGGAGGATCGTGCCCGGTGGAGAGCGGCGGGTTCGCTGGTCGATCTCGATCCCGTAGCTGCCGAAGCGGTCGCCGTTCTTGAGACGCGTCCCGGCGAAGAACCATCGGGCCGACTTCGCGCCGCGGACGACGTACGGTCGGTTGGGATACCGGTTGTGGTTCCATCCGACGTACTCGACGCCCATCACCGGCGCAGTCCACCGGCCGAGGTCGCGCCAGCGCCCGGTCCGGTACAGCCGCCGGCCTCGCCGGACAACGCGGTAGAAGAAGGTGTCGGACGAGAGAAAGGCAAGGTTGCCGCCGAGCTGCTCGTAGCGCCGGATCACGGCATAGGTATGCGGGGTCACGTATTCGTCGTGCCCCGAGAAGACGACGAGCTTGTAGTCGCGCGCCAGCGCGTCCCCGGTGAGGCGCTCGAGATCGTCGTCCGCGAGGAAGTCGGGCCGCTTGCCGTGCTCGGCGAGCCAGCGGAGGAATCCCGCGTCGTAGCCGCGGAAGTGGGGCGGGACGCCGCGGTCGAGATACGGCCGCGTCAGGTCGACGTTCGTGATGTGCGGGTCGGCGTACCAGGTGTCGCCGACCCCGTCCCCGTTGTCATCGCGGAAGTTGTAGGCCTGCCACGTATACGTCGGCAGGACGACGGCGACGCGGCTCGTCCCGAATCGACGCGGCCGGACGACGACCGGGGCATAGCCGAGCCGGTCGCCTCTGGCCGTCAGGCGGGCGAAGTAGAGCCCGCTCGGCCACGGGCCGACGTGCACGCGCAGAACCGCGTCGTGCCGGGTCGCCGTGGCGATCGTCCGCGCCGGTGTGACCGGTGTCCCCTTCATCACGTCGTCGCGGCGGAGCGGCCCGGCCGCGCCGACGCGGAACATCCTGACGCGCAGGCCTCGCGGGGCGTTGCGCACGACGAGGCGAGCAAGATCGTCAGGCGCGTAGCTCCGTTGCGAGAACGCGGCGACGACCGATCGGGGCTCGTCCCGCGTCGGCGGGGAAGCACGAAGCGGCGTCACCGCGGCGGCCGAGGCGACCAGTGCCGCGACGGCGCCCACGAGGATCGCCGGCCGCCTCCTCACGTCGACGTGCACGATAGCCCGCCGTCGCGGCGGGTAGCCGTTCAACGGTCTGCCTGTCGTAGGACGCTGGCAGACTGTTAAGCCCTCGCGGCCCGCTATGCGTAGAAAGCTTCTTTACATCGGCCTTGCCGTCGTGCTCGTGCTCGTCGCCGGAATCGGCGCGCTCGCGGCCTACCTCCATTTCCGCAGCCCACCGGGCGGAGGGCTCGACACGAACCTCGGCGGCGTCTCGGTCATCCACCCGGCGCCGGCGCCGCCGCCCAAGCCCAGACCCAAGCGCCGCTCGCTCAAGTACCTGCCAGACGACAAGACGTGTTGGAAGTACTTCGGAGGGGACCCGCAGCGGACCCTCTCCCGCCCCGAGATCCGCCTCGGGAAACCCACGCATCACTTCTGGGTCCGGGCGATGCACAGCTACATCGAGTACGCGCCGAGCTACTGCGACGGGACGCTGTACGTGAACACGTTCAAGGGCGTGACGTTCGCGATCGACTCGCACAACGGAAAGGTCCTCTGGCACCGGCAGAACGCCGGCGAGACCGCATCGACGCCCGCGATTGACGGGCCGCGCGTGATCGTGAGCTCGATCGGAGGAACGGTGACGGCGTATAACCGGCAGACCGGGCGCACCCAGTGGCAGTTCCGGGTGCAGGCCAAGGTGGAGTCGTCGCCTGTGGTCGTGGACGGGATCGTGTACTTCGGCGCGACAGACGGTCGCTTGTTCGCGCTGTACACGCGGACGGGCCGCGTGCGGTGGGCCTACAACACGGGTGGACGCATCAACGCCAGCCCGTCGGTGTACGGAAACCGGATCTGCATCACGACCTATGCGGGCGGGATCTTCTGCCTTCGCCGGACGGACGGCCACAAGCTGTGGAGCACGTACATCCGCCGCGACGCGTTCCGGTACGACAGCTTCTACGCCAGCCCGTCGACGGACGGCCGGCGACTCTTCACAGTCTCACGTTCGGGCAAGGTCGTGGCCGTGTCGGCGTCGAACGGTCATGTCCTCTGGACACACGAGCTCAGCTCCTGGGGCTACTCCACGCCGGCCGTGGCGAACGGACGGGTCTTCGTCGGCGACTTCAACGGCTACCTCCACTGCTACCGCGCCGCGACGGGCCGGCAGCTCTGGGCGCGGTACGTCGGCGGGCGAATCCTGGGGCCTGCCGTCGTCATCGGCCGGCTCGTCTTCTTCTCCACGCTGGAGACGAAGACGTACGCGCTGTCGGTGTCGACGGGCCGCATCGTCTGGCACCTGTCGATCGGCAAGTACTCGCCCGGCATCGCGACCGAGCGTCACTACTTCATGTCGCTGAACGGCCTTCTCGTCGCGTACTGGGGCGCCCGAACGGACCAGGCCCGCTCGAAGCGCCACCTGACCGCCGGCAAGTCGAAGAGCTAGGGCGAAGCGGCCACGCGCGGGTGGCGGCGCCGCCAGAGCGGCGAGCGCTGAAGCGCGTAGCCGGATGCCCGCCACGCGGCCGTGAGCGCCCGGTAGCGGGCGACCCTGGCGGCCGCGCCGAGCGGGCGCGAGCGGCCCGGCTCGAGGAGCTCGTAGCGGAGGCTTGCGAGAAGATCCCCGGCGACCGCTTCGAAGGCGAGCGCGTCCTCTCTCGACAGCTCGCTCCGCCAGTCACGCAGGCCGGCCGTCGGCGGCCGCTTGAGGCTCTGCTGGTGTGGTTTCCTCGAAACGTCGACGGCGCCGGGGTAGTCGAGCATCGACGGCTCGAACGGCAGCCCGGCGAACCCGCAGATCCGGCGAAGCTCGTCTGCCGGGTCGCCGACGAGTGACTCGTAACGCACCTCGAGATAGCGCTGCGGCCCCAGCCGGCCGCCGAGGGCGCGCGCCGCGCGCACCTCCGTGTCCCACTGGCACGCGAAGTCGGCCACCGACCGTGGATGCGCCCAGGCGCGCGTGACGACTCCCTCCGGCATCGCGAGGAAGCTCGTCGCGGCGTCGCGGCCGTCCCGGATCAGGTGGACGAAGACGGCATCCGGAAAGAGCCGTTGGAGCAACCCGAGATACTGCATGTACAGCGGCGTCTTTTCGCCCCAGCGCGTCTTTCCGTGCTCCGCTGCGTAGGTGGCGAAGATGGCGCCGATCGCCTCGCCGGTCGCCATTCCCGGTCGGAGGCGTTCCCGGACGGCCGCCACCGGCAGCTGCCATTCCCCGAGTGTCTTCAGCCGGCGCAGATCCTCGACGAACTCGTCCACGTCCGGCCGGCCGCCGTGGCGGTGCGCCAGCTGCGGAATGAAGTACGACTCGTCGGGGATCGCGAGCTGCGAGCTGCAGTCGAGCATCACGCGGAGGAGCGTCGTCCCCGACCGGCGGACTCCCAGGATAAGGAGCGGCGGCGCCAACTCAGCGCTCGACGCTACGGACGAGGACGAAGGGCTCGGCGTAGTCGCAACCGACCGTCGAGCCGAAGAACTGTGCGTGCGCCTCGAGTGCCCGTGCGCTGCGCGGATGCGGATAGGCGCGCGTTTCTGTCTCGAAGCACGCGAAGGCCTCGAGCTTTTGCGGGAGCGTTTCCGTGATGTCCACGAACCAGTTCGGTACGAACCAGTTCGTCGCCGCAGGCGTCCATTCGGTGCTGGACGTGGGCGCGTACGTGAGCACGCGGCGTACGACCTGCTCCGGGACGGGCCGGGTGGCGACGGCAACCGAGTCGAAGAGCGCCCGATGGTCGAGGTTGACGTCGGGATGCGCGGCGTAGACGGTCTCGGGCCCGAATGTCCGCACCTGCTCCTCGACGACCCGGTTGAGGTCGACGTGGGCGACGGTGTCGAGGCGCATGTCCGGGAGGTCGTGATGGACGTACTCCGCCACGCCGAGCACCTTGGCGGCGGACTGCGCCTCGCGCTCCTTGCGCTCGCGGCGGTCGGCGTCGCCGGGGTACTGCGTCGAGCTGCCGTCGGTGACGCAGACGACGCGGACCTCGTCCCCGTCCGCCGCGTGGAGCGCGATCGTGCCACCCATTCCGAGCACCTCGTCGTCGGGGTGGGCGGCGAAGACGAGGACGCGCGCCGGGCTCACCCGAGCCTCGATCCGACGTCGAGCCGATCGAGCAACGACGCGGGCTCGACCTCCTCCAGTAGGAGGCCGCCCTCGCCGCAGGCGACGACAACGCCCTCTGCCCGCCGCTCGACCACGGTTCCGGCCGGGGCTCCGCCGTCGACGTCGACCGGGCGGGCCCGCCAGACGACCAGCCGCTCGTCCCCGGAGTAGGTGAAGGCGCCCGGATACGGCCGCGTCTGCGCGCGGACCCAGTCGTGGAGGTACCGGGAACGGGTCTCCCAGTCGATGACGCCGTCCGCGGGCGTCCGTTTCGGCCAGGAGCTCGCCTGCCGTGTGTCCTGCGGGAGCCTGGGCGCGGTGCGCGCCATCAGCTGCGGCACGAACGTGCGGATGAGCTCGACGTGCGCGTCCGAAACCTTCTCGAACAGTGTCGTTGCCGTCTCGTCGGGGGCGAGGTCGACCTCCTGCTGGCCGATGATCGGGCCGGAGTCGGCGGTCGCGTCGACGATCTCGAACAGCGTCACGCCCGTCTTCGCGAGACCGCTGAGGATCGCCCACGGAATAGGTGCGCGGCCGCGGTGGCGGGGGAGCAGCGTCGGGTGCATGCCGAAGACGCCCTCGGAGGCGAGAGCGATGAACGGGTCACAGACGAGCTGTGACCAGCCGACGACGAAGAGCAGATCAGGCGTGAGCGCGCGGACGGCGGCAATCGATTCGTTGGCATTGATGTCCGCGGTTTCGACGAGCTTCGCGCCGAGCCGCTCGGAGACGTCGTCGAACTCGCACTGCCCCGACCGCGACGGGTCGATCGGCCCGGGGAGCGTCACGATCCCGACGACGTCGCCGCCGGCCTCCGCGCTCGCCTCCGCGCATCGGCGCCCGATCACGTCGAAGCTGACCCAGACGAGGCGCATGGGCGCTACTCGACAGGCTCGGGAATCAGCGGCCGGAGCGTCCCGTCCGCGTCGTACGCGAGGCAGACGTCTGAGAGGAAGCGCGTCATCACGACCCCGGCGCGGAATTCGCCAACCCGCGGCTCCGGGCGTTCGCCGGCGGCCAGCTGGAGAGCCAGTTCCGGGTAGCGGGCGCCGGCCGCCTGCGGGAGCGGGAAGGCGCCGCCGAAACGCGGGTTGACGTCGGTCACGCGCAGGGAGCGGTCGGCCTCGCAAAAGCACTGGATCGTCCCCGCCCCGCGCAGCGGGAGCGCCTCGGCGACCCGCCGTCCGAGCTCGATCAGCTCTGCATCGTCGATCGTCATGCCCTTGATCGACTCGCCCCCCTTTGACTCGATCATCGTCCGTGGAATCGCGTTCAGACAACGGCCCTCCCAGTCGCAGAAGACGTCGATCGAGAACTCCTCGCCCACGCAGCACGCCTGCACCATCGAGTCTGCCGGCGTGTGGGCGAGGAAGAACTCGAGCTCCGGCGCGTCGTGCGCGCGGTAGATGTGCTTGCTGCCGAACCCGTAGCGCGCCTTGACGAGCACGGGGAATGGGAGCTCGGCCGGTAACTCCGCAGGGAGCCACGTCGGCGGAGAGGCAATCCCGAGGGCATCGAACGTCGAATGCGCGAGGTACTTGTCGCTCGTCTTCAGTACCACCTCGTGCTCGGGCAGGAGCATGGGCGCACCCAGCTCGGCTCGACGCTCGGAGACCACCTGCTGGTCGATGTCCGTGACCGGGACCACGAGGTCGACGGCGTGCGCCGCGCAGATGTCACGTAGCGCTGGGATGTACGCGGGGTCGTCCTTCAGCGGCACGAGTGCGTATGCGTCGGCGCTGTAGAGCGCGGGCGCGAACGGGCTGGAATCGGCGGCGATGGTCGTCGCGCCCGCTCGCTTGAACGCGGTGATGATGTCGACGCGCATTCCGACGCAGGTGAAGAGAACGGTCGTCACGCGCGAGAGCTTAGAGGAGGCCGAGGCGCGCCCTTAGTACCAGATGGCGACGTCGCGGCCGCGCACGCATTCCGGCGGGTCCGGCAGCGACCGGGCCGTGCCGTCGGCGATTCGTGCGCCGCTCCAGGCGGCCGCGGCTGCGTCCAGCACGTCGTGGATCGGACGCGACGAGACCTGCTCGTCGACCTGGCCCAGCTCGATTCCGTGCCTCCGCAGCAGGTCGGTGCGCTCGATGACGCCGCCGTACGTCTTCTTGCGCGCCGCGAGTGGGCGACCGTCGTTCATGGCGCAAAACGAGACCTCCGGATGGATCTCGCGTAAGCGGTCGTCGGTCGCCGCGAGATCCGTCACGCGGATGATGCGGCGCCCGAGTGCGTGCGCTTGCGCGCTCACGTGGACGCCGGGGGTAAACGGCTGCTCCAGGAGCTCGCGCGTCGGGACCGTGAAGACCGTGCTCGCGCCGCCGCCGCCCAAGAACCTGCGGGCCTCCTCGTCGGCGCGCCGTGGCCCGAAGCCAATCGGGATGTCGACGGCGATCACGTCGGCGGCCTGGAGCTCGTGGAAGTCGGTGTCCACCACGTCGAGGAAGAACGTTCCAGCGACGCGTCCGGCTTCGAGCGTCACGGCAACCCAGCCCCCTCGCGAAGCATCCACGCCGCAAACCACGATGCGGGAGCGTAGCGCGCGCGCCTCGCCTTCCTCAATCACCGGAGGCGGGCATTTGCCCGCCGGAGCTACAGCACGCGGGAGCGCGTCTACTGATTAAGAGGGGGCTCGTGGGGGGGAACCTGGTTCCCCCCCACGGTCATGCCATCCGCCGGTCGCCCCCTTGTATGTGCCGCTGGCGAGCGCGAGCGGCGTCCGGAGCAGGATCCGGAGGTCGAGGCCCAGCGAGCGGTGATCGACGTACCAGACGTCGAGCTCGATCCGCTCCGACCACGGGAGCCGCGCCCGCCCGTTGACCTGCGCCCAGCCGGTGAGTCCGGGCTTCACGTCCAGGCGGCGCCGCTGATGTGCGGTGTACTGCTCGACCTGGTAGGCGAGCGTCGGGCGAGGCCCGATGATGGACATCTCGCCGCGGAGGACGTTCCACAGCTGTGGCAGCTCGTCGATGGAGAGCCGGCGCAGGACCCGGCCGACGCGGGTGATCCGCGGGTCGCCCTCGTTCACGGCCCACCCGACGCCCTTGCGCTCGGCGCCGACAACCATCGTTCGCAGCTTCAGCAGCTCGAACTCCACGCCGCCCTTGCCGACACGGCGCTGGCGGTAGAGGACTGGACCGCCGTCCTCGAGCCTGATGGCGAGCGCCGCCGCCCCGAGCACGGGGCTGCTGACGCCGAGCCCGAGCGCGGATGCGAGAACGTCGAAGAGGCGTCTCACGGGCCGCCGCGGACGACGACCACGGTCGCGGCCGCGTGACCGTTCGCGCTCACGTAGAGCGTATAGCGGCCGGGCTGTCGGGGGGCGCGCAACCGCAGCGTCGGCGCTGCCGAGCGACGCAGGCGCCCGGCCAGTCGCCAGGTGACGAGTCGCGCGTCCGTGCCGGCGCGCACGCGGAAGGCTTGACCCGCCCCGACGCGCACGACGTTCGGCAGGCTCACGTACCTGATTCGCACCCGGACCGTCCGGACGGCGGTCGCGACGTTGCCCGCGCGATCTACGGCTCGCAGCGTCAACGTGTGCACGCCGACGCCCAGCTGCCGGCCGTGGAGCTTCCCGAACCAGTTCAGCTTCCCCGCCCCCTGTCCCCACCTCCCGGGACCGGCCTGATGCCCGTCCACCACGAGCGCGGTGCGGGCGGGCTCGTTCACGTGAAAGCGGATCTGCGTGTACTCGGCTCGGCCGTCGTGGTCCGGCGAGATAACGAGCGGTCGCACTGAGCCAAAACGGATTCTCGGGGAAACAAGATCGACCTGGATGGCGTTCGGGATCACGATCGTCCGGTTGGCGCCTTCGATGAAGACGCGGGCCCGGTACGTCCCCTGCGGGACGGCCTGACCATCCGCGTCGCGGCCGTCCCACTGAAGGCGGACGACGCCCTTCGGATGACGCAATTGCGTGGCCAGGTTCGCGACCACCTTGCCTCCCTCGACGATGTCCACCGTTATCCGGTCCGCCTGGCGCAGGCGGAACTGCACGAGCGCCTGCCGACCCGATCGCCACGAGTACCACTTGGTGATCTTCGGGCTCGTGATCGGCGCCTTTTCGAGCTTCAGCTGCTCGGTGATCGCGAACGCGGCCGCCGTGCCGCCGAGCAGCACGAGCACGAGCGCCAGCGTCAGCAGCCGAGTCAATCCGTCGACGATTCTAGGGCCGCTATGGTTCCGGAGCCGGCGTAGCGACGCGGGCGCTCAGCCGCCGGACGCGCAGCTCCAGGAGCACCGCAAGTGCGAACCCGAGGACGAGCGTGGCGATCACGAGCTCGCTCGAGCCCGGAACGTCGGTGAGTTTGATACCGCTCGCCAGCAGCACCGTTGCCAGCGACACGCGAAGTGCCCGCTCGGGCAGGCGAACACTGACCTGGCTTCCCAGCAGGACGCCCGGGATCGAGCCCAGGAGCAGCCAGCCGACCGCCGTCATGTCGACGTTGCCGGCCACGAAGTGTCCGAAGCCGGCGACCCACAGCAAGACGGCGGCGTGGAAGATGTCCGTGCCGACGATCTTCCGGGCCGTGAGCGGAAAGGCGATGATCATGACGAGACCGAAGAACGTGCCGCTCCCGACCGACGTCAAGCCGACGATGAACCCGCCGCCGAAGCCCAGGGAGAACGCGATCAGGCGGTCGCGGTTCGTCAGCAGGAACGGCGCGTCGCTCACGCGGCGCCGCGAGATCACGGCCCGCAAGAAGAGGCCGAGACCGCCGAGTACGAGCGCGACGCCAAGCACCTGCGCCTGGACGGACTGGACGCCGTCCCCGTAGTTCCTGACGAGCCAGGACGACAGCGCCACGCCGACGAGCGACATCGGCGCGCTGCCGAGCAGCATCCAGCTCGCGAGCCGCGCATGCACGGTCCCGAGCGTGCGGTGGCGCACGGCGCCGAACGACTTGAAGATGGCGCCGTGCAGGATGTCGGTCCCGATCGCCACTCCCGGGTCGAACCCGAAGAGCAGGACGAGGATCGGCGTCAGCAGCGAGCCTCCGCCCATGCCCGTCGTGCCGACAAGGATGCCGACGAGCAGCCCGGCGAACGCCAGCCGCGGGTCGTTCAAGAGCGGTAGGCCTGAACGAGCACCTCCGCCACCTCCGGGCGGGAGAACTCGGCGGGAGGCAGCTCGCCTCCGGCGAGGAGCTCGCGGACCTTCGTACCGGAGAGGAAGACGTGGTCGTCGCCGCCGTGGGGGCAGGTTTTCGGCGTCGCCATCTGGCCGCACGTGCGGCAGAAGAAGGCGTGCTCGAAGAACATCGGCTCGACGTCGAGCTCGTGCGGCTCGAAATCGTCGAAGATCAGCTGCGCGTCGTACGTGCCGTAGTAGTCGCCGACTCCGGCGTGGTCCCGTCCGACGATGAAGTGCGAGCAGCCGTAGTTCTTGCGGCAGATCGCGTGCCAGATCGCCTCCCGGGGGCCTGCGTAGCGCATCGCGGCCGGAAAGGCGGAGACGACGACGCGGTCGCCCGGGTAGTAGCGGTCGACGAGCACCTCGTAGCAGTGGACACGGGTCTCCGCCGGCACGTCGTCGGACTTCGTCTCGCCGACGAGCGGGTGGATGAGCAGACCGTCGACCATCTCGAGCGCGCTCTTGGTCAGGTACTCGTGCGCGCGGTGGATGGGGTTGCGCGTCTGAAAGCCGACGACGCGCTTCCAGCCGCGCTCGGCGAACTCGGCCCGCGTCTCGGCAGGATCGCGCGCAAGGGCGGGAAAGGCCGGCTCCGCCCGCTGGAAGACGATGACGCGGCCGGCCACGTAGAGCGGCTTCTGGGCATAGAGGCGGGCGACGCCCGGGTGGGCCGGGTCCGTCGTGCGGAAGCAGCGCTCCGCCTCGCGCTCGGCGTCGTATGGGTATAGCTCCTCGACGTCCAGCACGGCGATCACGCGGCCGTCGCCGTCCGCGAGGGCGACGCGGTCGCCCTTCGGCGCCTCGTCGACGGCAAGGCATACCGGCAGGGCCCAGACGAGGCCGTTCGCGAGCCGCATGTCGTCGACCACGCGCTCGTAGTCCTCGCGGCCCATGAAGCCCTCGAGGGGGGACAGCGCGCCACAGGCGAGCATGTCGAGATCGGACAGCTCGCGTCCCGTGAGCGTCACCGTCTCGAGGCTGTCGACGTCATCCGGGCGCGCGCCGGTGCGGTCGACGAGCTCGCCGCCGTGGGGCCGGATCAGCTTGTCCGTCGCGACGGCGGTCAAGCCGCGACCTCGGTGCGAATCAGCTCGAGCTCCTCGAGCTTCTCGAGGATCAGGCGGGCGCTTTCGGCGGGCTCGTGCGCCTCGGTGTCGATGACGAGCTCCGGGCTCGACGGCTCCTCGTACGGGTCGGAGACGCCGGTGAATTCCTTGATCTCGCCGGCGAACGCCTTGGCGTAGAGCCCTTTCACGTCGCGTCGCGCGCACTCGTCGACCGATGCCTTGACGTAGATCTCCACGAAACGACCGAACGGCTCCACCATCGAGCGCGCCGCCTGACGCGTTGCCTCGTAAGGCGAGATCGCCGCGACGACCACGGCGCCGCCGTGCCGCGTCAGCCGCGACGCCACCCAGCCGACACGCTCGATGTGCGCGTCGCGATCCTCCTTGGAGAAGCCGAGCCCCTTGGAGAGGTGCGTGCGGACGACGTCGCCGTCGAGGTACTCGACGACGCATCCGCGCTCGTCGAGCGCGGGGCCGACGAGGTGCGCGATCGTGGTCTTGCCGGAGCCCGAGAGCCCGGTGAACCAGAGCGTGAACCCGCCGCCGCGCGCGCGCTCGGACTCGGGGTGCTCGATCGGGAACAGATTGGCGGTCATGTGCTTTCTTCCTCTCCTTGGCTGTCGGTGTGGATGCCGCATTCGAGCTTGTCGGAGCCGGCCCAGCGGCCGGCGCGCTCCTCCTCGTCGGGCGCGGTCGGCCGCGTGCACGGGATGCACCCGATCGACCGGTAGCCGACGTCGTGGAGCGGGTTGTACGGGATCTCGTTGACGACGATGTAGGCCCAGACGCGCTTCTCGTCCCAGTCCGCGAGCGGCTGCACCTTCCAGACCCCGTAGCGCTCCGACCACTGGAGCTTGGGCGTCCCGGCCCGGCTCGGCGACTGGTCTCGGCGGATTCCGGACGCCCACGCCGCGTAGGGCTCGAGCGCCTCGAGGAGCGGCTCGACCTTGCGGATGTGGCAGCAGCGGTCGGGGTCCCGCTCCCAGAGGTTCGGGCCCTCCTGGCGATGTTGCTCCGCGACGGTGATCACCTCGGGCCGCTGCAGCGTCAGGCCGTAGCGCTCGACGAGGCGGTCGCGTGTCTCGTACGACTCGCGGAAGAACAGATGCGTGTCGAGCTCGATCACGGGCACGTCGAGCCCGAGCTCGGAGACCATGTGGACGAGCACGGACGATTGCTTCTGCCAGGAGCACGTCAGGCAGAGGCGCTCGCCGAACTCGTCGTATGCCCACCGGAGCAGGTCCTCCGCGGGCATCGACTCGAAGTCGAGCTGAGGGAGCGGGGGCGCGGTCGCCATCAACCGCCGCCCTTGGGAACCGGCGCCTCCTCGCGTAAAAGCACCTCGTTGATCGTGTCCGCGCGGAGCCCGAGCCTGAGCGTCTCGAGCGGGATCACCTCGTCGGGCGGGATGTTCCCGAGGTTGACCTCCGGGCCGAAGTGGCGGACGAACCACGCCTGCGATCCCTTCGTCGGCGCCTCGAAGATCACGTCCTGGACGTCGATCTCGTGCGCGATCTCGTCCACGAGGCCGGTGCGCATCTCGCCGGTCGGCCGGAAGATGCCGGCGGTTCCGCCCTCGCGGCCCTCCGTGATCACCTTCCAGGCGCCTGCATCGAGCTCCGCCTTCATCCACTCGACCCACTGGTAGGGCGCGTAGACGACATCCGCATCCTTGGAGCCGACCTCCGACAGGACGGTGAAGTCGCGTGCGAACTCGGCGATCAGCTCCAGCTTCCGCTCCCGCGGGATGTCGACGGCGCCGTCCGAGATCTCCACGTGCGAGAACCGCTGATCGACGAGCCACTGCTTGTAACGGTCGACCTTGTCGCGGGCGACAACGGCCTCGAAGAGCGTGCCGCCGCACACGACGGGCGTGTCGAAGTAGCGGTAGAGCGCGATCTTCTTCTCGAGGTTCCGCGTGACGTAGGACGTGCCCCAGCCGAGCTTCACCACGTCGACGTAGTCGCCGGCCGTGTCGAACATGCCCTCGATCTCGCGCAGGTTGAGGCCCTTGTCGATGACGTGGGTGAGCCCGACCTGCCGCGGCTTCGGCGATCGGGGTGGCAGATCCAGAAATCCATCAAAGCCTCGCATAGAGCTCCTCCAGCTTTTTCCTCGCGGCGGACTGAACGTCGTGGTAGAGCGAGTTGCCGTGCGCGTCGATTCCGACTGTGAGCGGTCCGAAGTCCTTCACCCGGAAGCGCCAGAGGCACTCCGGCATCAGGTCCTCCCAGGCCACCTCCTCGATCTCCTCGATCTGAGTGGTCTCGAGCGCGGCGGCGCCGCCGACGATCGCGAAGTACACCATGCCGTTCTTCTGCATCGGCTCGATGGCTTCGTCGGGGAAGCCGCCCTTGCCGCAGATGGCGCGAACGCCGTACTCGACGGCGAGCGGCTCGGTGAAGCGCACCATGCGCGCCGACGTGGTCGTTCCGACGCAGAGCGGCTCGTAGCGCCCTTCTCCCACCTGGCGCACGTTCGGCGCGGTGTGGAGCAGGAAGGCGCCGGTGAGATCCATCGGCGCCCGCTGTCCCTGGTCGAACATCCGGATCTGCGTGCGGTCGCGGATGCCGATCACATGCCCCTGGACGACGACCTCGTCGCCGGCGCGCAGCTTCTTGATCTCGCGCTCGTCGGTGACCGGGAACCTGACCTCGTGGCGCGGCATCAGCGGCCGCCTCCCCTGGGGTTGCTCCGGGGAACCTCAGGGGAACCTCCGGGGAACCTCCGGGGCGCCCCTGGGGAACCCCAGAGGCGTGTGGCATAGCGGGACGTGCTCGCCCGGGCCATCATGCCTCCCGGTCGTACTCGACCGAGCCGTCCGCGGCGATGTGCGCCGTCGCGCGGCGGGCGGCCCAGCACTGGTAGTTGACGGCCACGGGGTTGAGGGTCATGTGCGTGTCGGCGTGCTCGACGTGCACGTGCAGGACGGTGATGTCGCCGCCCAGCCCCATCGGGCCGATGCCGGTCTCGTTCAGCAGGTCGGAGAGCTCGTCCTCCAACTGCGCGACGAGCGGATCCTCGTTCCGGGTTCCGACGGGCCGGGCGATCGCCTCCTTGGCGAGGTACATCGCGTAGTCGGCCGATCCGCCGATGCCGACGCCGACGATGCCGGGCGGGCACGGCTTGCCGCCGGCGCCGACGATCGAGTCGAGGACGAACTCCTTGATCCCGCGCACGCCGTCGGCCGGCACGCACATCTTCAGGAAGCTCATGTTCTCGGAGCCGGAGCCCTTCGGCACGCACTTGACGTCGAGACCGTCCCAGTCCGGGATGAACTCCCAGTGCACGATCGGCACGCGGTGCCCGATGTTGGGGCCGGTGTTCTCCCGCGTCAGCGTGTGGACGGTGTTCGACCGCAGCGGGTGCTCGAGCGTCGCGCGGGCGGTCCCGTCGCGCAGCGCCTCGTAGATGCGCGTCGGGTGCAGCGGGAAGTGCTCGCCGACGCGGCAGGTGTACACGGCGATGCCGGTGTCCTGGCAGACGAGGTTCTTCGTCTCGTCGGCGACCTCGACGTTCTTCAGGATCGTCCCGAGCACCCGCTGGCCGGTGACCGAGGTCTCGCGCTGCGCGGCGTCCGCGAGCGCGTCGCGCAGGTCCTGCGGGATGTCCTTCAGGGACCAGACGTAGAGGTACGCGGCCGCGTCCTCGACGGCGTGCTGGAGATCGGTGGTGGTCTCGGTGCTCATGCCGCCGCCTTCGCCGCAGCCGCGCCGGCGCGCCGGCCGAAGACGCAGCACTCAAGCAGGGAGTTCCCCATCATCCGGTTTCGCCCGTGCGTGCCGCCGGCGATCTCGCCGCAGGCGAAGAGACCCTCGAGTGTCGTTTCCGCGCGCTCGTCGATGACCAGCCCACCGTTCTGGTAGTGGAGGACGGGATAGGTGAGAATCGGCTCCGTCAGCGGGTCGATCCCGCTCGCACGATAGCGGCGGAGCATGTAGGGGAGGGAGACGTCGGCGTCGGCCTCGGGGATCCGGCGGGTGTCGAGGTAGACGGCGGGCCGGCCGTCCGGCGTCGCGACGCCCCGGCCGGCCTCGACCTCGTCGACGATCGCCTTCGAGACCTCGTCCCGCGGGCCGAGCGAGTCGGTGAACTCCTCCATGTCGGCGTTGAGCAGCACGGCGCCGTACGCCCGCGTGGTCTCCGGGATGGAGTAGCCCTGGAGGTTCTCCGGCCACGCGCCGCCGTTGGGGTGGTACTGGAGCGCGTCGAGGTCCCGGGACTCGGCCCCGAGCTCGATCGCGATCCGCGTCACCTCGCCCGTCGCACCAGGATGGTTCGTCGTCAGCTCGCAGCGCTCCTTCGCCACGCGATAGCACCGCCCGCCGGCCGCCAGGACGACCGTGCCCGCGGCGATCTCGACCGCCGTTCCGTCCTTCCGGCGGCACCGCGCCAGCCAGCCGTTGGCGGTGGGGTCGAGCGCCTCCAGCGGGTGATGGGGCAGGGCGGTCCCCCCGCCGGCCAGAAAGGCCTCGCGGAGCGCCTTCGTGATCGCGTGGCCCGTGCGGTCGCCAACCTGCAGGAGCCGCTTCCGCGTGGCGCCGCCGCAGCGGGCCAACCTGTACCCGCCGTTGTCGCGGGTGAACTCCACCCCGAGCTCTTCGAGCCAGTGGATGGCGGAGGGGGCCTCCTCGGTGAGCACCTCGACGAGCGCCGTGTTCGCCGTCTCGTGGGACGAGCGCCAGACGTCCTCGGCGTGGATCTCGGGCGAGTCGTCCGCTCCGAAGGCCGCCTGGATGCCGCCCTGCGCCTTCGCCGAGTTGCACGACTGGAGCGAGCCTTTCGTCGCGAGCCCGACGCGCGCGCCGGCCCGCTCCGCGGAGACGCCGGCCGCGAGCCCGGACGCGCCGCTGCCGATCACGAGCACGTCGAAACGCAACCCCTCGGCCACGCGGGGACTATACCAGCGCACGCCTAATGATCAGCATAAGAGAACGTTATTCAAATACCCGAGGCGGATAGCATCGGCGCCAACCGTGCGCGACGAGATCCTCCTCGGCGACTGCCTCGAGCTGATGCCGCGCTTTCCGGACGGCGCGTTCCAGCTCGCCTACCTCGATCCGCCGTTCAACACCGGCAAGGAGCAGCGCCGCCGGACGCTCGCGACACGTGCGGACGCCGGCGGCGACCGGACGGGCTTCAACGGCCGGCGCTACAGAAGCCAGCTACTGCAGGAGTCTTCTTTCAGGGACGAGTTCGACGACTACCTCGGTTTCCTCGAGCCTCGCCTTCGCGAGGTCCGCCGCCTGCTCGGCGAGACCGGAACGCTGTACTTCCACATCGACTACCGGGAGGCGCACTACTGCAAGCTCCTGCTCGACGAGCTCTTCGGCCGTGACTGCTTCCTGAACGAGATCGTCTGGGTCTACGACTACGGCGCCCGTCCCAGGCGCCGCTGGCCGCCCAAGCACGACACGATCCTCGTCTACGTCAAGGACATCCGCCGCTATCACTTCGACGATGAGGCGGTCGACCGCGAGCCGTACATGGCGCCGGGCCTCGTCACCGCCGAGAAAGCGGCGCGCGGGAAGCGGCCGACCGACAGCTGGTGGCACACGATCGTCTCGCCGACCGGCCGTGAGAAGACGGGTTACCCGACCCAGAAGCCGGAAGGCATCGTCCGGCGGATGGTGCAGGCGTCGACCCGCCCAGGCGACCTCTGCCTGGATCCGTTCTGCGGCAGCGGGACACTGGGTGCGGTCGCCGCGAAGCTCGGCCGCCGCTACGTGCTGATGGACTCGAACCCGGCCGCGATCCGCGTGGCACGCGTCCGGCTCGGCGCCGACGCGGCGTAGCGCAAGCCTCACGAGGTCTTTACACCGCTCCCAGGGCGCTCCCAGCGGTCCCTCATCGACGGCCCCGAACGTTCGTCCGACGTGGCGTCGACGTCTCCAAGGACGCGGGTTCTCGTCGTCGACGACGAGCGCTCCGTGCGCGAGTTGATCGGCCGGGCGCTCGGGTTCGAGGGGTACGACGTTGCGCTGGCGGCGAGCGGCGAGGAGGCCCTCCACCTGCTTCGGGCCTCCGACGACGAGGCGTTCGACGCGGATCTCGTCGTTCTCGATCTCCTGATGCCCGGCACGGACGGGCTGGAGGTCATCCGCTCCATCCGAGCCGCCGGCCTGCCGGTCCGCATCCTGATCCTCAGCGCCAGCCGCGAGGTCGGCCACCGGATTGCCGGGCTCGATCTCGGAGCCGACGACTACGTGACGAAGCCGTTCGCGCTCGAGGAGCTGCTCGCCCGGATTCGGGCGCTGCTCCGGCGAGGCTCGTTGCCGCAGGGCGCGACGCTCCGCTTCGCCGACCTGGAGCTCGAGCCGAACAGCCACGAGGCCCGCCGTGGCGGTGAGCTGCTCGACCTTACGCGCACGGAGTTCGCGCTGCTCGAGCTCTTCATGTTGAACCCGGGCCGGATCCTCAGCCGATCAGAGATTTACGAGCACGTCTGGGGCTTCGATTTCGGGTACGCGTCCCTTCGCTCGACGTCTACCTCGGATACCTCCGGCGGAAGACCGAGGCCGGCGGGAGGCGGCGTCTCATCCACACGGTTCGCGGGCTCGGCTACACCCTCCGCGGGGCGTAACAGGCGGGGAACGACCACGTGAGCGCCCACTGCTGCGGCGCTGTCTGGTCGAGGATCGGGCCGCCGCGCCCTATGCTGCGGCCGTGGCGGAGCGGGTGCGCCGGATCCTGACCGCGACGGATCGGTCGCAGACGGCCGACCGCGCGGTGGCCTGGGCCGCGGACATGGCGGCCCGGTACGAGGCCGATCTGCTCGTGCTTCAGGTGGTCACGTCCGCGGCGGACGGCGTCGAAGGCGTCGAGTCCGCGCTGCGAGAGCTCGCCGCGGAGCTCGGCCCGCGTGCCCGCGCCAGGGTGGTCGTCGCCGAGGACCCCGCGTCGGCGATCGTCGACGCAGCGGAAGCCGAATCCGCGGACGTCGTCGTCGTCGGCAACATCGGCATGAGCGGCCGCAAGGAGTTCTTGCTCGGCAACGTCCCGAACCGGGTCTCGCATCGGGCACGCTGCACGGTGGTGATCGTGAACACGGCGGACGGGCCGCGCCGGCGACGCCTCGGGAGGAAACGTTGAGCGACTCCGACCGGGACGTGCTCGCCGGCATCGACGTCGACGGACGCCTGCTCGGGCGCGCGGCGCGAATCGGCCGCATCCTCGCCTCGCACGGGCTCCAGGAACGGCTCTTCCCGGACGCCGAGGAACCCGCCCGCGCGCGCGCAAAGCGATTGCGGAGCGCGCTCGAGGAGCTTGGCCCCACGTTCGCGAAGCTCGGCCAGCTCCTGTCCACGCGGCCCGATCTCGTGTCGCCGGAGGTGGCGGACGAGCTTGCGAGCCTGCAGGACCGGGTGCCGCCGTTGTCCGAGGCGGAAGTGGTCGCCGTCATGGAGGAGGAGCTCGGCGTCCCCTGGGAGGACGTGTTCGACTCGATCGACCCCGAGCCGCTCGCCGCCGGGACGATCGGCCAGGTGCACCGTGCCAGGCTCGAGGACGGCGACCGGGTCGTCGTCAAGGTGCAGCGTCCCAACGCGCGCGACGAGATCATGCGAGATCTCGGCCTGCTGCAGCTGTTCGCCACCCAGGCCGGGCGGCGGGCGGCGATCCGCGAGCTCGTCGATCTGGAGCTGATGGTCGACCACCTGTCGAGCTCGCTGCAGCGGGAGCTCGACTTCACGCTCGAGGCGGCGAACGTCGAGCGGATCGGCGGCGTGTTGGAGCCGTACTCGCGGCTCTCCGTTCCCCGTCTGTACCCGCACCTCTCGACGTCCCGGCTTTTGGTTCTCGAGGAGGTTCAGGGCGTCCCGCTCCGCGACGCCCCGCCCGGCAAGCCGCGCACGGAGGCCGCCCGCCAGCTCCTCGACGCGTACTACCGGCAGGTGCTCTGGGAGGGCTTCTTCCACGCCGACCCGCACCCCGGCAACCTGCTCTGGTGGCAGGACCGGATCTACTTTCTCGACTTCGGCATGGTCGGCGAGATCGACGCCGAGGTGCGCGAGCTGATCCTCCTCCTGCTGCTCGCCTTCTGGCGCGAGGATGCAAGCTTTCTCGCCGAGGTGCTCCTTATGCTCGCCGACGACGAGACGCGAGCGGAGGCGGACGCCGACGGGCTCGCCCGAGACCTGACCTCCTTCATCGCGCGCTTCCGGCACGGCTCGCTGCGAGACCTTCAGCTGGGGCCGATGCTCGAAGGGCTGACGGAGATCGCCGTCCGGCGCGGCGTCAAGCTCCCGGCCTCCCTCGCCCTGACCGGGAAGGCGTTTGCGCAGATGCAGCTCGCGGTCGCCGAGCTCGACCCGACGCTGGATCCGTTCGCGCCCGTGGGCGGGTTCCTCGTCCGGGCGATCGGCGGGCGGATCCGCGGGCAGGCGCATCCGCACACGATCTTCTACGAGGCGCAGAAGGCCAAAGTGCGCCTCACGCGGCTCGTCGAGGCGTTCGAGCGCGTGATGGGAGCGAGGGCCGGCCCGAAGCTTCAGGTGCAGTTCCGCGGCATGGAGCCCCTCGAGGAGACGCTCCGCGCGGCGGCGCGCCGCATCTCGCTCGGCCTGACCGCCGGCGCCGCGCTCGTCGCCACCGGCGTCACGGCCGCCTCGGACCATGTCGGACACTGGGTGCCGCTGACGCTCGGCAGCCTCGCCGGGGTCCTCACCGCCGGCCTTCTGGTCGATCTCCTGCGCGGGCGCCGCGGCGGCGCTTGAGCCGCCGTTCCAGGATCATCGCCGCGAAGCGCATGACGATTCCGAGCAGGGCCCGCTCGAGAACGACGAGCGGCCGGCGAAGGCGGGAGCGGCTCACCACACCGAGCGGAGGAGGCGCTCGACCTCCGCGGGGGATGCCGGACGCGGGTTGGCGCGGGCGCCGGGCCGCGCAGCCGCCGCCTCCGCCACCAGGCCGAGCTCCTGCTCCGGCACGCCCAGGTCGCGGAGGCTGGTGAACCCCGCGAGGCGCGCCAGCTCCTCCACGCGGCCGATCGCGTCGTCCGTCCCCATCGCCTCGCCGAAGCGCGCGATCGCATCGCCGGCCACGTCGGCGTTGAATCTGAGGGCCGGCGCGAG
>JBKPNC010000049.1:0-9682 GCA_046732435.1 Actinomycetota bacterium
AAGGCGAAGCGCCTGCACAGCGCTGGAGGCGAGCTCTTCGCGGGTGACGTCGAGCTCGCCGATGACCGGAACGATCGGCCCTCGCCAGAGCATGTGCGTGCCCTCGACGACGAGCAGCGGCGTGAGCAGGAAGAGACCCACCGCCGACGAGAGCGCGCCGACGAGGTAAACGCGCGACCGCCCGCGCGCGTGGAGACACGCCAGCAGCAGGATCGCGGCGATCGCCGCCACGGTCCACGCCCGTCCGGCGACCAGCGCCGCCGCCGCGAGCGCGGCGAGCAGCGCGGCGGCCGGGACGGCACTCAGTCTCGGGCTCAGGGCCATCGATACCTCCGCCGCAGCAGCCGAGGGTCGCGGGCCAGGCGGACGCCCTTCCCGGAGAACACGAACGCCACGGGGTCGCCGGCCCGGAAACCGGAGAACCGGGGTCTCGCGTCGGCTCCGGCTCGGCCCCGGCGCAGCAGCACGAGGTTGACGTCGTGGGCGACCGGCGTGCCGCTGCGTGCCACGCTCGCGGCACGGGTCAGGCGGCCGATTGCGCGCGCCGAGGCGGAGAGCGCCGGAACGTCGTAGCGGACGGCAGTCGCCCGGTGCGAGCCGCCGTAGCCGTGCAGCAACGGCTCGGGGAACGCGCCGACGACGACGGGCTCCTCCATGCGGGCCGCCCACGAGCGGTAGTCCCACCACTCGACGTCTCCCGGGTGGAGCCGGTACTCGGACGCGCTGCGGTCGGCCTCGACGCCGTTGACGAAGTAGAACCAGTCCCGCCGGGCCGAGACGCTTCCGGCCACGCCGTCGATGGACTGGACGAAGCGGCCGCCGTACCGGGTGTGCACGTCGGCAACGGTCTCGAGCGCCTGCATCGCGGTCTGGCCGGCGTTCACCGTGCGCAGCAGCACCACGTGACGCCCGCGATCGCGGGTGATCCACAGGGTCGCCTTCCCGGACTCGCCGCTCATCGCCGAACAGCCGGTGACGCCGAGCGCAGCGACCGCCGCGATGCCGAGGCTGACGGCCGGCCGGTAAGGCATCAGGCGAGTTCGTTCGAGCGGATTGCGCCCGGCCTGGTTGCGCGGACGAAGCCCCGGTGGCGGCCCGGGCAGGCGCGCGCGTTCTTCGTCCCGATATGCCGTCCGCCGATGGTCAGCGTCGAGCCGCGGGCCGGCGTCGTTCTGCCCTGGTCATCCTGCGCCAGCACGCGGTAGCAGCCGTGCGGAAGACGCCGGAGCTCGAGCGTCGGCGGGCCGGTCGGGCCGTTGAACGTCGCCCAGTACCAGAGGACGCGGTCGCCTCGCTTCAGCTGCACCTGGTCGGCGCCGACGGGTGGAAGCGCGCCGTTGACCTTGAAGACCCACCCGCTGGTTCCCGACGCCGGAAAGCGGCCGATCTGGTCGACGTAGTTGCCGAACTGGGCGCTGGCGAGATGGTAGTAGAACTCGCCGCGGACGCTTGCCGCCTCGAGGGCTGCGAGCGGCGTGGACGACTCGATCAGCGGCTCGGTGGCGCCGAAGATCGTCTGTGTCTTGCCCTCGACCCGAACGTGAGCCGGCGCCGCGTGGGCGACGGGCGGGAGCACGAGCAGCAGCGCGAGAGCCGCCGGAATGAGAGACCACCTGTGCACGAATCCTCCTTCCTCGAGGGGTTCGAGTGCTCTGGGCCGGCGGCAGGTCTTCTGACTCGGGGCTCCCTCCCCCGCCGCCTTCCCGGCCCTCAGGCCAGTGGCGTCGTGGCGGGCGAGCAGCTCCCCTCACAGCGGCGGGACCGTCCCGGATTCACACCGGGTTCCCTTACCGTTGGCCCGTTTCGCGCGAGCCTATCATGGCCCTGTGCCGCCGGCCCGCCGCCTCTCGCAGTGGCTTCCCGTCGTCGCCTGGGCAGCCCTGATCTTCGTGCTGTCCTCGGTGCCCAACCTCTCGTCCGGACTCGGCTTCTGGGATCTCGTCCTGCGCAAGGCGGCGCACATGACCGAGTACGCGATCCTCGGTGCGCTGCTGCTCAGGGCCCTGGAGCGGGAGCTGCCCGCGTTCGCGGTTGCGGTGGCGTATGCGGTGACCGACGAGATCCATCAGCATTTCGTACGCGGCCGCCATGCTTCGCCCGTGGACGTTCTCATCGACGCGGCCGGGATCGCGATCGGCATCGCGGTCTACAGCGCGGCGCGACGGCGGCTTCCCGCCTGGGCGCGGTGAGCGGCCGGCGGCCGTCGAGGGCGCTCGCGATCGATCTCGAAGCGTTCGGCGACATGGCTCCTCTCTGGAGCGCCTGGCTCGAGGACGCGTCGCGCCGGTACCGGGTGGACGGGCTCGAAACTCTCGCAGGCTCGGATCGCAGCGGCATCGAGGCGACGCTCGACGAGCGCCTCGGCAACTGGCGTGCGCTGCTCGAGCGCTTCGGGGAGGAGCACGCGGCGGTCTATCTCCGGCCCCGGGCGGACGTGAGCGGGGCCCTCCGCAGGCTCCAGGCGTCGGGCGTCCGGCTCGGCGTCTTCACCGAGCTGCCGGAGCCGCTGGCGCGCACGGTCGTCGCGCAGCTCGGCGCGGCCCGCCGGGTGGAGGTCGTGGAGGCCGGCGACGGCGCGCTGGAGCGTCTGCGCGATCGGCTCGGGCAGGACGCCTCGGTCGTGCGGACCGCCGCTGAGCTGGTCGCCGCCGCGGAGTAGTATCGATCGCAGTGGACCGTGCGAAGGATCTCGGCGACCGCCAGCTCGACGCCGTGCTCGAGCGGCTCGATCGGCTGGTGGAGGAGGTACACACGCTCAACCGGCGGCTCGACCGCGAGGATCATCTCCTCCGCATCGCGCGTGAGCTCGCGTCGCTGAACGAGTCGCTGCAGACACTCGCGTACGCCGCGCTCGGCCAGTCGGGCCCGCAGGTCCGGCGGCGCCGGGCCGGCTGAGCGCAGCCCGCGCTCCAAGGCCGCTTCGCTGCTTGGGTTCTGCTGGGGTCAGACCCTGTTAGGCGTACCTAAAACCCCGGGGTCAGACCCTGTAGGTCCGGCTAAAGCGGATCCCTCGCTGTCGGCCTGGCTTTGCCAGCACCGACTCACAGCGCTCCACCCCGGCGCGAGATTCGCGCCCGAAAATTGAGCGCGCCAGCGCGATTTTTGGGCGCTACTAGGCCGATTTTCGGGCGAGCAAGATGCGGCGGACCTCGTCCTCCTTGCCGGTCTGGAGGATCGCCATCACGCGGTCGCCGACGCCGAGGGTCGTCGACCCGATCGCGATCTCCGCCCGGCCGTTTCGCGAGACGAGGATGAGGCGGCAATCGGGTGGGAGGTCGAGATCCTCGACCTTCTTGCCGGCCGCCGGGGAGCCCTGGTCGATCTCGACCTCGATCAGCTCGAGGTTCTCCTGCTGCAGGTCGAGGAGGTGGATGAGCTCGGCCATGCCGGGCACCTCGTGCTCGATCTTGCCCATGATGTCCGAGGTCGCGCAGACCGTCGGCGCGATCCCGAGCAGGTCGAAGTGCGCCTGGTTGCGCGGGTCGTTCACGCGGGCAATCACCTTCGGAACGCCGTACTTCTCGCGGGCGAGCTGGCAGATGACGATGTTGTCCTCGTCGTCGCCGGTGACGGCGAGCACCAGGTCGGGCGGCCGTTCGATCCCTGCGCGCTCGAGCGCGTAGAGCTCGGTGGCGTCGGCGAGATGGACGCGGTAGTCGAACTCCTCCTCGAGCCGCTGGACGCGATCCCGGCGGCACTCGATCAGCGTCACCTCGTGGCCGCGGCGAATCAGCGTCCGGGTCAGGTTCTCCCCGACCTTGCCGGCCCCGGCGATGACGACGTACATCAGACGGCCGTTTCCTGCGTTTCCTGCGTTTCCTGCATGCGCTGTTCCGCCTTGCGCACGGAGTCCGTGAGCACCTGGATTGCCGTCGACGTCGGCGAGACCGTGTGCAGGCCGCGCTCCGCGTACCAGCGTGCGCGCGCGGGATCGAGGACGCGCACGACGACGATCTCGACGCCGTAACGCTTCTGCGCCACCTGGCCGATGACGATGTTCGTGTTGTCGCCGTCCGTGGCGACCACCGCCGCGTCGGCGTCCTCGATGCCGGCGCGGTGGAGCACCTCCGTCTCGAGCCCGTGCCCGACGACGAACTTTCCCGGCCAGCGATCACCGAGGCGGAGCAGCGCCTCCTCGTTTTCGTCCACGACCGACACGTCCCAACCGGACCGGGCGAGCTCGAGCGCCACGGCCGAGCCGACGCGCCCGCAACCGATGACGACCACCTTCACCAGGCCAGCCTAGCTCGGCCGGCTCCCGTCGTCAGCACCGTCCTCGTCGAAGTACCCGCCGGGATAGGCGACCACCATCACCTCGCACGGCGCCTTCCGCAGGACGCGGTCGACGGTCGGGCTGACGAACTGCGACCAGCGGCGCCAGCGCGGCGACGATCCCATCACGATCAGCTCGGCGTTCCCCGATACCGCCTCGTCGACGATCGCGGCGCCGAGATCCTGGTGGCGCACGATCTTCTCCTCGATCTCGACGCCGTGCTCGTCCGCCAGCCGCCTGGCCTCCCCCAGTGACGCCGCGGCACGCGCCTCCTCCTCCGGCATCTCCGCGTCCGGCGGGCGGTCGAGCGGCACGCGCACGACGTGGAGGACCGTGACCTTGCCGCCCTGCTCCTCCGCGAGCTTGATCGCCGTCCCGAGCACGTCCTCGCCGATCGGCCCGGCCTTGAGCGGGACGAGAATCCGCTCGTACATCCCTTCGGGCTCGGCGACGAGGTCGGCCTCGGCCGGCTGCACCCGCTCGAGCAGATGCTCCTTGTGGCGGATCCGGACGATCGTGAAGACGGCGACGCCGATTGCCAGCCAGACCGCCCCCGCGAGCGGCGCGCGATGGTGCGTCGCGAGCATGATCCCGAAGACGGCCAGCGTGAGAACGAGCCCGACCATTGTCGGCACCGGGAGCGACGCGCCCGCGATCCGCACGTTCCACGGCACCTTGAACGGCCGCTCCAGCGCGGGCGCACTCTTGCGCAGGCGTAGGACCGCGAGTTGTCCGGCGGCGAAGGCGAGCAGGATCCCGAAGCTGTAGAGGCCGGCGAGGAACGGGACCGGCTTCCCCAGCGCGTCCGCAAGGACAAGAAGCGCACACGCAATTCCGCCGGCCGAGATAATCGAGATCGGCGGGATCAGCGTTCTGCGGCTCAGCCGCGCGAACGCGTGCGGAAGCATCTCGTGCCGCGCCAGCGAGTAGGCGAGCCGGCCGACACCCGAGATCGAGGTCGTCACGGCGGAGGCGAGCACGATCGCGCCGGTGATGCCGACCGCGACCTTCAGGGTCTCGGCGACGGCGTGCGGAAGGTGGCCGTCGAACGCGGCCGCGATGCCGACGAGCGGGGCCCGCAGCCACTCGCCCCCGAGCCCGGTCGACCAGCCGCTCCCGGACGAGTCCGGGTGTGCCGGATAGGCGGAGATCCCGACGAGCGCGACGAGCACCGAGACGATCACCACCCCACCGAGGCCCCAGAACAGGCTCCGCGGGAGGGTCTTCCCCGGCTCGCGCGTCTCCGCCGCGAGATTCGCCACGGTCTCGAGACCGGTGTAGGCCAGCATCCCCAGCGGAAGGGCAAAGCCCAGCGAGCTCCACGTCGGCGCAGTGCCGAGGTCCGTCCCCTGCGACAGGGCGTGCCACGAGACGACGAGCGAGAAGCCGAACACGACGAGCAGCGCGTGCGTCGTGAAGGCGACCACCGCGAGCGCGATGCCGAGCCGGTACAGCTGCGGTCGGCGGACGAGCCGCGCCGCCGAGACGACGGCGATGACTCCGATTCCGACGATGACGTCCCACGGCCGGTCGGTGATCGCGTTCCAGCCGACGGCGCTGCCGATGTAGTGCGGGGTGAAGAGCGCGGCAAGTGCGATCACGATCAGGTAGTCGAGGAAGAGCACCCATCCGGTCAGGAACCCCGCCGGGTCGTTGAACGCGCGGCGGACGAACGTTGCGCCGCCGCCCGTCTCCGGGAAGGCAGCCGTGCCCTCGGCATACGAGAGCGCGATCAGGACGAAGAGCGCGCCGACGGCGAGCAGCACCCACGGCGTGAAGCCGAGCGCGTACAGCGCGATGATCCCGAGTGCGAAGTAGAGCGACGAGGCCACTTCGCCGTACGCGACGGCCGCCAGCGACTGGACGTCGAGGACGCGCTGGAGCCCGGCTAGCTTCCTAGCCATTTGCGCGGGGGGAAACCAGGTTTCTCCCCACGAGCCCCTTCCTTCCGATCGGCGCGATGAACTTTAGAGCGACCGAGCCGAAGGCGACAGGAGCTGGGCTCCCGCGGGGCAGAGCCCCGCTCCGCCGACCGAATGCTCCGCACTGCGACACGAGGCCATTATCGCGCGGCGTCGTGCCGGTCCCGGGCAGCGGTCAGGTAGCCGCGACCGACGCCCGCCAGCACGAAGAGGACGCCCAGCACATAGCCGATCGAGCCGCCGACGAGCGCGGTCTCGGCGATCAGCACGAGGCCGATTGCGACCAGCATCGCCGACAGCGCCAGCGTGGCTCGTGCTCTCATGCCGCCGTCACGCCGCCCGCTTCCGCCCGGCCGCGACGAGGACCGGGCACGGCGCTTCCCGGAGGACGTAGTCGACCGTCTTGCCGAAGCCGCGCCGGCGGCCGGCCCTGGGCTCGCCGAGCACGATCAGGTCGGCGTTCCGGCGGCGCGCGTCCTCGACGATGTTCTCGCCCGCGCTGCCCGGCGCACCGCGGATCAGCCGGCTGACGGCCCGCACCCCGTAGCTTTCCACGAGCGCCTGCGCGCTGTCGAGCAGCTCGTGGGCCTCGCCCTCGAGCTCGGGCAGCTGCTGCTCCTCGGTCAGGTGGAGCGGCACCTCGACAACGGTGATAACGGCGATCGTCGCCCGCCGCTCGGCGGCGAGGCGCGCGGCGGCGACGAGCGCCTCCTCGGTCTCGGGCGACCGGACCACGGGCACGACGATCGACCGGTACTCGAACGGCCCCACGATTTCGACCGGAGCGAGCAAGGTCTCGCGGAGAGGCACGTGCAGAAAGCGCTTGCGATAGATCGCGTAGGCGATGAATCCGAGCGCCAGCCAGCCGAGGCCCACGTAGCGCGTGTCCGGCGTCTGCACCACCACGACGACCCACGCGAGCGCCGTCCCGAGCAGGCCGACGAACGCGAACAGCGGCCACGAGACGCCGCGGATCCTCAGATTCGGCCACCCCCGGAACTCGAGCGTGTCGTCGGGGCGCAGCTTGCGCAGCCAGATCACGGAGACGTGCGCGATCGAGAACGACAGCATCGCCCCGAACGAGTACATCGTGCTCAGGAAATCGACCTTCCCCGGGAGCAGCGTCAGAATGGAGATGATTCCCGCAAAGACGATCAGCGAGATATACGGCGTCTTGAAGCGCGGGTGGACCTTCCGGAAGACCTGCGGCAGCTGCCGGTAATGCGCCATCGCGTAGGTGATCCGCGAGGCGCCGATCACGCCCGCGTTCGTGGCGATGAAGAGGATCGTCGCCGCGAGGATCCCGACGTAGATGCGCAGGACGTCAGTGAGCGTGTGGCCGAGACCGAGGTTCTCGACCACGCCGAGCACCGGGTCGTTGGCGAACCCTTTTGGCGGGTTCTCGCCGAGCAGCGTCTCGTAGCTCCCGTTCACCAGCTTCACGGGCAGCGCCGAGAGCGCGATCGCGGGCAGCGTGAAGTAGATCGCGAACACCGCAACGGCGGTATAGAGATACGCGCGCGGGACGCTCCGGGCGGGATCGCGTGCCTCCTCGGCGAGGTTCGAAACGGTCTCGATCCCGGTGTACGCGACCATGCCGATCGGGATCGCCAGGAAGAAGTCGCTCCAGGTGGGTGCGACGCCCCAGTGGACGTTCGACTTGAGGACTGACGGGCTGAAGACGAGGGCGAAGCCGACGAGCACGAGGAGCACCTGGGTGCCGAAGTCGACGAGGGCGAGGACGATGTTGAGCTTCGCCGCCTCCCGGATCCCGACGATGTTGATCGCCACGAGGATCGCGATCACGACTGCGCCGCCGATGATGTCGCCCGGGTTCTCCTTCAGCGGCTCCCAGAAGATCGAGAGGTAGTGCGGAACGAAGAACGCCGAGATGGCGATCGTGATCACGTAGTTCAACATCTGCGCCCACGCCGCTCCGAAGCTGACGAGTTCGTTGAAGGCGTGGCGCGCGAAGCTCGAGGACCCACCCGCCTCCGGATACCGAACCGTCCCCTCCGCGTAGGTCAGCGTCGTCGCGGCGAAAATCACGCCTGCCACCACGAAAACCAGCGGGGTCAGACCCAGCGCGAAGGCCGCGGTGACGCCGAGCGCGTAGTAGATCGACGAGCCGACGTTGCCGTAGACCGTGGCGAAGAGGCCAGGCGCGCCGAGGACACGCTGGAGACCTTCCTGCTGGCGCCGACGCCGCGGCACGGCGGGACTCTACGCCCGGCGTCCGTCGGCGAAAAGCGTTGAGGGCCGCCTGGCGGGCGGCCCTCAACGGTTAGGAGACGAAGGAGAGCGTTACGGGGTCAGCTTGCTGATCCGCGTCGACCAGTTGGCCTGCGCACTGCGCGGACCCGGCCCGTGGCTGGCGCCACCGCACGTGCCGAGGAGGTTGTCGCCGAAGCCTCCCGCGAAGAACGGGCCGCCCCAGTCGGTGTAGTTGCACGTGTGGGCGATGTACTCACTGGCGATCCAGACCGAGTTCCCGTCCACCGCGGCTGCGCCGTAGTCGCCCCACCGCGAGCGAGGCCCGGCCGGGAAACGCGTCTGCTTGTAGCCCGAGAACCCGTCGTCCGCGGCAGCGCCGAGGCCGCCGGTGACGTCGTTCCAGGCACCGACGCCAGCGAGCGCGTCGATTGGTGCGTACGCCGCGCTCGGGTACGTCGTGTCACCCGTGTCGGTGAACGCCATGACGCCGCGGCCCGAGGCCGTGACGCCGATCGCCGGGTACGTGAAGTCGTGGCCGGTCGCCCCGAGATAACCGGAGAGGACGATCTTGGGCGTGATCGGATTCACGATGTACCACGCGATTCCGGCCCGTTGCGGACCGCCGTCCGGGTTCAACGCGGTGTCGAGGGCGCCCCACAGCTTGCCGTTCGCATACATGACTTGCTGCATGCGGGTGTCATTCGAATCGGGGCTCGCGACGACGTCAGGACCGACCGCGTGTGCGGCCGCGCTGACGAGTAGCCTCCAACACCCGAGCTGGCCATTGAAGAGCTGGGTCGTCTCGTCGTTCAAGCAGAAGCCCTCCGGGACGGCCGTGGTCGGGGCCGCTCCCGAGCCGGGCTGCTGCTGCTTCGGCGGGACGCCGTACTGGCCGACGGTCAGGATCTTGCTGCTGAGGCTGACCGCCGGACTGGCGGTGTTGAGCGAAGCCGTGTCCGTCAGCGTCCACACGATCAGTTGGGTTGATGTGCGGCTCCCCGCCGAACCGGAAACCGGCTTCTGCGCCTCGTCGGCAGCGTTCGAGCTCAGGAAGTACTCGGTGCCGCCGTTCGAGAGATCGAACTGCGACGTCCCAGGCGACTGGGCCGGCCAGAGCGTGAAGCCGGGCTGCGTCGAACCGGCATCGCTGGGCGCGTTCACCATTCCGGAGGTATCGATGTGCTGCATCGTCACGCTCGCGGCGCCCGCAGCGAGCTGGGCCTTCGAGAGCGCGTACACCTGCGCCCCGCTGAAGCTGTTGCAGCACCACGGA
>JBKPNC010000050.1:0-18258 GCA_046732435.1 Actinomycetota bacterium
ATCCAGATGACGGAGATCGACAAGACGGATTCGGTGCAGCTGATCTTCACACCGGTCGGGCCGCAGACGATCACGGTCACGAATCCGGCCAACGGAAAGAGCATCACCGGGATGGGCCAGACCGCTGGCGAGATTCTCCGGATCAGCGAGAGCTCGTTCGTCGATCACCTGAACGGGATCACGCTGAACTTCGTGCTTCCGGGTGTCGGCGGCGTCCTGCAGGTGATCGGAAACTTCAACTTCGCCGAGGACACCTTCAGCGGTCGGAACACCCGCGGAGACACGACCGCGTTCTGCAACTACCTGGCCGGCCCGTGAGGATTGAAGACGGCGACGAGTTGAGGGGCGGCGGGCGCCGCCCCTCGTCGTTCGTCGGAGCGACCTCCGAGGACTACTGAGCGAGCAATCGCCTTGCGATGAGCTGCGTCTAGTTTTCATGCTGGCGTTTCCGCGGGGCGCGCTGCGACGGATCGCCGAGAAACCGCATGGTTGACCGACAAACCGGCGTTCGGTGCGTTGCCCGACCGGGCGACGATTTCCAATGCCGGACTCGACCGGCTGGGCAGGCAACAGGTTTCCAGCGGGAGCGACGGGACTCGAACCCGCGACCTCCGGCGTGACAGGCCGGCGTTCTAACCAGCTGAACTACGCCCCCGGCGAGCGACCAGTGTACCGGGCTACAGGAGCTCTGCGATCAAAGCCGCGGCGCGCGCCGCCCCGTCCGTCTCGACCGGCCGGTAGTCGACCTCGCGGCCGATCTCCTCGGCGATCGCGGCGGCGATCTCGCTTGGCCCGTCGGTCTCGAAGTCCATGCACCGGCCGGCGCCGTAGCGCTCGAGTCGGTGACGGACGTGGAAGTTCTGCTCGAAGTGGTGCCGGAGGGGGAAGTAGAGGAACGGACGCCGGTTGGCGGTGAGCTCCATCGAGGTCGTCAGCCCGCCCTGGACGACGGCGAGGTCGCACGCGGCAAGGTGGCGGTACAGTTCGTGCACGTAGGGGCGAACCTCGAGCCCGTCGTGTTGCGGCAGGCTCTCCGGGTCGATCCGCGGGCCCGCGACGACAACCATCCGCAGGTCCGGAACCCGCTCCTTCGCCTCCGGGAACGCCGCGATCACGCGCCGTAGCAGGTCGCCCCCGACCCCCGAGCCGCCGACGGTGACGATGCACACCTTCTCGTCGTCGCGATAGCCGAGCGCCTCGCGGTCGCCGAGAGCGGCCGGGTCGAAGCCGGTGATGTAGCCGGCGAAGCCGTAGTGCTCTTCGGTCCAGTCGCGGATCAGCGGCAGGTCGGGACCGAAGGAATCGGAGACGACGTCGTCCGGGTTGCCCACGAAGACCGCGCGATCCCGCACGCGCGGGAAACGGGCGATGTGCTCGATCATCTCCGCGTTGTAGTCGGCGGTCAGAAACGCCTCGTGGTCGCCGCCGTCGTCCATCGGGAGCCAGCCGACGAAGTCCGTCAGCCAGACGTACGCGGCGCGCTTCTGCTCAGGGTTCTCGTGTAGGTAGTAGTCGAGCTCCCACGCCTCGTCCCCGATCCAGAGGTCGTACTGCTCGTCGCGGACGACGTCGTGGAAGAGCATGAAGTTCGCCACCAGGATCTCGTCCATG
Source organism: Actinomycetota bacterium (assembly GCA_046732435.1). Lineage (GTDB taxonomy): Bacteria > Actinomycetota > Thermoleophilia > Gaiellales > Gaiellaceae > JALZFG01. The sequence goes on from JBKPNC010000050.1 coordinate 1,612, forward strand.
CGGCGTATCGCCTGGAAGCAGTGCAGGTCGTGCTCGGCCGACTCACTCTCGATGTGTCGCGATTCGTTCGCCAGGAGCGCGCTCGCCGGGTGGATCCGCTCGCCGCGCGCCTCGAGCACGGCGGTGACGGGGTGCTGCGCGAGCCAGTCGATCTCGAGGTCGGGATGGAGCTTGCGCAGCTCGTCCGCGATGGCGGCATCGCGCTGGGCGTGGCCGAGCCCGATCGGCGACGAGATGTAGAGCGCCCGCTTGCGGCGTGACTTGCCGCGCACCCACCGGCGCGGCGGCGCCGGCGGCTTCACGAAGTCGCGAAGGAGGAGGTTGACGGCCACCGGATCGCGCACGTGAGGGCCGTGACCCGATCCCTCAAGGACGACGGCGCGCCCACCGGTGTGTTCGGCGAGCGCGAGGCCGCGGGTCACCGAGATGATCGCGTCCTCGTCGCCGTGCACGACAAGCACAGGACAGCGGACGCGGCGTGCCAGCTCGAGCGCATCGTCGGGCCCGAGGTCGGCGCCGTGCTCGGCCGTGACGAGTGTCTCGCCGGTCGTCTCGAGGCCCCAGCCGACGCAATCCTCGATCGGCTTCGTCGAGTGCGGCTCCGTGAACATGCGCGAGAAGAAGTACTCGAGGAAGCCGCGGTAGTCACGGAGCCAATAATGTTTGTTGTACTTCGCCCAGCCCTCGTCGGTCTCGAGCTCGTCCTCCAGTCGTGCTCGAGGCGCGCCGTCAGCGGCTGTCCTCCACCCGGATACGCGGGGCCGATGAAGACGGCCGCCTCGACGCGCTCCGGATGCTCGGCGGCGAGAATCAGGGCCCGCTGCACGCCGAGCGAGAACCCGACGATCACCGCGCTGTCGGTCGCCGTCGCGTCCATCACCGCGAGCGCGTCGGCGGCGAACTCGCGCTCGTCGTACGCGGGCGCGTCGGCCGGCCGGTCGGACCTGCCGTTCCCGCGGCCGTCGAACGTGAGCACGCGGCAGTGGCGCGCCAGGTACGGGATTTGCATCTTCCACTGCCGCGAGTAGATGATCGACCAGGTCGGGAGGAGCAGCACGGTCGGCTCGCCCTCGCCGTAGACCTCGTAGAAGATGCGGACGCCCTGGCGCTCGGCGCAGCCCGATTCATCCGGATAGCGCGCGCGAGTCTGCTCACGCGCCGGCGCGGTCAGCTCGACAGCCACTGGTCGATCCAATCCAACAGCTGTCGGTGTCCGGTTTCAATGTCGCCGAGCCGCTCGACCATGATCCCGATGTTGAAGGTCATCACGAGCGAGACGAGCGCCTCGAGCGGCATTTCGATCCCGAGCTCGCGATGCGGTTCGCGGAACGCGTCCGTCAGTACCGCGCGCCACTCGGCATTGACGCTTGCGAGCCGCTGGCGGAGCTCGGGATTGTTCCAGGCGAGCGCCTGGAGCTCGAGCCAGACCTTCTCGTAGGTGACGTCCTCGCTGAGCAGGTAGCGAATCGCCGTTCGCCACTTGTCGATGAAGGGTCCCTCTGCCTCGTAGAGGTCACGCTGGCGCTCGATCAACCGCTCCGTGAACCGTTCGAGCGCCCGCACGAGCAGGTTCTCGTTCGAGCCGAAGTAGTAATGCACGAGCCCGTGGTTGACGCCCGCCTCCTCGGCGAGCCGCTGGAGGTTTGTCAAGAGATCTGCGTGAGGCCGAGCTGACGCAGGAGCGTGACCGAGTCCGAGTAGACGTCCTTGCGCGCGATGAGGCCGTCGCGGATCGGGATCACGTCCATGCCCTTGTACTCGACCTTGCGCCCGGTCGGCGGGACCTCGATCCCGGAGCGCGTCATCGTGCCCTCGTGCGTGCCGCGGGCGGTCCATTCCTGCACGACGAGGTCGTCGCGGAGGTACGCCCTGCGCGTCTCGAACGTGAGATCCGGGAAGACCGAGAAGATGCCCGCCACCGCGCGTCCGATCTGCTCGCGGCCGACGTTGACGTCGCCGGTCACGTGGTTCTCGAAGACCGAGTCGTCCGTGTGCATCGAGACGATGGATTCGACGTCGTGCTCGTTCCAGGCCGCGTTGTAGCGATCGATGAAATCCTGGAGCTCTGCGCCGTCCACCTATCTAGCCTAACGCCGTGACTGCGGTCGATTGGGTAGCGCTCCTGATCGTCCTGCTGGCCGCGCTCGGCGGCCTGTCGCAGGGGTTCGTCTGGAGCGGCCTCTCGCTGGCGGGCCTCGCAGTCGGCGCGTTCGTCGGCGGGCGTCTGGCGCCGGTCCTGCTCTCAGGAGGCTCGAAGTCGCCGTACGCACCGGTGCTCGCGCTCGCAGGGGCGGTGACGCTCGCGGTCACGTTCGAGCTCATCGGCAGCTCCCTCGGCGCCGAGCTCCGGCGGCGGGAAGCGATTCGGGTGCGACGGCTCGACTCGGCCGCCGGAGTCGTTGCCGGCGCGCTCGTGGGGCTCGTCGTCGTCTGGGTGCTCGGCGCCATGGCGCTTCAGCTCCCGGGCCAGGCGAGCCTTCGCCGCGCGGCACAGCGTTCGGCCGTGCTCAAGCGCCTGAACTCGATCGTGCCGCCTCGGACGCTCCTGAACGCCCTGGGCCGCATCGATCCGTTCCCGACGCTGGCGGGTCCGCCGATCCCGACCGAGCCGCCCGACGCCTCGGTTCTGCGGCGCCCCGGCGTGAGAGCGGCTGCGCCGAGCGTCGTCCGCGTGCTCGGGACGGCGTGCGGGCTCGGCGTCGAAGGGAGCGGCTGGGTCGCGCGGCCCGAGGTCGTCGTCACCGCGGCACATGTGATCGCCGGCGAGAACGACACGACCGTCGTCCCGCTCTCGGGCGGCGTGCTGAGGGCGGAGCCGATCGCCTTCGATCCGCGGAACGACGTCGCCGTTCTCCGTGTGCCGGGCCTTGCGCCACGCGCGCTGCGCCTCGTCGACGCGCGTCCCGGGACGTCGGTCGCGATCGTCGGCTACCCCGAGAATGGGCCGCTCAACGCGATTCCCGGGCGGATCGGCTCGACCGTGAAGGTGCTGAGCCAAGATGCGTACGGTCGAGGACCGATCCAGCGGACCGTGACGAGCCTGAGCGGCAACGTACGGCACGGAAACTCCGGGGGCCCGGCCGTCGACGCCTCGGGCGCGGTCGAGGCGACAGTCTTCGCCGCGCGCACGAACGGCTCCGGCGGCTACGGCGTTCCAGCCTCGCTCATCCGCAACGCGCTTTCGCGCGCGCGTGGCCCGGTCTCGACGGGCCCCTGCGCCTAGGCTGGCACAGCGGCCGTTGTGGGCTCGCGCCAGAGCACGATGCAGGTCGCCACGATCCAGACGAGCAAGCCGACGAACGCGATGCCGCTCATGTCGCCCAGTGGCGCGAAGAACCCCGTTGAACGCAGCGAGAGGCCGCCGATCGCGACGACGATCCCCGCCACGAGGCTGAGCACCGTGTACCACTGAGCGAGCACGCCCCGGCTGCCCCAGGCCGCGACGAAGATCGCCGCCGTTGCAAACCAGAACGACTTCGCGGTCACGAAGCCGTCGACGGTGTAGAGGCCTTTCGCAAGCGAGACGTCGCCGATGCGTGCCATCGAGCCGTAGAGCGCATCCGCGACGACGCCGAGCGTGACGCCCGCTGTGGCCATCGCGAAGAACAGGCCGGCCGGAAGCCCGGGCCCGGCGATACGCAGCCGCAGTGCGAACGCCGTCGCAAAGGCGAGGAACAACGGCGCCGCGACTCCGGTCAGGATCGACCCCGTGACGACCGCGCTGTGATGGTCTTCGAAGAACGAGGCGATCTTCGTCGCGGAATCGCCCGTCGAAGGCATCGATCCCGCCAGCGAGTCGCCGACGGCCGACAAGACGATAAAGCCGATGCCTGCCACCGCGCCGAGGCGGCCCGCAGTCCAAGTGTTCATGCCTACCTCCTTCGCAGGAGGCGCTATTGCAACACGTCGAGCGCGAGCTCGGGCTGCTTGAACGGCGGAATCACGTACACGCCCGCGACCTTCTCGCGCGCCTCCGCGTACAGCTCCCGCGCCAGCGCCAGCCCCTCGGCCGCCGCGTCGGCGCCCGCACGATCGAGCCGCTGCTGAACCGGCTCGGGAACGATGATGCCGGGCACCTCGTTGTGGACCCGCACCGCGAGCTGGTAACTGCGCACATAGAAGATCCCGAGCAGCACCGGGACCGGCCAGCCGCCGAGCGCCTCCTCGAACCGGTCGAGGTACGAAAGGTCGAAGAGGGCCTGCGTCATCGCGAATTGCGCTCCGGCCTCGATCTTCCGGCGGAACCGGTCGAGCTCGGTCTCGAGGTCGTCTGCAGAGGGGTTGACCGCGACGCCGAGGAAGAACGAGGTCGGAGCGTCGATTCCCTTCCCGTTGTAGTCCTCGCCGCGGTTCAGCCGCGAGACGATCTCGCAGAGGCCGATCGAGTCGACCTCGTAGATCCCGCGCGATCCGGGGTAGTCGCCGATCTCCGGCGGGTCGCCGGTGACCGAGAGGATGTTGCGGATCCCCTCTGCGTGCGAGCCGAGCAACAGCGACTCGAGGCCCATGATCGACGTGTCGCGCGGGGTGACGTGCGGGATCGTCTCGAACGTGCACTCGCGCTCGATCGCCACGGATGCCATAAGCGCATTCGCGCGGGCCCGGGCCATCGGGTTGTCGTTGATGTCGACAAGGGTGACGCCCGCCTCCTTGAGCCGCCCGGCGACGGCAAGCATGCCGTCGTAGGTGCCGCCCTTCGGCGGATCGAGCTCGACGCAGGTGACCCACTCGCTCTCGCGCAGCTTCCGGGCGAGCTCCGTTTCCTGCGGCTGTCCGGCGAGCGCCGGCTCGACGAGCTCGCGCTCGGCGGCCTCGAAGGTCGCGCGCGGCTTGCGCTCCTCCTCGACGGCCGAGCGGATCGCGGCAATCTCGAGCGGCGTCGTCCCGCAGCAGCCGCCGATCAGGCGGGCGCCGAGGTCCCTCGCGTGCGCTGCGAACTCCGCGAAGTAGTCAGGCGTGGCGTGCGGGTAGATGACGCGGCCGCCGGAGAGGCTCGCAAGGCCGACGTTCGGGAGCGCGGCCAGCGGGTGGCCGCCGTCGGAGCCCATCGCCTCGAGGGCGGCGAGCGCTGCGTGGAGGCCAGAGCCGTGGTTCGCGCCGATCGCAGCCAGCTCGAGTGGCCTGAGGCGCTTCGCGGCTTCGGCTGCAGTCACGCCTGCGAGCGTTTCCGCCCCCTCGTCGAAGGTCAGCGTCGCGACGATCGGCAGCGAAGAGACGCTCCGCACGGCGTCGATCGCGGCCTCGAGCTCGTCGAGCTCGTAAAACGTCTCGATCATGAACAGGTCGACCCCGCGGCCGTCGAGGATCCGGGCCTGCTCCGCGAAGATCTCGGCGCGCTCCCCGGAGAGCCCCTGCGCGTCGCCGAGCGGACCGATCGAACCGGCGATGAAGACGTCGCGCCCGGCCACTTCGCGCGCCTCGCGCGCGAGCTTCACGCCCGCGCTGTTGATCCGCTCCAGATCGTCTTCGAGGTAGAGGCCGGCGAGCTTGCGGCGGTTCGCGCCGAACGTGTTCGTCTCGATCAGGTCGGCGCCGGCGCGGATGAAGCTCGTGTGGAGCGTCACAACACTCTCGGGCGCCTTGAGATTCGCCTCTTCGGGGCACCGCAGGCGCGGGACGGCGCTCGTGACGAGGACGCCCATGCCCCCGTCGCCGACGACGACAGGGCCGTTGGCGAGACGCTCTTCGAACCGGCTTGCCATCGCCACGACTCTAGTGAAGTGGAGTCGTCAACCGAGTATGAGGGATAGATCAAGCGACCCTTCCGGGGCGATACTGCACCTGCAACGACAGAGCGCCCGATGCGGCGGGGCAGCTCAGTCGAAACGGTTCGGGGCCCTATGCGGCGGGGCCTCACCGGTGTAACTGCGGCTCTCTCACGGGAGACTCAGGCGGGGCCGGGCGGCGGCCCCGCCTGACGTTATGGACCGGCCACACCGGCAGAGGCGGCGAGGCCTCCAGCCGGCATCGCAAGCGATGCCTCAGGACCCGTAACCGCTAAAGGCACAAAGCCGTTGTGCCGATGCGCACTACAAGACTCCTTTGCCGGGGGACTGACGGCAATCATCCTGCGGCTAGGGGTTTGGACGGCGGGCTCCGGCCCGCCGTTCAGGTTTCTAAGACTCGCCCTTCCATTCCACCCGCGATGGTCACGACCTGGCCTGTGACGTGGCCGAAGATCTCATCGGAGGCGAGCGCAACGACCACGCGGGCCACCTCCTCGGGCTGAGCGACCTTCTTCAGCGGCATCGTGCGGGTCACCCGCTCGAGGGTCTCCGGGGTCAGCGAGCTCCGCGTCATCGGCGACTCGGTCCAACCGGGTGCCACTGCGTTCACGCGCGCGCGTGAACCCAGACGGATGACCTCGTTCTTCAGGCTGAGCAGCAGGCCGTGGACGATCGCCGACTTCGCGGCGGCGTAGTCGGCGTGGCCGGCTTCGCCGAAGATCCCTGCGGTCGAGCCGACCAACACCAGGCTCCCGTGCCCGCTCCGTTCGATGCTCCGGAGGAAACCGCGCGCGGTGAGAAAGGTCGCGGTCAGGTTCGTGCGCAGCGTCTCCTCCCAGCGCGACAGGGGCAGCTCCCAGAGCGGCACGTCCTCCTCCGGCCAGGCTCCGGCAACGGCGGCGCACACGTCCAGAGCGCCAGCTTCCTCGAAGAGCCGCTCGACTTGAGCTTCGTCCGTCAGATCCGCCCCGAGCAGCGCCGCAGCGCCGAGCGCTTCTGCGCGCTCGCCTCCTCGGTGGTAGTGCGCAACGACCTCGCACCCCTCGGCCATGAACGCGCGGGCACAGGCGCCGCCGATCCCTCCTGACGCGCCCGTGACGAGCACGCGCTTCCCCCTGAGGCCGGTCTCCACGGCGTGAAAAGCTACAGGCGTGAAGGTCTTCATCATCAGCGACATCGAAGGTTGCGCCGGGCTCGTCAAGGGCGAACAGACCGGCCCAAAGGGCGACGCGACGCTCTACCAGGAGGCTCGCAAGCTCTACACCGAGGAGATCAACGCTGCCGTACGCGGCGCCAAGGCGGCCGGCGGAACCGAGATCGTCGCGATGGACTGCCACGGCGCCGGTGAGGGCTACACGTTCAACTCGCTGATCCCTGAGGACCTCGATCCCGACTGCGAGTTCGTCGTCCAGGACGAGTGGACGGAGTACACCGAGTTCCTGGAGCACGGCGTCGACGCCGCACTCTTCGTCGGCATGCATGCGCGCGCCGGCACCGGCGACGGAGTCATGGCCCACACCGTTTCCGGCCCGAACTTCCAGAACCTCTGGTTCAACGGCATGCTCGTCGGCGAGACCGGCATCAACGCGGCGCTCTGCGGCACGTGGGGCTGCCCGGTGTTGATGGTGACGGGCGACCGGGCGGCCTGCCGCGAGGGGACGGAGCTGCTCGGCGACGGGCTCACGACGGTGCAGGTCAAGCAGGGCACGGGCGCCCAGAGCGCGCGCAGCCTCGTGCCCTCGCGCGCACGTGAGGCGATCGAGGCCGGCGCGAAGCAGGCGCTGGGGAACCTGAACGCCGTGCCACCGTACGACCCGGGCAAGCCATGCGAGATCAAGGTCGAGTACAAGTGGACCGACCCGGTCGCCAAGCTGCGCCACCGGCCCGGTGTCGAGGTCGTGGATCCGCGGACGATCGTCTCGCGCGCCGACGACTGGTGGACAGCGTGGCGCCAGTTCTTCTTCTAGCCCGATGGTGATCGGGCTGCTCCACCCGGGCGAGATGGGCTCCGCGGTGGGCGAAGCCTTGCGCGGCGCCGGCCACACGCTTCTCTGGGCGTCGGAGGAGCGCAGTGCCGAGACTGCGGCCCGGGCGGCGGGTTTCGAGGACGCGGGCAACGCGGCTGAGCTCGCCCGCCGCAGCCACGTGATCCTGTCGGTGTGCCCGCCGCACGCGGCGCTCGACGTCGCGCGCGCCATGGCTGGCTTCGAGGGCGTCTACGTGGACGCCAACGCCGTCTCGCCCGCGACGGCGCGCCAGATCGGCTCCGCCTTTGACGGACGCTTCGTGGACGGCGGCCTCATCGGCCCGCCTCCGCGGGAGCCGGGCGACACGCGCTTGTACCTGGCCGGCCCGGAGGCGCAGACGGTGGCCGGGCTGTTCGAGGGAGCGGCACTCGAGGCGCGTGTTCTTCCCGGCGAGCCCGGCGCGGCCTCGGCCCTGAAGATGGCGTACGCGGCCTGGACGAAGGGAACTGCCGCGATGCTGCTCGCGATCCGGGAGCTGGCGCGCGCCGAGGAGGTCGAGCCGGCGTTGCTGGAGGAATGGCGGCTCTCTCAGCCGGAGCTGATCGAGCGCTCGGCTTCAGCCGCGCGGTCTGCCGAGCGGAAAGGGTGGCGCTGGGTGGGCGAGATGGAGGAGATCGCGTCGACGTTCGCCTCGGCCGGGCTTCCGAACGGCTTCCACCTCGCAGCAGCGGAGGTGTTTCGACGCTGATGGAGCTCCATGTCGAGGATGGCGACATCGCCCAGCTGGAGGTAGACGCGATCGCCAACGCGGCCAACGACCACCTTTGGATGGGCGCCGGTGTCGCGGGCGCGCTCAAGCGGGCGGGTGGCGAGGAGATCGAGCGCGAGGCAGTCGCCAAAGGCCCGATCCCGCTCGGCACGGCGGTTGCGACCGGCGCCGGGCACCTGAAGGCGAAGTACGTTCTCCACGGCGCCGTCATGGGCCAGGACTTGCAGACGAACGCCGACCTCGTCCGCGGGACGACCCGAAGCTGCCTCCAGCTCGCGGATGAGCTCGGCGCTCGCTCGCTCGCGCTGCCTGCGTTTGGCACGGGCGTCGGCGGCTTCCCGCTCGACGAGTGCGCCCGGGTCATGGTGGAAGAGGTCCGTGCATACGAGCCGACGACGCTCGAGCGCGTCATCTTCGCCGTCTTCGGCGACGAGGCGCGGCGGGCGTTCGAGGACGCGAGTGGCTGAGACCGAGAGCGCGCACGACCTCGCCGAGCGGATCTCGTCGGCCGACGCCGTTCCGGGCTCGGGCTGGGTTGCGGCAGCCTCGGGCGCGTTCGCCGCGGCCCTCGTCGCCAAGACCGCACTTCGCTCCGCAGGCTGGGGCGGGGCAGAGGGCGCGCGAGCCCAGGCGCTGGAGCTCCGCGACCGGCTGCTCGCCCTCGCCGGCCAGGACGCCCGGGCCTATGAGCACGCGCTGACCGCGCTCGAGCGGCGCGACTCCGGCCTCGCTCGCGCGCTCGCCAAGGCAGCCGACGTTCCGCTCGCGATCGCCGAGGCCTCCGGTGACGTCGCGCTCCTTGCGGCCGAGGCTGCAGAGGCGGCTGACGGCCCCGCCCGCGCCGATGCCTCCGCTGCGGCCGCGCTCGCGGCCGGCGCTGCCCGGGCGGCCGTCCGGCTCGTCGAGATCAACCTGGTCACGCTCGAGGACGACGAACGCCTCGCTCGGGCAAGGCGGGCCGCCGACGCCGCTGCGGACGCTGCCAGACAGGCACTGGCCGTCGAGCCGTAGTCGGCCAGACGGTTCACTAGGCTCACCGACGTGAGCGAGATCACCGACTTCGGCCTCGTCGTGCTCGTCGTCGCCGGGTTCTTCGCGCTTGCGGTGTTCTCGAACAAGCTCAGTGAGCGGTTCCCGATCCCCTCGCCCGCGATCTTTCTCTTGGTTGCAGCGCTCGCCGCGCGGCTCTCGGAGAGGCTCGACAATGCGCTCTCGATCAAGGACGTCGAGCGCGTCGCGGTGATCGCACTCGTCGCGATCCTCTTCGACGGCGGGATGCGCGTCGGCTGGAGGCGCTTTCGAGTCGCGGCCCTGCCGATCTCGACCTTGGGCGTGCTCGGGACTTTCGCAACTGCGGGACTGATTACGCTCGCCGGTCGCTACTTCTTCGACTTCACCTGGACCGGGGCAGGCTTGCTTGGCGCAGCGCTCGCGCCGACTGATCCGGCAGTGATGTTCTCGGTACTCGGAAAGCGTGAGGTGGGCGGTCGCGCGGGGACGATCCTCGAAGGGGAGTCCGGCGTAAACGATCCGGTCGGCATCGCACTCATGATCGGCATGCTGGACCTCGCTACGCACGCGGACGCGTCGTTCTGGACCGTCGTGCGCGAGTTCGCAATCGAGATGTCCGTTGGGCTCGCGATCGGCATCGCGGGCGCGTTCGTCCTCCTCGAGTCGATTCGGCGGATCAGCCTTCTCAATCCAGCTCTCTACCCGCTGCGAAGCGTCGCCGCCGCAGGTGTTATCTACGGGGTGGCCGCGGTCGCGCACGGCTCGGGCTTTCTCGCAGTCTTCGTCGCAGGGATCCTCCTGGGTGACGCCGACTACCCGCACCAGCGGGATGTCGTCCGCTTTCACAAGACGCTGGCAAGCCTCTCCGAGGTCGTCGTTTTCGTCGCCCTCGGCCTGACCATCAACAACGTTTCCGTGGGCTCCGTCTGGGGCGACGCGGTCCTGCTCGCGCTCGTCCTTGCACTCATCGCCCGACCGCTCGCGACCGCGCCGTTCCTTGCGCTCGCCCGGCTCCGCCACGGGGAGCGGGTCTTCATCATGTGGAGTGGGCTCAAGGGTGCCGTACCCATTCTCCTCGCGGCCTTCGCAGTGCTCGAGGGAGTCGGCGGCGCAGATCGGATCTACGGCATTGTCTTCGTGGTCGTCGCGTTCTCGGTGATCTTCCAGGGAGCGACAATGCCGTACGTGGCGAAGCGCCTCGGCGTCCGGATGAGGCTCGTGGAGGATGGCTCGTGATCGTCGCCCATCTGGACCTGGACGCGTTCTTCGCGGCAGTCGAGGAGCTCGAGGACCCGACTCTGCGCGCCAAGCCGCTCGTCGTCGGCGGGGACCCGCACGGCCGCGGCGTCGTCGCGACGGCGAACTACGCGGCCCGCCGCTTCGGGATCCAGTCGGCGATGTCGTGCGCCGAGGCGCTCCGTCGTTGCCCGAACGCGGTCTTCCTGCGTCCGCGTCACGCGCTGTACCGGGAGTACTCGCGTGTCGTCTGGGATGCGGTGCGAGAGGTCGTGCCGACGGTCGAGCGAACCGGCATGGACGAGGGCTACCTCGATGTGGGGGAGGTGGCGCCGGATTTCGCGCGCGGCCGTGCAGTCGCCGAGGCCGTCCAGGCAGCCGTGCGCGGAGCGACGAGCCTCACCTGCGCTCTGGGCGTCGCCTCGTGCAAGGTCGTCGCCAAGATCGCGAGCGACCGCAGGAAGCCCGGCGGGCTGACCGTCGTGCTGCCCGGCCGGGAAGCGGCGTTTCTCGCGCCGTTCGATGTCCGGCGCCTGCCCGGTGTCGGCCCGCGCTCCGAGGAGAAACTCCGCCGCGCGGGCGTCGAGACGATCGGCGTCCTCGCCGTGCTGCCGGACGACGCCCTGCGCCGCCTGCTGCCCGGCAAGCTCGGGCCGCTGCTCCGCGACCGCGCCCGCGGGATCGACCCGCGCCCTCTCGAGCTCTCCTCCGAGACGATCTCGGTCAGCGCTGAGGAGACCTTCGAGCGGGACATCGAGGACGTGGAGCGCCTTCGCGACGAGCTGCGCCGCCTCTCGGAGCAGGTCGCCGAGCGGCTCGGCGGCCAGACCGGTCGCACCGTGACGACGAAGTTGCGCTACCCGGACTTCTCGTTCCGGTCGCGCTCGACGTCGCTTCCGGTGGGGATCGACGACCCGGTGCGGATCTGGGAGCTGGCGTGCGGATGCCTCGACCGTGCGCTCGCGGACCGGCCCGGTGCGCTCAGGCTTCTGGGCGTCGCCGTTTCAGGCCTCGAAGCCCACCGCCAGCTCGAGCTCGCGTAGTTCTAGCTCTCCTCGACCGACCAGCGCGCGACGTCGCGGATGCTGACGATTCCGACTGGACGGTCGTCCTCGACCACCGGGACGTGCCGAAAGCCGTTCTCGAGCATGATGTTCGCGGCGTCTTCCGGCGTCGCATCCGCAGTGAGCGTCATCGGATCCGGCGTCATCCACTCGCGCACGCGCGCCTCGCTCGTGTGCACTCGGCCGGCGACCGCGCGGGTGAGGTCGCGCTCGGTGACGATTCCGATCAGTCGCCCGTAGTCGGAGACGACCGCCGAGCTGACGCCGAGCTCGACCATCTTCTGCGCCGTCTCACCGATTGTGTCCGCCGGGTCGACGGTCAGGAGCTCCTTCGTCATCAGGTCCGCCAGCGTGCTCACGGCGCGAGCGTAACAGCCTCCAGCAGTTCGGCCTCGCGTGCCGGGTCCAGGCCCGCCGAGCCGTACGGCGTCTCAGTCACGAGCTCGGCGCCGGTCTCGCGGGCCCAGGCGAGGGTGTCGCGGGCAGTCTCTTCGACCGGACGGAAGCTCAGGCCCGCTGCGACGGCCTTCGCAACGCTCATCCGAAGCAGCGCGTCCGTTTCGCGGGGGAGCCAGAGAGGCAGCTCCATCCACGGGCCGACTTCGCGCTCGAGCAGGAACGCCTCGTCGATCCAGACGGGCCGGGCATCGCCGGGGCAGGAGGCGAGGAAGTCGGCAAAGGCGATGGGCTCGCCGCTTGCGTTGAAGGTTCCGGCCACCTGGTTCTCGCAGGCGTGGACGAGCCAGGCGCCGAGATCGCGGGCGTCGATGAACTGCACGAGCCGCTCCTGCGGCGCGGGCGCGAGCGCGTTTCCGCCGGCCGCGATGCGCAGCGGCCAGTACGTGAAGCGCCCGGTCGGATCATGTGGCCCGACGATCAGGCCGGCGCGCACGTTCGTATGCGCGTCCGGGAAGACCTCCGCAACCACGTTCTCGCACGCCATCTTGAGCTCGCCGTAGCGGCTGGGGACATCCTCGCTCTCGACCTCCGGATCGAGGGTCGGCGCCGACTCGTCGAACCCGGCCCGGTACGGCTCGGCGTACACGGACGCGCTCGAGACGAAGAGGTAGTGGCGGACGGAGCCGCGCAGGAGCTCGGCCGAAGCGCGGACGACTCGCGGTACGAACCCGGACGGGTCGATGACGGCGTCCCACTCACGCCCCTCGAGTGCAGCGAGGTCGCCGTCACGGTCGCCGCGAAGCTTCTCGGCTTCCGGAAAGAGCTCGGGGCTCGTCTCGCCGCGGTTGAAGAGCGTCACTTCGTGCCCGCGCGCGAGCGCCTCCTCGACCGCGGCCCGGCCGAGGAACTTCGTGCCGCCGAGGACGAGGAGCCGCACGCGGGCAATCTAGTCGCCGTAGGATCTTTCGGTGGGCTTCGACGCGTGGATGCTGGCGCTGCACGTGCTCAGCGCCTTCGCGTACGTCGCCGGAATCGTCCTCTTCTGGGTCCTGATCGTGGCGGTGCGGAAGATCGACACGCCGGAAGGGACGATTCGGATGGAGCCGGTGGTGAAGGTCGGAAACGGAGCCGTCGCAGTCGGGGGGATCGGGACGATCGTCCTGGGGATCTGGCTCGCCTTCTCGGTCGGCAGCTTTGCGATCTGGGACGGCTGGATCGTCGCGGCGCTCGTGCTCTGGGTCATCGCCGGCGCGTTCGGCCAGCGCACCGGTGTCGCCTACATGGAAGGCATGACAAAGGCGAAGGAGCTCGAGGCCGCCGGGCAGGCCGGCCCCAGCCCTGAGCTCCTCGCGCTGAACAGGACCTCCAACGGGGTCCTGATGCACTTCCTGGCGTCGGCGGTCATGTTGCTCATCCTCCTCGACATGATCTTCAAGCCGGGCGCATGACCGTCCTCGCCCTGATCCGTCCGGACAGCTCGAACTTCCCGCTCTTTCTGCACGTCCTCGGGGCGATGGTCCTCGTTGGGGGCCTCTTGGCCGGCGCGAGCTCACTCGCGTTCGCGCGCGGCGACGTGAGGTTCCTGCGGCTTGGCTACTGGTCGCTTCTGGCCGTGTCGCTGCCGGGCTGGGTACTGATGCGCGCCGGAGGCGAGTGGATTGCCTCGCGGGAGGGCTGGACGAACAAGGGCGTCGACGATCCGACCTGGCTCGGGATCGGCTTTCTGCTCGCGGACTTCGGCGGGCTGATCCTGCTCGTCTCCCTCGTGCTCGGGGGAGTCGGTGTATGGCGCCTTCGTGAAGGCAAAGGCTCCGGCCTACTGAAGGCCACGCTCGCGCTGTCGCTCGTCCTGCTCGCGGCGTACGTGGTCGCCGCCTGGGCCATGGCCGGAAAGCCGGACTAGGCGGGCGCCCCTCGGCTTTCGAGGAGCGCCCGCAAGTTGCTCAGGCCGCCTCTGCCTCCAGCTCCAGAGCCTTTTTCGGAGCCAGTTCGATCTGCGGCTCGCCCGGCTTCGACTCGAGCATCACTGCCGCGAGTACTGCGCCGGCCGCGGCCAGGGCGGCGAGGACGTAGAACGCGATCTGGAAGCCGTGCGTCAGCGCAGGCCCGCTGAGCGGCGTCGCGCCGGCATGTGCGTCGACGTAGTTCGCCGTGAAGGTCGTCGCGATCGTGGTCGCGACCGCGACGCCGATCGCACCGCCGATCTGCTGGGTGGTGTTGATCAGGCCGGAGGCGATGCCGGCGTCCGCCTCGCTCACGCCGGTCAGGGCTCCGATCGACATCGGCACGAACGCGAGCGCGAGACCGAGCCCGCTGATCATGAAGGCCGGGAACAGGTCGCTGAAGTAGTGGCCGTCCACCGGGAGCCGCGCGAACATCACGAGCGCGACCGTCGACAGCGCCAGCCCCGCGGGCAGGACGCGGCGGACGCCGATCCGGGTCACGAGCGCCTGCGCGACCGCCGAGAAGACGATGATCGTCAAGGTGAGGCCGATGTACGCGACGCCGGTCTCCAGCGCTGAGTAGTGCAGCACCTGCTGCATGTACAGCGTGAGGAGGAAGAACTGCGCGAAGATCGAGCCGCCCATCAGCAGGCCGCTCACGTTCGATGCCGTCAGCGTCCGCAACCGGAAGATCCGCAGCGGCAACAGCGGCGCCTTCGAGCGGAGCTCGATGACGAAGAACGCCACGATGAGCGCTGCCGACGCGGCGAGCAGCGAGATCGTCTCGACGGTGGCCCAGCCGTGCTGCGTTGCCCGCGTGAGGGCGTAGACCAGCAGCATCAGGCCGCTCGTGATCGATGCGGCGCCTGCGAAGTCGAAGTGCCGATGACGCAGGTCGGCCCGGCTCTCCTTCAGGAGCAGCGGAGTGAGCCCGAGCACGAGAGCGCCGGCCGGGACGTTGATGAAGAAGATCCACGACCAGCTCAGCGCGCTGGTCAGTGCCCCGCCGAGCAGGACGCCTGCGGCGCCGCCGCTACCCGAGGCTGCGCCCCAGATGCCGAGCGCGAGATTGCGCTCCCGGCCTTCGCGGAACATGGTCGTGAGGATCGACAGTGCCGCCGGCGAGAGCAGCGCGGCCCCGAGGCCCTGCAGCGACCGGAAGGCGATCAGCGAGCCTTCCGACCAGGCAAGCCCGTCGAGCAGCGAGCTGACCGTGAATATCACCAGGCCCGCGGCGAAGAGCCGCCTACGCCCGAGCAGGTCGGCGAGGCGCCCGCCGAGCAGGAGCACGCCTCCGAAGAAGATCGAGTAGGCGGTGATCACCCACTGCAGGCTCTCCTGCGAGAAGTTGAGGTCGGTCTTGATCGACGGCAATGCCACGTTCACGATCGCGATGTCGAGGACGACCATGAACTGAGCGGCCACGATCAGCGCCAACGCCCACCAACGGCGATCCCGCTCTCCGACCGCCCCTTGTGTAACAATTGTTGTGCTCATTGATCATCTCCCTCTATCGTTGAAGTGTGCAACGATAACACAACACAACGGTTGCGCGCTACACTTATTCCGCGATGACCACGACGACTGAGATCCCGACGAGCGCGATTCCGGCGAAAGTCGCCAAGGAATTGCTCAAGAGCAGCGGCTTTCTGCTCGCGCGGCTCGGCCTCGGCTTCAAGTCGAAGGTGATCGCGAAGCTCGAGGCGGAGGGGTATGAAACCTACGACTACGGCGTCCTGGCGATGCTCGCCGAGGGCGCGCGCGTGACCCAGGCGCACATCGCCGACGCGCTCGCTCTGGACCCGAGCCGCCTCGTCGCCCTGCTCGACTCGCTCGAGGACCGCCGCCTGATCACGCGGCAGCGCGACCCGCAGGACCGGCGCCGCCACGTCGTCACCATCACTACGAAGGGAGAGCGGGAGCTCGCGCAGCTACGCGCGATCGTGAAGGAGTTCGAAGACGAGTTCCTGGCCCCGCTCGACCCGGACAGCCGCAAGGCCCTCCACGAGCTGCTTCAGCGGCTCGCCTGCGCGCACGATCCGCGCTGCGCGTTCACCGCAGAGAGCTAGACGCGCGCGATAACGTGCCGCCGAAGGTGGGACTCTGACTGAGGTAGAGGTATCGCCGGTCTCACCGGCGGGTCGCGCAGGATTCGCCTTGCGCTTGCCGACTGCAAGGCGGGTCGCGGGATGCCTCGCGATCAGCGCGGCCTACTACGGAGCGGCGAAGCTCGGGCAGACGCTCCGCTATACGGCCTCGGTGGCGGCGATCTGGCCGCCGGCGGGGCTCGGCATCGCGGCCCTGTATCTCTTCGGCCTGGGTTGGTGGCCCGGGATCTTCCTCGGAGAGCTGCTCGTCAACACCGAGCTGCACCTCGACAATCCCAGCCTTCCGCTCGGGAGCCTGATCGGCCAGCAGGCCGGGAACATGGCGGAGGTCATCGTCGGCGCGTGGCTGCTGCGCCGCCTGATCGGCCCTCGCGCCGCGCTCGACCAGGCGTCGCAGGTGTGCTGACTGATCCTTGCCGTAGGG
>JBKPNC010000051.1:0-23668 GCA_046732435.1 Actinomycetota bacterium
ATCGCGACCCGGTCGTCGAGCTTGCCCATCTCGTCCTCCTTCCGCTCAGACTACGTAGAAGTCGGGAGCGTGCTTGTACGTGTCCCAGGACGCCATGTCGTGCGAGAAGTAGACGTCGGCGCCGTGCTCCTCGGCGAGCTCCTTCACGCGGCGAATCGAGCGGACGCCGGCGACCGGGTCGATGTGGAACCCGGCCTGGATGCCCTTGTCGTAGGCGTCCGGCGTGTAGACGACGTCGGCGGCGAAGAGCATCGGGCGCGAGCCGCCCGACCCCTCGACCAGCAGTGAGTAGTGCCCGATCGTGTGGCCCGGCGTCTCGTACAACCTGAGCCCCGAGGCCAGCTCGACGTCGCCCGCGACGGTCTCGAAGCGGGCGCCTTCGTAGTCCCAGGTCTTGTCGGAGTACCCGAAGAACTCGAACGGCTCGTGGTCCCGGGCCTGGGGAAGCTCGCGCTCGTGGACGACGACCTTCGAGCTGCGGAGGTGCTTGTTGCCGCCGACGTGGTCGAAGTGCAGGTGCGAGTTGACGAGCGTGCCGACGTCCTCCGTGGTGAAGCCGCACGCCTCGAGCTGCGCCGGGATTGTCTGTTCGGACGTCTGCTCCGGCTCCTCGAACGGGAGGACCGCCTCCGTGTGCTCGAGGTCGAAGCCGGTGTCGAACAGGAAGAGCCCGTCGTCGTGCTCGATCAGCACGCCGTAGGACGGGATCCGCACTCGCGGCCCGGGGACGTTCCACATCAGCTGCGTGTGCTCGATGACGATCGAGCCGGTGTCGAGCAGCCAGACCCTCAACCGGCCACCTCCACCGGTCGGCCTTCGAGCGCCTTCCGTACGGCGACGAGCTTGGCCGCGCGCTCGGCGCGCAGGCGGGCGATGTCCTCGGCGGTGTAGTCGTAGAGCCCGCCGCCCGTCTTCATCCCGAGGCGGCCCTGCTCGATCAGCCCGCGGATGGTGCTCGAGACCTCGTCCGCCGTCGACAGATCACGGTTCAGGTACGAGCCGACGGCGTTGTAGATGTCGAGGCCGGCCATGTCCAGGAGCTCCATGGGCCCGATCACGGCCAGCTTGTAGCCGATCCCCCAGCGGACGTTCGTGTCGAGGCCCTCCGGGTCGATGATCCCGCGGTCGACGAGGTCGAGACACTCACGCAGGATCGCGTAGAGGATGCGGTTCTCGACGAAGCCGGGGACCTCCTTCTCGACGACCGGCTCGTAACCGAACCGACGCACGAGCTCGCAGGCGGCGTCGACGATCTCCGGAGCGGTCTTCTCGCCGGGGATGACCTCGATCATCGGAATCAGGTGCGGCGGGTTCGACCAGTGCATTCCGATCACGCGCTCCGGGTACTCGCAGACCGACGCGATGTCCGTGATCGGGATCCCGGACGTGTTCGAGGCGAGGATTGCGTCGTCGGCGACGAGGTGCTCCAGGTCACGGAAGACGTCGTGCTTCAGCTCCAGCTTCTCGGGAACCGCTTCCAGCACCAGCTCCACGCCGTCGACGGCCGCGGCCAGATCGGACTCGAAGCGCACCTCGCCGCCGTCGGCCTGCGGGGCATCGAGTCGCTCGAGCACGCCCTCGGCCAGCTCGACGCCTGCCTTCGCCCGGTCGAGCGCCTCCTCGCTGACGTCGTACAGCGCCGTCTCTATTCCCACGCGCGCGAGCACCGCGCCCATTCCCGGGCCCATCGTTCCGGTCCCGACCACCGCAGCTCGTCTCACCTCGGCCATTTGCCTTGCTCCTTTCGCTCCTTGATTTGCCGCCACACCCGTTCGGGCGTGAGGGGAAGCTCGGTCACGCGCAAGCCGGCGTCGGCGACCGCGGTCGCGACGGCAGCCGTCGCCGCCGCGAGCGACCCCTCGCCACAGCCTTTTGCGCCGTACGGGCCGGGCCCGTCCTCGTTCTCGACGATCACGCACGCCATCTCATCCGGGAGATCCTCGACCGTGGGCACTCGGTAGTCGAGGAGCGTCTGGGTGAGGAGCTGCCCGTCCTCGTACACGAGCTCCTCGAGCAGCGCATTGCCGATCCCCTGCATCGTCCCGCCCTCGTCCTGGCGCTCGACCAGAAGCGGGTTGATCGCCTTCCCCACGTCGGCGATCGTTGCCGTCTTCACGACCCGGACCCGCCCCGTGTCCTCGTCGATCTCCACCTCGGCGGCGCCGACGCAGACCTCCCAGAACACCGGGCCCTCGGCGTACGAGCCGGTCCCTTCCGGCGCCACCTCGCCCCGTCCGATCAGCTCCCCGCCCGCGAGGCCGAAGTGACGCCGCATCAGCTCCGGATACTCCTCGGGATCCGCCTCGTCCCCGCCGATCTCCACGAGTTGCGCGCGAACCTGCTCGGCGGCGCGCTTGACGGCCAGCCCGGCAAGCGTCGTCGAGCGGCTCGCCCCCGTCGAGCGGTCATAGGGCGTGAACTGCGTGTCGGCTCCGCGCACGGTGACTCGCTCGACCGGCACGCCGAGCTCCTCGGCGGCGATCTGCGCATGCACCGTACGTGCCCCCTGGCCCACTTCCGTCGTGCCGACGAGGACGACGACGTGGCCGTCGGCTTCCATGCGGACGACCGCGCTCGAGACCGGGTGGGCGCCCGCCGCCAGCAGGCCGACCGAGAGCCCGCGCCCGCGGTTGCGTGCCTTCGGAGCTCCCCAGCCGAGCGCCGCAGCCGCCTTCGAGACGTCGCCGACGAGGTCTGCGTCGAGCGGCTTCCCGCCGGCCCGCAGCTCTTCGCCGGGGACGCACAGGTTCCGCTGCCGGACGTCCAGAGGGTCGAGGCCGGCTTGGCGCGCGAGGTCGTCGACCTGGAGCTCGCCGATCCACTGCAGGTGTGTCGCGCCGAAGGCGCGGTACGAGCCGGAGGGCGCCGTATTCGTGTGCACGCAGGCCGCGTCCACGCGGTAGGCCTCCCAGCGGTACGGCCCGGGAGCGGAGTCCCCCGCCGTCGCCGTCACGCGCGGCCCGTTGTCGGCGTACGCGCCGGTATCGAACGCGCAGCGGACGTCGCGCGCGAGCAGCTTGCCGTCGCGCGTCATCCCGGTTCGCATCCAGCAGCGCATCCCGTGCCGGCGTGTCGTCACCATCGACTCGAAGACGCGGTTCTGGATGCGCACCGGCCGGCCCGCCTTGCGGGCGAGCGCGACTGCGATCGGCTCCATCTTCGTATAGGACTTCGAGCCGAAGCCGCCGCCGAGGTAGGGGACGACGATGCGCACGTTGGCGAGGGGAACCTGGAACAGCGCTGCGATCTCCGCGCGGACGAGAAACGGATGCTGGCACGAGGCCCAGAGCTGGATGTCGTCGCCCTCGACCTGCGCGACCACGGTGTGCGTCTCCATCGCGTACTGGTAGACGGCCGGGAAGGTGTACTCGTCCTCGACGACGAGCTCGGCCCGCTCGAACACGGCCTCGATCTCACCGCGGTCGATGCCGTAGCGGTAGCAGACGTTCCCGTCGCGGGGCTGCAGCTCGCCGAGGCCGTGGAACAGGCCCGGCCGGATCGGGCCCTCCTGGACGAGCGGCGCGCCCGGCGCGAGGGCCTCGTCGACGGTGGCCACGACCGGCAGCTCCTCGAACTCGACCGCGATCGCGTCGAGCGCGGTCAGCGCGGTCGCCTCGTCCTCGGCGGCCACGGCGGCGACCGGCTCGCCGGCGAAGCGGACCCTGTCGACGGCGACGATCGGGCGGTCGCGGATCGCGTGACCCCAGTACGGGTCGAGATCGCCCAGATCCGCGGCGGTCAGCACGCAGACGACGCCGGGGATGCGCTCCGCCTCGCGCGCGTCGATCGAGGTGATGCGCGCATGCGCGACCGGCGACCGCAGCACCTTGCCGTGGAGCATGTGCGGCAGCTGGAGGTCGCCGGCGAACTGGGCACGGCCGCGAAGCTTCTCGGCCGCGTCGCGGCGCGGTACCGAGCGGCCGACCTGACCGCCGGTCTCCACGCGAGGACGCTCGACCGTCGTCATGCTGCCACGCCCGCCAGGTCGCAGACGGCCTCGACGATGCCGCGGTAGCCAGTACAGCGGCAGAGGTTGCCCGCAAGCGCGCGCCTGACCGTCTCCGCCGACGTGGCCTCGCCGCTTTCGAGGAACGCCGCGGTCGTGAGCAGAAAGCCGGGGGTGCAGAAGCCGCACTGCAAGGCCGCGTGCCTCGTGAACGCCTCCTCGAGCTGCTCGAACTCGGGGCGCTCGGCGAGCCCTTCGATCGTCAGGACGTCCCTCCCGTCGGCGTCCGCCGCGAGGAAGCAGCACGAGGACACCGGTCGTCCGTCGACGAGCACGGTGCACGTCCCGCACACCTGCACGTCGCAAGAGCGTTTCGCCCCGGTGAGGCCGAGCCGCTCCCGCAGGAAGTCCAGAAGCAGCTCGTTTCCCGGCACGTCGCGCACCACGTCCGTGCCGTTGACCCGCAGCTCGAGGTTCACTCGCCGGGCATCCCCTCGTGGGCCCCCGCGCGGCGCACCTTGCGGATCCATGCCTCCCAGTACTCGTCGAGGAACCGGTCCTGATACTTGTCGGCGTACATCTCCTCGGCATGGTCGGCCGGGATGGGACGCAGCGCCCCGAGCGTGGAGGCGATCGACTGAAGCCTGATCGCCCGCTCGAGCGTCACCGCACTGAGAACTGCCCAGCGGACGTCGCGATCGGCGATCACCACGCCGTGGTTGCGCAGGATGACGGCACGGCGGGATCCGAGCGCCTCGGCGACCGCCCGACCCTGCTCCTCGTCGGTGACGAGGGACGCCGTGTCGTCGAACACGGAGATGCCGGCGCTGAAGAGGACGGCGTCGTGAGTCAGCAGCTCGAGCCTCGCGTCCGTCGCTGCGAACGCCGTGGTGTACGGCGGGTGCCCGTGGATGACGGCGCCGACGTCGGGGCGCAGCTTGTAGATCTCGGTGTGCAGGACGGTTTCCAGGTGCAGCGTCGCCTCGGGGTCGTCGACCGCCACGACGTCCTCGGGCCCGACCTCGTCGAGTGCGACGCCTTTGCGCTTGATGTAGACGGCATCGCCGCCGTCGTCACGGATGCTGACATGGCCGAGCGTGAGGTCGGCGTACCCCTCGAGCGCGAGGATCCGGCAGGCCCAGGCCGCCTGCTCGCGCAGCGACCGCGCGGCGACCGAGACGCTCACCGGCGCTCGGTGGGCGGATAGTCCGGGTGCGGGAACCCGAAGACCATCAGGACGTCCTCGCCGCCCGTGTTCACGACCGCGTGCCAGACGCCCGCGGGAATGTGGAGCGCGTCCCCCTCGCCGAAGGTTACCGCACCGTCGTCGAGGCGCAGCTCGCCAGAGCCGGCGACGACGTAGGCGACTTCCTCGGTCTCGTGCCGTACGGGCGGCAGCTCGGTCCCCGGCGCGAAGCGCGAGTAGCCGAGCGAGGCCCGGTTCCCGTCGACCGTCGCGTCCGTGACGAGCATCCGGCTCCAGCTGCCCTGCGGCAGCTCGATCGGATCGGCCGATTCGAGCGCGACGACGCTTACGGAAGCGCCCATTCGCCGTCCCTGAGGATGTAGGTGCCGTCGTCGACGATCTGCAGCGTCGCGTTCAGGAACACGCCGTCGAGGTGCAGCGACGACACGTTCTGCCCTCCCGGGTAGGCGTTGTGGTTGTCGCCGAGCGCGAGGTGGACGGTGCCGATACGACCCTTCTCCGACGGTGTCCCGAACGGCGCCTTCTCCGACGTGCCGAAGGCGAACTCACCGACGATATCCGCGTTCTCGACACCCTCGATCGCCTTGCGCAGACGCTCGGCCTCGTCGCCTCCCTCGATGTTGACGCAGCGACCGCCCTCGAGCGTCCACCGGATCGGCTCCTTCACCTGGCCCTCGAGCCCGATTCCGAGCATCACGCCGTCGACGACGGCGTTTCCGCGGGTGAAGTCCTCGATCGCCGCGAACGCGACCTCGGTCCAGAGCGGGATCGGGCTCATCATCTGGCCGCGCGCCTTGTACGGCGTCAGGCAGAGCGGCTCGCGCCCCTCGATCGAGACGGTGAAGTCCGTGCCCAGCGGCGTCGTGACATGACACTGCGTCTTGCCCGCGAGCGCGGCCACGGCGTCCTTGGTCCGCTGGGCGGAGCGCTCGAGGTCCTCGCGGGTGAGACCCCAATCTCCCATCCCCGGCTCGATCGACGCGATCTTCCCATTCGCCGCGCACGTCTCGCGGACGGCGTTCACGTGCGCGAATCGGTTCGCCCACTCGAGGTTGGCGATGATGATCACCTCGTCCGAGCCGACCATCGCTCGGTGGAGGTTCGCCGGCGGCGCCATCGCGAAGCGGACGTCCGCGCGGCCGCGGCGCACCTGGAACTCGTTGTTCATGATCACCGGCCAGGCGCCGCGCTGGACACAGACGTCGGCGACCGCGCGCGCCTCGTCCTCGCGGTCGTCGTCGCAGATGATCGTGACGACGTCGCCCTCCTCGACCGAGAAGCAGACGTCGACGATCAGCGCTGCATCGTCGAGCACCTTGTCCGCCATCACTGCGGTTGCCATCGCTTCACCTCACTCGTTCGGGTGTGACCTGCGGGAGCACCTCGCCGGCAAAGCTCTCGACCTGGCCGAACTGGTCGATCGCGCCGAAGCGGCAGACGAAGTGGTCGACGCCCGCCTCGGCGAACGACCGGATCCAGTCGCCGATCTGCTCCGGCGTTCCGACCGGGCCCCAGTTGGAGAGGTCCATCGCCTTCGACAGCTCGGGGTAGTACTTCTCGATGTACTCGCCGAAGTGGCGGCGCGCCTCTTCCTCCGAGTCGGCGATGTGCATCGTCACCTGGTACGCGATCGTGAGCCGCGAGAAGTCGTCTCCGAGCTCGTCGGCGGTCCGGCGGACCCAGTCCAGCTGCTCGACGAGCTCCTCCGGATGCTGTGCGCGGCAGCAGGTCATCCACCCGTCCCCGTAACGGACGATCCGGCGGCACGCGGCCCGTAGTCGACGCTCGATGACGTCGGCCGGCGCGTCGCCCGTGAGCCGCGGATTCGACACGACCCACATCGGTGGCGGCTGCTGGATCGGCATCAGCGGCCCCATCTCGGTCCCGGAGGAGAAGGAGATGCCGTCGTAGTCGAAGTACTTGCCGTGGAACGTCACCGACCCCTCCGTCCAGAGCGCGCGCAGGACGGCGAGGCCCTCCTCGAAGATCGCGCTCTTCCGCGCGTAGTCGAGGCCGAGCGCCTCGAACTCCCGCCGGACGCCCTCCTCGGGGTTTCCGGCGCCCGTGCCTAGAATCGTCCGACCGCCGGAGATGCGGTCGAGCGTCGCCCACTCGAGGGCAAGGTAGAGCGGGTTGCGGGTCGACGAGACCATGCACGCCGTGCCGAGACGCACGTTGGACGTGCGCTGCGAGATCGCGGCGAGCAGCGCGATCGGCTCGTAGCGGGGCTTCGAAAACAGGCTGTCGCCGACCCAGACCGAGTCGAACCCGCGCTCCTCGACGACCTCGGAGAGGTCGAGCAGCATCTGCAGGTCGTAGTCGGGAGCGATCAGCGGCTCGCGGTTGTTGAGGTTGACGCCGAAGTGGAGACGGTCGCTCACGTGTCCGTCCTTTCCAGTTCGCGGAACTCGTCTGATGTCAGCGCCTCGAGCCGGCGCTGTGGCACCCGGATGTGCTCGTCGAGCAGCTTCGCCGCCCGCTCCGCGTCCTTGCGGTCGATCGCCCGCAGGATGGCACGGTGCTCGTCGACGGACCGGCGCAGGCTGCCGCGCAGGCCGAGGGAAACCCGGCGGTAGCGGCCCATCTGGCCCGTCAGCTTCCGGTACATGTCGGCCAGCTGCCGGTTGCCGGACGCCTCGACGATCGCCAGGTGGAAGCGGGCGTTCGCCTCGAAGAAGCCGTCGACGTCGCCGCGGGCGGCGAGCCCGTCCATCTCGTCGGCGAGACGGGCGAGCTCGTCGAGCCCGTCACCCTCGAGACGGGGGACGGCTAGCCGGATCGCGAATGCCTCGAGCGCCTCGCGAACCTGGTACGCCTCGACGAACTCCTCCTTCGAGAGGGACGTGACGACGGCGCCGCGGCGCGGGCGGACGGTGACGAGGCCCTCTGCCGCCAGCCGGCCGATCGCTTCCCGGATCGGGCCTCGACTCACGCCCAGTTGCTCCGAGAGCGCAACCTCCTGGAGCTCGGTTCCGGGGGCCAGCCGGTTGGAGAGAATCTCATCGCGAAGGTGCTCGTGGACGCGCTCCCAGAGCGTCGCGTTGTCGAGCGGCCCGGGCGCTCGAGCCGGACGGTCCCTCGTCGCCGTCGCTTCGTTCGTCATTGCATTCCCCTGGCCGACGCGATAAGGTCGCGCCCGTCAACTGTCGACAGTTGGCAGGCGACCTTAGCAGGGGGTCCAATGGCGAGCAAGGTGGAACGGCCGACGAGCGGGTACTCTCGCGGCGGACACCAGGAGGGGGAAGGAGGAAGGTCGGGAATGCACAACCGTCTACCTGCAGCGAGGCTGATCGCAGTCGTCGCGCTTCTCGCAGGCGTCGTTGCGGTCGGCGCCGCATACGCGAGCACGCAGCGTTCCGGCAAGGTGACGAAGATCGCGATCGCCACACCGGCGAAGGACAACGACTACGGCTGGAACCAGCAGGGCGTGAAGGCCGCGAGAGCTGCGGCAAAGGCCAACGGGGCGAGCATCCAGGTCGTCACGAACATCGGCTACGACAAGACCGACGTCGTGCTTCGCCAGCTGGCGTCGGGCGGTGCCAAGTTCGTGATCGCGCACGCGAGCGGTTACGACACGGTCGCCGCGCGGCTTGCGAGGCAGCTCAAGGTGCCGATGATTACGTACGACAACCCGAAGCTTCGTGCGAAGGGCTACCTCTCCTACATCACGACCTCGAGCGAGCAGGCGTCCTATCTCGCGGGCATGCTCGCGGCGAGGACGACGAAGGCGCACAAGGTGGGGATCCTCGTCTCCGCCAACGATCCGAACTGGTTCAAGATGAGCGGCGGGTTCGCCGCCGGGTTCCGCAAGCTCGACAAGAAGTCGAAGATCTACCTGGCGATCATCAGCCCGACGGGCTACGACGACTCGGCCGGCGGCAAGCGCGTCGCGGCCAGCGTGATCGCCCGGGGTGCCGACGTGCTCTTCTGCATGGGCGACGGCGCGACGTTCGGCTACTTGCAGGCGATCGAGACCAGCAAGGCCAGTCGCAAGGTGTGGATGATCGGTGACATCGGCAACCTGGCGCCGATCGACAAGAAGCACGTCTTCCTCTCGTCGGTTCTCTGGAGCTTCACCGGCGCGTTCAAGAGCGCGATCCGGGACATCAACAAGGGGACGTACGGGACGCACGGCTACAACCTCAGCCTGGCCAACGGCGGCGTCTCGCTGCTGAAGACTCGCTACATCAAGGCGGGCGTCTGGAAGCAGATTCAGAAGGCGCGTGCGCAGATCGTCGCGAAGAAGATCAAGGTGCCCGTCGCGACGACGAAGGCGGCGGTGCAAAGGCTGATCAAGTAGGACTCGGCCACTGGGCGCGCGGCTCAGGCCGCGCGCCCAGGCCGTAGCGAGGAGCGAGCGTGGGGAACCAGACCCCGGCCGACGCGGCGGCGGAGCGGCAGGCGCCGGTCGTCGAGCTCATCGAGATCACGAAGCGGTACCCGGGCGTCGTCGCGAACGACGGCGTGACGATCGCCTTCCGCGCCGGCGAGGTCCACTGCCTCCTCGGCGAGAACGGCGCGGGCAAGTCGACGCTGATGGGCATCCTCTCCGGGCTCGTCAAGCCCGACGCCGGGCGGATCAGGATCGACGGCCAGGACGCGGCGATCGCCTCGCCGCGGGCGGCACTCGAGTTCGGCATCGGCACCGTCTACCAGCATTCGACGCTGATTCCGGCCCTGACGGTGCTCCAGAACCTCATGCTCGGCGACACGCGGAGCCTGCGCCTCGACACGCGCGGGGCTCGCCGCCGGCTGGACGAGCTCGCGGGCCTGCTCGGCGTCGAGATCGACCCGGACGCGTACGCGAGCGACCTCGCGCTCGGCCGGCAGCAACAGGTCGAGATCATCAAGGCCCTCTGGCGGGGCTCGCGAGTGCTCATCCTCGACGAGCCCACCTCCATGCTGACCCCGCAGGCGTTCGCCGAGCTCGAGAAGGTGCTCGCCCGCCTCAAGGAGCGCGGCCTGGCGATCGTCTTCATCTCCCACAAACTCCACGAGGCGCTGTCGCTCGGCGACCGGATCTCGGTGCTCCGCCAGGGCCGGCTCGCCGGCTCGCTCGACGCGCACGCGCTGTCCTCGGCATCGTCCGAGGAGCTCCGCGACGCGATCATCCGGATGATGTTCGGCGAGGAGGCGCGAGCGGTCGAGGACGTGGCCGAGCTCCAGGAGGACCTGGAGGTCGTCGAGCAGGAGCACCTCGAGATCGTCGAGCAGGAGCCGGACCACGAGGTCCACGCCGAGACGGTGCTCGAGCTCGACCGTGCTTCGGCGCAGGGCGTGGGCGCCGAGCTCGGCATCGATGACGTGTCGTTCGCGCTCGGGGCCGGCGAGATCCTCGGCATCGCCGGCGTGGACGGGAACGGTCAGCGCGCTCTCGCCGAGGCGATCTCGGGACAGCGGCACCTGACGGGCGGCCAGATCCTGCTCTACGGCGTGCCGATCTCGCGCCTCTCGGTCTCTGCCCGCCAGAAGCTCGGGCTCCGCTACGTCACCGACGACCGGCTCGGCGAGGGCACGGTCGCCTCGCTCAGCGTGGCGCTGAACCTGTTCCTGAAGCGCATCGGGCAGCCGCCGTTCTGGCGCTTGGGGCGCATCCAGCGCGGCGCGGTCGGCCGTCGCGCGAACGAGCTGGTCAAGGAGTTCGACGTCCGCACGCCGGGCGTGGGCTCTCGCGTCGGCACCCTCTCCGGCGGCAATATCCAGAAGGTCGTCCTCGCGCGGGAGCTCGCGTTTCAGCCGCGGGTCGTCGTGTTCAACAAGCCCACGTACGGCCTCGACGTCAGGACGACGAGCGCCGTCCGCGAGACGATCCTCCGGCTGGCGCGCGAGGGCGCGGCCGCGCTCGTGATCTCGACCGACCTGGAAGAGCTGATCGAGATCTGCGACCGGATCGCGGTGCTGTCGCGCGGCCGCCTCGTGGGCGTCGTGCCGAACGGGCCGGGCGCCGCCGACGAGGTCGGGCACCTGATGGTCGGAGAGCTCCCGGCCGAGGCCGCTTGATGGCGCAGGAAGCCGTCGACTCGGGGCGTCGCGTCGTGTCCGAGCCCTGGCGCCGGGGTGTGGGACTCGGGCTCCGGCTCGTCGACGTGCTCATCCGTTCCGTGCTGCCGGTCGTACTCGCCCTCGTCGCCGGAGCCATCCTGCTCGAGATTCTCGGACGGAACCCGCGCACGTTCTACTCCCATATCTGGCTGTACGGCGTGCAGAACGGGTCGTGGCAGGACAGCGCGATCCGCATGGCCCCGCTGCTTCTGATCGCGATGGGCCTGACCGTCATCTTCCGGGCGAGCATCTGGAACCTCGGCTACAACGGCCAGTTCGCCCTCGGCGCCGCGCTCGTCGCGGGGTACGGGCCGTCGCTCGTCAACCACGTGCCGCTCGCGGTCGCCCTGGTGACGCTCTTCCTGATGGCGACCGCCGCCGGAGCGGCCTGGACGCTCGTGCCCGCGGTCCTGAAGGCCCGCTACGGCACAAACGAGATCATCACCACGCTGATGATGTCCTTCATCGGCGTCGGCCTCGCGAACATCCTCGTGAAGGGGCCGTTCCAGGACCCGACCATCCAGACGCCGCAGACGCGTGTGATCCCGCTCGAGGACATGCTGCCGTCGATCCCGTCGACGCGGATCCACGTGGGCCTGCTCGTCGCGTTCGCGGCCGTGCTCGCCGTGCACTACCTGCTCACCCGCACCGCGTTCGGTCTCCGGCTTCAGGTGCTCGGGGCGAACCCCCGCGCGGCGCGCCATGTCGGCATCCGCCTGCCACGCCTGATCATCACGGCGTTCCTGATCAGCGGCGGGCTCATCGGCTCCGCGGCCGCGGCCGACATCCTCGGCCTCTGGGGCTACGTCCGGGCCGACCAGTTCCCGGCGTACGGCGACGCCGTGATCCCGTTCGTGTTCCTCGCCCGGCTGAACGCGCTGGCCGTCGTGCCCTTCGTCGCCTTCTACGCCGTGCTCTCGACCGGCGGCGACCTCGCGACCGCGGAGGCCGACTTGCCGATCGACTTCCTGCTCGTCCTCGTCGGCCTGATCCTCCTGTTCATGACCGTGATCGAGTACCTGGGCCGCCGTCGCGAGCTCGGCGGCAGCTACCTGACGCCCGGCCTCAGCCAGGCGCTTCGCGCATCGCTCTTCTGGAGGAAGACCGCGGTTGAGTGAGATCTTCACCGAGGTCTTCTGGACGACCGTGCTGGCGGGCGGGCTCCTCGCCGGCATCCCGCTCATGTTCACGTCGCTCGGGGAGACGATCTCCGAGCGCGCGGGCGTGCTGAACATCGGCCTCGAGGGGATGATGCTGCTCGGGGCCTACCTCGGGTTCCTCGGCGCCCACTACAGCCACTCGGTCTGGCTCGGGTTCCTGACCGGCATCGGCGGCGGCATGGCGGGCTCCGCGATCATGGTCGTGCTCTGCGTCTGGCTCGGCCTCGACCAGATCGTCGTCGGGATCGCGATCACGCTGCTGGGGGAGGGGATCACGAGCGTCCTCCAGGGTGCCCAGTTCGGCACGACGTACCCGCGGCTCGGCGCGACGCCGACCGTCTCGGTCCCCTTGCTCCATCGGATCCCGGTGGTGGGCACGAGTCTGTTCGAGCAGCCGCTGGTCGTCTATCTGGGATTCGGCCTCGTCGCGGTCGTCGCGTGGATGTTTCGCTCGACCAACGTCGGCCTCAACCTGCGCGCGGCGGGCGAGCGCCCCGAGGCACTCGACGCCGCCGGCGTGAGCGTGCTGGCGACGAGGAGCTGGGCGGCGCTGTCGACGGGGGCGCTCGCCGGGCTCGGCGGGGCATACCTGTCGATCGCCGTCGCCGGCGTGTTCACGCCGTTCATCACGCAGGGACAGGGGTTCATCGCGATCGTGATCGCGATGCTCGCCCGCGGCCGGCCGCTGCTCGTCGTGATCGGCTCGTTCGTGTTCGGGATCTCGCTGTCCCTGTCCAACGCGCTCCAGATCGCCGGCATCACGATCTCGGAGGACGTCATCAACATGTTGCCGTTCATCGCGATCATCCTCGCCCTCGTCCTCTTCTCCCGCCGCGCGTACCTGCCCCCGGCGCTCGCCGTGCCGTACGTGCGCGGCGCCCGCTAGCCGCCGTTCGAAAGGAGACCCGCCGTGCGTGACCCCGACTTCACCGTCAGCGCCGGGCCGACGATGGCCCCGCCGCGCGTGCTTGCCGCCCAGGGCGCACCGATCACGTACCACTACGACCCCGTCTTCCTCGAAGCGTTCCGCCGGACGGAGCGGAAGATCGGCGAGCTGTACCGGACGAAGCAGGACATCCTGCTGATGCAGGGCGAGGCCGTGCTTGGGCTCGAGGCGGCGGCGCGCTCGCTCGTCCGTCCGGGCATGCCGGTCCTGAACCTCGTCTCCGGTGTCTTCGGCAAGGGAATGGGGTACTGGCTCCGGGACTTCGGCGCCGAGCTGCACGAGCTCGAGGTCGCGTACAACGACACGGTTGACCCCGGCGACGTGGCGCGGTACCTCGACGACCATCCCGAGATCGAGCTCGTCACCGTCGTCCACTGCGAGACGCCGTCAGGGACGCTCAACGCCGTCGACGAGATCGGGCCGATCGCGAAGGAGCACGGCGCGCTGACGCTCGTCGACTGCGTCTCCTCGTTCGGCGGCATCCCGATCTGGCCGGACGAGTGGAGGCTCGACGTATGCGTCGCCGGGCCGCAGAAGTGCCTGGCCGGTCCGCCCGGGATGTCGCTGATGAGCGTGAGCGC
This sequence comes from Actinomycetota bacterium, assembly GCA_046732435.1. Classification (GTDB taxonomy): domain Bacteria; phylum Actinomycetota; class Thermoleophilia; order Gaiellales; family Gaiellaceae; genus JALZFG01. The sequence goes on from JBKPNC010000051.1 coordinate 13,883, forward strand.
TGACGCGTGGGAGGCAATTCGCGCGAATCCCGCGGCGCCGCGGGCGTCGTTCCTCTCGATGCTCGACTGGAAGGAGCAGTGGATCGACGGCGACAAGTTCCCGTTCACGCCGTCGGTGGTCGACGTGCACGGCGTGGAGGCGGCCGCCGACGAGCTGCTCGCGGAAGGGCTCGAGGCGAGCTTCGCGCTGCACGCGCTCGCCGGGCGGGCGTGCAGGGCGGGCGTGCGGGCGATGGGGCTCGAGCTCTGGCCCCGCGCCGAGCAGTTCGCCGCCGCGTGCGTGACCGCCGTCGCCCTTCCAGAAGGCTTGACCGACACGCAGGTGCGCGACGAGTGCCGGAACCGGTACGGCGTGATGATCTCGGGCAGCCAGGGCGCGGGGAACCTCGTCCGCATCGGGCATATGGGTCCGACGGCCCGCTCCCTCTACCCCGTCGTTGGGCTGGCAGCGCTCGGGCGGACGCTCGCCGACCTCGGCGTTCGCGTCGCCATCGGAGAGGGCGTCGAGGCGACGCTCGCCGAGCTGTCGGAGCCTGCCGCCGTCGAACTGCAGGCATGAGCCTGCCGCGGTTCGAGCTGCACCGGCCCGGAACGCTCGAGGAGGCGAGCGACCTCGCCGCGCGCCACGGTGATGATGCGGCGTTCTACTGCGGCGGCACGGAGTTGCTGTTGCTGCTCAAGCTCGGGTTCGCCTCGTTCGAGCATCTCATCGACCTCAAGCGCGTCGAGGAGCTCCGCGGCGTACGCGTCGACGGAGAGGCGCTCGTCATCGGCGCCGCCGCGACGCACCGGGCGATCGAGCGCTCGCCGGTGGTGTTGTGCCACCTGCCGGCGCTCGCTGCGATGGAGCGCGGGGTCGCGAACGTGCGCGTCCGCGAAGTGGGAACCCTAGGAGGCAACCTCTGCTTCTCCGACCCGCACTCCGACCCGGCCACCTTCCTGCTTGCCGCCGGCGCGGAAGTCGAGTGCCGCCAAGGCGGTGAGCCCGCCCGGCGGTTGCCGATCGGCGACTTCGTCGTCGGCCCGTACCAGACCGCGCTGCACCCGGGTGAGGTGCTGACGTCGGTCCGCATCCCCCTGCCGGTCGGCCGCACCGCGATCGCGCACGCGAAGTTCGCCTTCCACGAGCGCCCGACTGCGACCCTCGCGACGCGCGTCACCGTCGATGACGGCCGGGTCGCGGAGATCCGCGTCGCGGTCGGCTCCGTGGGCGCACGCCCGGTTCGTGCCGAGGACGCGGAACGGCTGCTCGCCGGCGCCGCCTCGGGCGACATGGACGTGAGCATGCTCGAGCGGGCGGGAGCTGCCGCCGCCGAGGCCGCCTCGCCGGTCGAGGACTCCAACGGCTCGGCTGCGTACAAGGCGCAGCTCGTGCGCGTCCTCCTCGAACGGACGCTGCGCGAGGCCATCGCGGCTGTCGCATAGCCTCGGCTAGCCCCGGCGGGCGACCTGAAATCGGACGAAGCGTCGCGCCGTATGTGGCAAAGTGAGGCTTCTCACGATGGGGGCGATGTCGACACGGACGCGTCTGCTGCTGGCGGTGCTGCTTGCTGCGGTCGTCGGCGGCGTGGCAGCGGGTGTCGTCCTCGCCCGCAATAACGGGCAGAGCGGTCTCGTCGGCGGGCATCCGGCCGTCCTCGCGCGCGGCACGTTCAGGGCCGTCACGTGGGGGACCTCGGGCACGGCAACGATCCTGCGGGACGAGTCAGGCAACCTGCGGCTTCGCCTCAGCTCAGGCTTCGAGACCCAGCGCGCGCCGGAGCTCTACGTCTACCTCGTCAGCACCCGGTCCGGCCGCACCCAGCGGCTGGAAGTGGGTTCCCTGAAGCGGGCGTGGGGACGCCAGGAGTACAGCCTGCCGGCCGACGCCGCGCGCCATATGCCCGCATCGGTGGCGATCTTCTGCGCCAAGTGCAACCGGGTCTTCGGCGCCGCCCGGCTTCAGTCCACACCCGGTGTCTGACCCGCTGAGCCCTGCTCCGGCCGGCCGGGCATGCCGGTGATCAGCCTGGCGCCGCGCCCGTGCGTCACGAAGCTGACCGTCCAGCGGATGAAGACGAGCAGCCGGTTCTGGAAGCCGATCAGGTAGAAGAGATGCACGAACAGCCACGTCAGCCAGGCGAGCGGGCCGCTCAGCTGCAGGCCCTTGATGTCGGCGACCGCCCGCTTGCGCCCGATCGTGGCGAGGTTGCCCTTGTCGCGGTAGTGGAACGGACGGGGCTCCCGTCCACGGAGGCGGTCGCGGATCGCGCGCGCAGCGTAGCGCCCCTGCTGCATGGCGACGGGCGCCAGCCCCGGAAAGGGCACGACGTGCCCGTCGGCGTCGTGGACTCGCACCATGTCGCCGAGCGCGATCACCTCCGGATGGCCCGGAAGCGTCAGGTCGGGGCCGACCGCGACACGGCCCGCCCGGTCGAGCTCGGCACCTGACTCCGCGGCGAGGAGGGCCGCCAGCTCGGAGGCGACGACGCCGGCCGCCCAGATCACGGTCCTGGCCGGCACCACATCCGGCTCGCCGTCTGCGGCTGCCACCGACACCGAGTGTCCGTCGATGCCCACGACTCGGTGCCCAGTCAGCGGCGTCACGCCGAGCTGCTCGAGCGATCGTGCCGCCCGGTCGGAAAGCCGCGGCGGGAAATCCTGCAGGAGGCGATCGGCCATTTCCACGAGGAGGATGCGGGCAGAGCGCGTGTCGACCGAGCGGAAGTCACGACGAAGCGTGTCACGGGCGATCTCGCCGATCTGTCCGGCCATCTCGACGCCCGTCGGCCCCCCTCCGACGACGACGAACGTCAGCCAGGCGGCACGGCGGTCGGCATCCGCCTCGTACTCGGCAGCCTCGAAAGCCCTCAGGATCCGGCGACGGACGTCGAGAGCGCTCTCGAGCGTCTTCACGTCGGGCGCGAACGGACGCCACTCGTCGTGGCCGAAGTACGAGTAGCTCGAACCCCCTGCGACGACCAGGCTGTCGTACTCGAAGTCGCGCTCTCCCTCGTCGTCCGGCATGCCGCCGACCACGACGCGGCGGCCGGCGAGGTCGAAGCCCGTGACCTCTCCGAGGACGACGCGGACGTTGCGGTCGCCCTTGAAGATGCCGCGCAGCGGCGAGGCGATCTCCCCTGCCGTGAGCGCGCCCGTCGCCACCTGGTAGACGAGGGGCTGGAACAGGTGGAAGTTGCGGCGATCGATCAGCGTGACGTCCACCGGCATGCGGCGGAGCGTGCGTACGGCGAGCAGCCCTCCGAACCCGCCGCCGACCACGATCACGCGATGCCGAGCGGCGGCGGTGCCGGGGACGGCCATGGCCGGGACGGTATGCGACGGCCACCGCTCGACGCGTCGCTCGGCCGCCCCGCTACGCGGCCGGCGCCGGCTTCGGCCGCGGAGCTCCCCGCCGGCGCATGTACTCGCTGATCCCGTAGATGAGGATCGCCGCGGCGACCGAGACGCCGCAGAGCACGCCGAGCCAGAGGCGCCAGTGCTGCCGCGTGAACAGCGACGTCCACGGCGACCGGAACGTCACGTACGCGCCGAACGCCGAGGCCAGCATGCCGATCACGCCGCAGGCGTACAGCATGTACGGATGGGCCGCGCGCACCTCCTCGAACAGCCCTGGGAACGCGCGCCTGACGAGGAAGACGTCCGCGAACAGCAGCACCATCGACAGGCACCAGATGACGGTCACCCCTGCCTGGAAGAGCCAGTACGCCCGCTGGTTGTTGTCGCCGCTAACCCACGGATTGAAGATGGCGACGACGAACAGGGAGGACAGCACCGTCTGGACGACGATCGCGTAGACCGGCACCTTCGTCTTGTCGCTGACACGACCGAGCTGCGGCGGCATGCGCTGCTCGAGCCCGGAGACGAACAGCAGCCGCGAGAACGAGTAGTTGTAGACGATCGTGTTCGAGACGAAGAACCAGACCAGGATCAGCGCAATGACGACCGCGAAGGCATGTGAGCCCCAGAAGCCGACCTGCACCGCCTGGAGGATGTCGGTCGTCGCGCCGACGCTCTTCGCCGCCGGCAGCGCGAGCATCGTGCCGAGCGTCGCCCAGAGGTAGGCGACGATGACGACAATCGAGCCCCAGAAGAGGTAGCGCTTGATCGATCGAATGTGGACGATCTCGACGCCCAGGTTCAGCGGCACCTCGATGCCGAGGAGCGCGAGGATCACGAATCCGAACCAGGTCCACTCCCCGGAGTGGATGCTCCAGTTGCTTCCGGTTCCCCAACCACCGGTGGCCGAGTGCCCGGAGCCGACGAGCCAGAGGATGCCGGCGAGCCCGATCACGAAGATTCCGGCGCCGTAGAACAGCACGGCGACATTCGCGTACGACTGCGTCATCCGCAGCCGGAGCGTCGACATGAACGCCGAGAACCAGAGGACGGCGAGGATGACCAGGCCCTGCTCCCAGGCCTTCGGCAGGCCGCCCGAGTCGATGAACTGCCACAGCGTCACGACCGCGTCGCCGGTGGCGACCATGACGAGGACGCCGGGCCACCACGCGCAGAAGCCGGCGAAGAAGCCCCAGAAGGGGCCGAGCGCCTTCTGCGTCCAGACGTAGAGCGAGCCCTCCTGCGGGAACATCTGCCCCAGCTGCGCGGTGACGAGCGCGCCGGGGATCAGGAACGCCAGGAACCCCAGCGCCCAGTACGTGAACGCGGCCTGGTGCGCCTGCTGGATCGCCGACGCGTTGACGATGAAGAGGACGATCGCCACGAAGATGATCGTCATGTCGAAGGAGTTGAGAACGCGCGGCAGCATGCCCGGCGCGATCCGTTCGGACACCATCGTGCGGTCGTCGGCCTGGGCCATGTTCACCTCCGGATCGACGCAGTTGCGGCACCGGAATTGTCACCGTGATGCCGATCCGCGCGCAAGCGAATCGGGGCCGGAGTAGCATCGCCCGGTCAGGGGGCCTATGAGGAGATCAGGCACGATGCTCGCCGGCGCGCTCGCGCTCGCACTCGCACTCGCGGCCGTCGCCGGCTGTGGCGGAGGCTCGTCCTCGCAGGACAAGAACCAGGTCAAGATCGTCGCGGAGGGCCCCATCTCCGGCGACCAGGCAGCTACCGGCACCGACATGTTGAACGCGGTGCGGCTCGCGGCCGGTCAGGCGAACGCGAAGGGCGGGGTCGACGGCCGCACGATCGTGGTCCTCAAGGGCGACGACAAGGCCGACCCCGAGGTCGGGAAGCAGGTTGCGAAACGGGCCGCCGACGACGACGCCTTCGCCGTCATCGGCCCGTACAACTCGTCGGTCGGCGTGGAGAACCTGAAGACGTACGTCGACGACGGGATCATCCCGATCCACCTGACGAGCAACAAGGCGACGGACGGCCTCGGCTACACGATCCAGCCGAAGGACTACCAGGTCGCCCCGGTCGAGGCCAAGGCGATCATGGGCTTCTTCAAGGCCAAGCGGGTGGCGATCGTCTACGACACGTCGACGTACACGGCCGGCATCGCCGCGCAGGTCCGGGACGCCCTCACCGGCGCGGGCGCGCAGGTCGTGCTCTACCAGTCCTTCCCCGAGAACAAGCCGGACGCCGCTACGCTCGTGCAGAAGATCAAGGCCGCGAAGCCCGACCTCTTCTACTCGAGCACGTACTACCCGGAAGGCGCCAAAATCGCGAAGGAGGCGGCGGCGCGCGGGGTCACGGCGACCTGCCTGATGGGGCTGGCGAACCAGGACGCGAAGTTCGTCCAGGCGGCCGGCCTGGACGTTGCCAGGCGGTGCTACTCGAGCGGCGTTCCTTCGCCGGAGCAGTTCACGGGCGCGCGCGGCTATGTCGCCGCCTACAAGAAGCGGTTCGGCGTCGAGCCCGGGACGTGGGGCACCTTCGCCTACGACTCCGCCGAGCTGCTGTTCGCTGCGGTGCGCAAGGCCGGCGGCTGGGATGCCGACAAGGTGCGGACGCAGCTTTCGAAGACGGCGAACTACGCCGGCATCACGGGCGCAATCACGATCGATCCGAAGACGGGGAACCGCAAGGTCGTGCCGGTCGTGATCCTCGACATCGACAACCAGGGGAACTACGTCGTCGACCCGAAATGGGCGAAGTTCGCAGGGTTCTCGCAGTGACCTCCTTGCGCTGACGGGACGCGCGGTGAAACCGCGGATCGACGTCATCACCCTCGCCGTCCGCGACCTCGAGCGCGCGCTCGACTTCTACCGTCGCCTCGGGCTCGAGTCCGAAGGCGTGATCGGCACCCAGCACGTCGGCGACGAGGCCACGGCCGGCGGCGCGGCGGTGATGTTCCCGCTCACGAACGGCCTCACGCTGGCCCTGTATGAGCGTGAGAACCTGGCAAAGGACGCCGGTCTTTCCGTGGAGCCGCCGTCGAGCGGCGAGTTCAGCATCGGCCACATCGTCTCGAGCAAGGGCGAGGTCGACGAGCTGCTGGGACGGGCGGAAGCTGCCGGGGCGTCGCTCGTCGGCGAGCGCGGCGAGCGTCCGTGGGGCATCTACTCGGGCTACTTCCGCGACCCCGACGGCCACCTCTGGGAGATCATCTGCCGCGTCAGCCGCTGAACCGCGGCCCTATCCAAGAGCGCTTGCAATGACTTTCCACGACGAGCTCGTCGGCAGCCTCCGGTTCGTCGGCGGCCACGCGGACGTGCTCGGTCTCGTGGCTCAACCTGGCTTTCTGAGGCGCGCCGCCGAAGCGCTGGCGGACCCGTTCTGCGACGCGGGCGTCACGAAGGTCGCGGCCGTCGAGGCGCGAGGGTTCGTGTTCGGCACCGCCGTCGCCGTCCGACTCGGCTGCGGCTTTGTGCCGATCCGGAAGGGCGATCCGGTCAACCCCTGGGCCAAAGGCGGAGCGCCGGACGCCGCCGGATTGGCGCGGGAGAGAGAACGTGCTGCGGGTCCAGCACGCCGTCCTCGGCGCGAGCGACCACGTGCTGCTCGTCGACGATTGGGCGGAGACGGGTAGTCAGGCGCTCACCGGTCGGGCGCTGATCGAGGAGTGCGGCGCGAGGTACGCTGGTCTGTCCCTCCTCGTCGACCAGCTCTCGGCGGAGCGAAGACGTGAGCTGGCGCCCGTGACCGCAGTCGCGCGCCACGACGAGCTCGCCCCTCGGGGCCCCGTTCGTCGAACTCGTGCAGCGCGTAACCTCCCCCCGACGGGCTCCAGTGGGAGCTACGAATCCGCCGCTTCAAGCCACCCCGGTGGCGCAACCCTCGAACCCGACGCCGGGGAGTATGCAATTGCCGCAGGAGGCGTCTTGTGGTCCGCGGTCGAGAACCTGATCTTCGGGCTCAGCCGATCCACATCGTCTGGGAGACCGGGCGCGACCGAGTCGAACGTGATCGCGACGACATCGCCCGCCGGCTCGAGGACGGCGACCAGGACGTCACGCCGGCGGGCGCTGAGCTGATCGAGGCGACACGGCCGTGCGTCCCTAAGCGGCGTGACGGCGGGGGACGAGCGCTCGCAGGCGTCCGCCGGCGGGCCTTGCCGCAAGCGGTGACGCGGCCCGTGCCTTCTCGCGTCGCTCGTCGCTCCCGCCGAGCCGCATCGGCCTGACGAGCCCGTTCGCCTCGAAGGTCTTCTGCCTGTACTCGCGGACGAAATCCAGTGCTAGGAGCATTTCGAGCATCGACGGCCTCCTCACATGAATCGTTTCATCCACGATGGTACACGAAACGTTTCACGCCCGCAAGGGTACCCTCAGCGGCATGGCCCCGAAGAAGAGTCGGCGTGCGCGCCTGCGCGACGTGGCCGAGCAGGCGGGGGTCTCGCTCGGGAGCGCCTCGCAGGCGTTCGGCCGGCCGGAGCTCGTCTCCGACGACGTGCGGACGCGCGTCCTCGCCGCCGCGAAGGAGCTCGGCTACGCGGGGCCGGATCCCGCCGCTCGGCGCCTGCGCCTCGGCAGAGCAGGGGCGCTGGGGGTGATCTTCTCCGAGCGCCTGCGGTACCAGTTCACCGATCCTGCGGCGCCGGCGTTTCTCATCGGTCTCGCCCGCGGCATGGAGGGCTCCGACCTCGGGCTGCTTCTGGTTCCGGACTCCCGCTTCCGGGAGGAAACCGCCGCCACCGTTCGAGCCGCCGCCGTCGACGGCTTCATCGTCTACTCCGCTGTCCGGAACGACCCTCGCGTCGAGGCGGCGCTCGACCGGCGCCTGCCAGTCGTCACGGTCGACCAGCCGCGCGATTCGCCGACCCCGTTCGTCGGCATCGACGACCGCGGGGCGGCGCGATCTGCGGCCGAGCATCTCCGTGCGCTCGGCCACGAGCGCGTCGCGGTGCTGTCGTTCGTGCGGGCTCTCGATCCCGAGGGCACGCTGGCGATCGACATCAGCACCGAGCGGCTCGCCGGCTACAGGGAGGGCCTGGGCGAGGCGTGGGACGACGGCGCCGTCCGGACGGTTCGTCCGAACGCGTTCGAGCCTGCGAGACAGGCGGCGCTCGAGCTGCTGCAGACGAGGCCCCGGCCAACGGGGATCCTGGCGATGAGCGACGTCCTGGCGCTCGGCGCCCTTCAGGCGGCGGCCGAGCGAGGGGTGGGCGTCCCGGAAGCACTGTCCGTCGTCGGCTTCGACGACAGCCCGGCCGCCGCGCTCGCGACACCGCCGCTGACGACGATCGCCCAGCCGCACGAGGAGAAGGGGAGGATCGCCGCCGAGATGCTGATCGAGGCGATCACGAGCGAGCGGGGGCGAGCGCGCCGGAGACGCAAGCGGGTGATCCTCCCCACCGAGCTCGTCGAGCGCGAGACGACTGCGCCTGCACGACGTAGGGGGAAGAGGCAAGCTTCGCGCCGATGAAGCTACCGCATAGCGCGCGCGAGCTGATTGAGTCGGGATCGCTCGCGCACCTCGTGACGCTGAACCCCGACGGCTCGCCGCAGATGTCCTGTGTCTGGGTCGGCCTAGACGGCGACGAGATCGTGTCCGGGCATCTCCCGTCCAGGCAGGCGAAGCAACGAAACGTCGAGCGCGATCCCCGCGTCGCGCTCTCGATCGAGGGCACCGAGATCCAGCCGCCGGGGCTGAAGCAGTACCTCGTCGTCCACGGACGGGCGCGACTCGTCCCCGGCGGTGCGCCCGAGCTCCTGCAGCGGCTCGCGCACGTCTATCTCGGCCCGAACGTGAGGTTCCCGCCGATGGACGACCCGCCTCCCGGACACGTGATGCGTATCAGGGTCGAACGGATCGGCGGCGTCGGGCCGTGGACCGGAGGTTGAACCGGCTCGGGCGACGGCTTAGGGTCTTGCACGCATTGCGCAGTCCAACAAGGGAGGGAGTACGCATATGCACGGAACTCATCGTTCCGCGCCTGGCAAGCTCAGGCTTGCCGGGCTCTTCATCGTCCTGACCCGCATCCTCACCGCGGGCGTCTGCTTCGGCGCTGCAGGGACCGCCGCGGCGGCGCCGAAGGTAAAGGTGAAGCCGCACTCGGTCGTCTGGGATACGGCGCACGACATCTCGCCACCGCTGCGCGACCTCGCCGCGCATCGGATACCCGGCGAGGCGGAAGACCCCGCGGACGAGCCGGACCTCGGCCCGACCCCGGCAGCCGACGGGCCTTTCACGGCAGACGGGGCTCTGCAGGCGGCGTCCCCGGCGGCCACGATCCCGTCGACGCAGGCGAACTTCGAGGGGCTCAGCAACCCGGACAACATCACCGCGGGCCTGTTCGAGGTCAACCCGCCGGACCCGAACGGCGAGGCCGGCCCGAACAACTACGTCGAGATGGTCAACCTCGCCTTTGCCGTCTACGACAAGAGCGGCAACAAGCTCCTCGGGCCGGTTGACACAGGAACGCTCTGGGAC